>CAYUYV010000071.1:0-17754 GCA_964449455.1 uncultured Alphaproteobacteria bacterium | reverse complement strand
GATCAGTTGCGCCGGTGATCAGTTGCGCCGGTCTATTTTACAGAAACCATGTGCAAAGCCATGGGCGCGGGCGCCTGCGGACGGAGGTGGCACTCAGCGCAGCGTCATTCTAACCGGCAGGGATTTGATGCCACCCACGAAATTTGCCTGCACATATTTGGGCTCAGCCAGCAGTTCGATTACCTCCACTTTTGACGCAAGGGCCTTCAAAAAGCTGTCGATCTCAAGCCGTGCCAAATGCATGCCCAAACACATATGCGCGCCATGGCCAAACGCGGCATGCCGTTTGCCCTGATCACGATCGATATTGAACGCGTGGGGATTGTCAAACACGTCTTCGTCGCGGCTGCCGGAGGGATACCAAAGGATGACGGACTCGCCTTCGCGGATGGTCTTTCCACCGAGATCTGTGTCCTTGTTCGCGGTACGAATGAAATGGCGAACGGAGGATGCGTAGCGGATCGCTTCTTCAGTAATCAGTGAGCTTATTGTCTCGGGAGACTGCTTCAGTCGATCAAACAGTGCTGGATCTTTCGCCAACTGATGAACGGCTTCGGACAAGGAATAGCTGGTGGTATCGTGGCCGGCTGTTGCAACGATGGTGTAGTAGCCGAGCTTGCCCATCACATCCAAGGGCTCTCCGTCGATCTCGGCGTTTGCAATGATGGTGGCGACATCATCCTTGGGATTGTCGATTTTTTCCTGAGTCAGAGCGGTGAAAAAGGCAAACAGATCATTGATGGTTTCCGCCAATGCCTGCTCCGGGCTCACACCCTCTGGAACGTCTCGGCCAATGTCAGGATCTTCCGGACCGAACAATTCCTGGGTCAGTCGCAACATCAACCCATAGTCATCTTCAGCAACACCGAGGACCGCCATGATGACGCGAAGCGGATATTCGAGTGCGACATCTCGGGCAAAGTCGCATTGGCCTTGGCTCTGGTGAAGCACGCGCAAACCACGATCCACGGAATCGGCAATCTTTGGACGAAGCTTGTCCAGATTTTTCGGCATGAACCAGGATTGCGTGAGCAGGCGAAGTTTCATGTGCTCCGGCGCGTCATAGGTCACAAGCGAACGGATGCGGTTCAGCGATCCGCCCGTCCGCGCCCGGATTTGCGCTTCCTCCTCCGATGTCGAAATGATCAGCCGAGGTTCGTTGAGAAAATCGCTGGTCCGGCGCTCGACATCGAAGATGTCCGCATGCTTCGTGACATGCCACAGGTCAGGGTATCCCTCGGTTGAGCAGAAATGCACCGGGTCTTCGGCACGCAACCGTGTGAAGACGTCATGGATGGCATTCACATCAGCCCAATTCGCCGAATTATAGAGGAAAGATGCGTCTTTGGTCATCGCCTACAAGGTCCTGTTTTCCGTGTTGAAACTATTCTGAGCCAACCCAAGGATGGGGGTTAAGGGGCGAGTCCCTCGATCAAGGCCCGCATTGCCAGAAGCAACGCGCCGATGGCGGAACGCCAAGTATCGACGAACTTGCTTTGGCGCGCGGGTGATCATGACGAGGGCCCATCAGGTTTGTTCCAAAGGGTTTGGCTGGCCTCAAATATTCGGCAAGGATGACTGTTTGGCCAGTCCAGCATCCCGCCCCAATGACGAACGGATTTACCCACTATCGCTGACGGACAGTTGCTCACTGATGGCGCGCCAGGCTGCATCAAAGGCCGCATCCAAACAGGCTTTCGCTTCTGAGTCCGTATTGGCGATGGAAATCCGGCCATACCCCCTGCTCACGCGCTCTGGGAAAGGGCACGATCTTCACGCTGGGCCCGGAAATCAAAGAAAAGACAGGCGCTTGCGATGAAGATCAGTATGCCGAGCGACAGAACGACGTCGGAGATGCCATTCAGGCTTATGCCGTCGATGAGTGGTGCGATATAGGCAAGGTTGAGCCCTATCCCAAAAATGAGGAATGCAAGGGCTGCGAATTTTGCGCTGATGGACAAACGAAAAAGAGGACGGAACAGGCACAGGCCAATAAACGCGTACAACCAGAAGCCCAGATAATCCAGGCTGGGTGAAAGGCTGAACGCCGCCTGGGGCGCAAGAACGGAAAGAAAGGCGCGGGCGAGATCGCTCTGCGCGCTCCCAGACGCCAGAGCTTTCGCCGCAAGGGGGACGGACCAGAGCGTAAAGAATTTCGTAATGAGAAATACGGCAACGGAGATGATGGTCAGAACCCAGACCATGCTCGCACGGAGGGGCGCTTGGGGAAAGATCAGCCAGCCGGCAGCTGTGAAAACACCAGAGCAGGCCAACATGGCGATGATTTGATTCAACCAGCCCAGCAGATAAAGCCCTGCCACAGTATTCAGCCAGACTGCGGCCGCCTCCTGGTTTGCTGCGGGCGCATCCAAGGGTAAAAAGAGGCTGGCAATGAAAGACAGGGCGAGCACCAATACGGATATGGCGCCCAATCCATTCATCCGCACATTGAGATTGAAATCAGTCACAGTGCTCATGTCCCTTCTTCGCGGCTCATTGAATGTTGTTCTGGTTCAATGTTGTTCTGGTTCAATGTCGTTTTGAGCAAGGGTGCTGTGTGGTGGAACCGGGCGAATTCCATCCCGTTTTATGGAGAGCCCCCGTTTACAGTATGGGATGGAAAATTTTGACATCTGTCAAGGATCTTCCCGTGCCGTTGAAGCAGGGATTGGGTTTGCAACGCGTGAGGTTTTTTTGACGATCAGTGCAGGAGAAAGAACACGGCGTCAGGTGCTGGATGCTGCCATCCGGGTCATCGACCGTGATGGGGTGGATGCCGTGACCCATCGCCGGGTTGGCCAAGAGGCCGGCCTGTCCCATGGCGTTGTCAGCTACCATTTCCGGACTCGGGACGAGTTGATCTATAGGTCTTTTGAGTATCACCTTGGATCTGTGGAAGATTATGGGGCACGGATTGGTTTGGAAGAAGGAGGAAAGCTCACACTGGGCGGCGTGATAGAAGTCCTGGCGCGCCTCGTCGCAGAAGAACTGGCAAACCCGACATCAATGCGTGTCGATCTGGAGTTGACCCTCTATGGCACGCGAAAACCTGAAATGGCAGTACTGCTAAATGCATGGATACAAAGAGGTGTCGATAAATTGGCGGAGGGATTGACAAAGTCCGGTTATTTGGATGCACAGGCCATTGCCTCCGCACTGACAAATTTAACACGTGGTTTCCTGCTTGATTGCCTGATCACCCCGTCGCTTTGCGTCGCCGATTTTACCAAAAGGGCCGATCTGTTGCTGGGCGACGGAGGCACTCTCAAGGATCGCCGATCTTGAACAAAATGACGCCCACCTGACGGGCTCTCGCGGCGTCCCACCCTGCGGCTATGCCACCGTCCCCATGTGCCCTTACGCAATGGCTATCCCGCTAAATCTTGGAGATACTCTCCAGTCACAGCCTGAAATCGCCGGCCAAAGCGCCTGGAGAACCAACCGAAAATGATGCAGC
The DNA here is from genome assembly GCA_964449455.1 of uncultured Alphaproteobacteria bacterium. Lineage (GTDB taxonomy): Bacteria > Pseudomonadota > Alphaproteobacteria > JAJFIK01 > JAJFIK01 > CAYUYV01. Next base: position 14,297 of record CAYUYV010000071.1, on the reverse strand, counting down.
GAAAAAGTGCGACGACGACGGCCGTACCGGCGACGGCCGTCATGCACGAACATGTCTTTGAGCGCCTGAGAGAGCTGATTATCTCGGGCCAGTTTGCCCCGGGCAGCACGATTTCCGTGCGGCGCTTGGCCTCCGAATTCGGTGTCAGCGCCATGCCGGCGCGGGATGCGATCCGGCGGATGATCGCCATCGGTGCCTTGGAGACAACGCAAACCCGTCGGGTAACGATCGCGACCATGTCCGCAGAAAAGCTGGCCGAAATCAAACTCGCGCGGCTTGCCCTGGAGCCAAAACTGGCCAGCAAAGCCCTGGAAAATGTCCGCGCTCGGCCTCGCCAGAAAAAGCAACTGCTTGATGCCTTGAAGCAAGCCGATGCCGAAATTGACAAGGCGATCAAAAGGGGGGACGCGGCGGACTATGCCCGCTTCAACAGCGACTTCCATTTCACGCTCTACCATGCGGCGCAGTCGACCGTTCTCATGACGATGGTTGAAAGCCTCTGGCTTCAGTTCGGCCCATTCATGCGGGTCGTCGTCGGGCGCTTGGGCACATCCTGGATCGAGGAGGACAGGCATAAAGAGGCGATTGCCGCCCTTCGCGACAATAGGCCCGAGGATTTGGAAAAAGCAGTGTATGCGGATATTTCCGACGGATTGAACAATATCAGTGAGTTTGACTTTCGGCGGCGCTGATTCGAGGCCATTCAAAAAGCCCTGACGATCCAGTTACCGCCCATGCCAAGCTCTCCGTAAGCTGAACGTGTCGATCTGCAACATGGCAAAGCGCGGCGAGCGGTGACCCGGCCATCCGGCGGGACAGTGTCTTCCCGCTTGGCGACGCCGCGAGAGAGCCAGACACGTCCTGCAACCGTGCTTTTTCATTGAAAACGTGATCACATAATGGAACGTTCATGGAAGCCTCCGGCCCTTGTTTTGGTGGTCGCCCCTCGATGTTTCGTGATCATTAATCCTTGCGATCTCATGGACCGGAGCTGGCGAGGCGTTCGTGGTGTTGCAATCGGAGATGCTTTCCCTCCCATGTCCACGCATGGGGATCTGCGGGGCCCTTCATCGGCGCCACATGTGCTGTCCATATGTGCTGTGATGGGTACGAATGATGGTAGCCAAATGTCGAAAGTCACCTTGGACAACAGTGCCGATATGACTGAAACCCAAACATATGGGAGCAGTTCCCCTTCTCCGGCAAGGGAGACCGCCGAACAGGTCCATATTGAGAGCTATTACAGCGCAACGGCAAATCGAAAGGCGCTGAGGCCGAGCCTTCAGGGTGATTTTGATGCTGATGTGTGTGTCATTGGCGCTGGGTTTACCGGCCTGTCCACGGCACTTGCACTTGCCGAGCGCGGGTACGCGGTGTGTGTGCTGGAAGCCAAGGCCATTGGCTGGGGCGCGTCCGGACGCAATGGGGGACAGGTTGTCAACGGGCTGAATGCCAGCCTGGATAAGATAGAGCGCCAGTTCGGCGAGGCTGCGGCATCATTTGTGGGGCGGCTCGTTCAGGACGGTGGGGAAATCATCCGCAAGAGGATTCAAAACTACAATATTCAATGTGACTACATATCTGGCAATATCTTTGCCGCCTACACCGACAAGCAAATGACGGAGCTGGAGTCCAAACAAAGGCAGTGGCGTACCCACGGCATGGACGACCATGAACTTCTTGATGCGGATGGAATCCAGCAGCATATTGGATCAAAGGTCTATCGCGGTGGGATGATCGATCATAGCGGCGGGCACGTACACCCCTTGAACTTGGCGCTGGGCCAAGCGGACGCAATTGAATCCCTCGGTGGGCACATTTTCGAATTGTCAGAGGTTACCGGCGTCGACACAGCCGCAAACTGGCACGTCGTTTCTACGCCAGGCGGACAGGTTCGCACAAAGACGGTTGTGCTGTGCGGCAATGCCTATATGTCGGGTGTCGTTCCGGAAATTGAACGCCGGGTCATGCCCGTTTCCACTCAGGTGATCACAACGGAAAAACTATCCGGCGCGCTTTGTGCTGAGCTTCTTCCCACCAATCTATGTGTCGAGGACGTACGCTACATTCTTGACTATTACCGGCTCACGGCAGATGGGCGCATGCTGTTCGGCGGAGGCCTGGTTTATGGCGGTACAACGCCCACTGATATTCAGGAAAAGCTGTGGCCAAATATGAAGAAAGTATTTCCTCAGCTTGCCAATGTGAGGATTGATTATGCATGGAGCGGCAATATCGCCTTGTCCTATTCCCGCGTGCCCCAGATGGGTCGGCTCGATAACGGGGTTTATTTTGCCCACGGATATAGCGGTCATGGTGTAACAGGATCCCATTTGTTCGGCGTCATCCTCGCTGAGGCGATCGATGGTGATGCGTCGCGCTTCGACGTCTTCGCTGGCTTGCCTTATTATGCATTTCCTGGCGGCCGTGCTTTGCGGGTCCCTTACTCCATTTTGGGGTCCTGGTGGTACGGTTTGCGAGACAAACTCGGTGTTTAGGGTGAGCGGAAATGAGCCTGCCCGATCTGCGTGAATGGATTGACCGGACGCCGAATTTGAGGACACTCAAGCCGGTGGTCTGTGATCTGAATGGTGTGCTCCGGGGAAAGAGATATCCCGCATCGGAGGTCGAAGCTGTTTCCGCGGGCGGAGTAAAGCTGCCCTTGAGTACACTCTTTCTCGACATCTGGGGCCGCGATGTAATTGGAAGTGGCCATGTGTTGGAGACCGGCGATCTTGACGGTGTCTTGTTACCAACGGAACGGGGGCCGGCGGCTCTCGCGCTCGAGGGCAGCGCAGAGGCGATCCTACTGCATACGATGCATCTGGGTTCTGGCGAGCCTTACCTGGCTGATCCCCGGAACGCCCTTGCCGCAGTCGCCGAGGCCTATCGATTGCGGGATCTCACGCCGGTATGCGCGGTGGAGCTGGAGTTCTATCTGTTCAGTTCCTCGCCATCCAATACTGGTCCGTTCTTGCCACCAATGGGCAACAGTTTAGATGGCGGCGCGAAATCGAACACATATTCGATCAGCGAGCTCGATATATTTGAACCGGTTCTGGACGGCATTTACGCCGCCTGCGACGCATTTGGCATTTCAGCCCAGGCCGCAAGTTCGGAAAATGGACCATGCCAATTCGAGGTGAACCTCAATCACACGGCGGACCCCATGAAAGCGGCCGATGATGCGGTCCTCTTCAAATATATCGTCAAACGCGTCGCGCAGAAGTCCGGCTTTGTCGCAAGTTTCATGGCCAAGCCCTATGCTGAAGATTCAGGCAATGGCTTTCACGCCCATGTGAGTGTCCTTGACCGTACGGGAACGAATATCTTTGCCAATGGCGGCCCGGAAGGATCGGATGAGTTGCGGTTCGCCATTGGCGGGCTTCTGGCTGACTTGCCGGAGATGATGCTCGTCTTTGCACCGCATGCGAACTCCTATCGGCGCCTGCAAACCGGCTCCCATGCGCCCGCGACTCTCACTTGGGGCTATGACAACAGAACCGTTGCGGTGCGTGTCCCGGCCAGTTCGGATGCCGCCCGCCGGATCGAGCACCGTGTCGCCGGTGCCGACGTGAATCCATATCTGGTGTTGGCCGCGATCCTCAGCTCGGCGCTTCATGGTCTGAACCGAAAGATCCAACCGGGCGAGCCGGTGATCGGCAATGGCTACAAAAATGTTGTGCCTGGCCTGCCATCGACCTGGGATGGCGCCATCATGGGGTTTGATGCTTCGGCGCGTGCGCGTGCCGTTTTTGGAGACCATCTGGTGGATGTGTTCTCCGCCTGCAAGCGCCAGGAGCGAGATACGCTCACAAGGACTATTCCGCCTGCAGAATATGATGCCTATCTCGCAACAGTATAATGCGGAGGCTGATGATGGTGAGCCAATCAGCACGACATGACAAGGCTGTGATGGTGCTCCAAACGGGCCGAGCGCCGGAGGAGTTGCGTGGCAAGCACGGCGACTATGATGCGATGTGCAAGCGACTGATTGGCTTGGAGCCCGAAGCCGCCAAGACATATGCGGTGTTGGACGGGGATTTTCCGGCAAATTCGGATGCCTATGATGTCATCTTAATCACCGGGTCGCGGCACGGTGTCTATGAGACCCATGATTGGATTCCTCCACTGATGGATCTGATACGCCGCGCATATGCACGAGGACAGAAGATCATTGGCCTTTGCTTCGGGCATCAGATCATTGCCCAAGCCTTCGGCGGCACGGTCGAAAAGAGTGCGAAGGGCTGGGGCATAGGGGTCATGGCCTATGAGCTGGAGACACATGATGGCCTGCGGACTTCAACATCGCTTTGTGCGTGGCATCAGGACCAGATTATGGTGGCACCGGACAATGCGCGCCTGATCGCCCATTCGGACTTTTGTGAGGTGGCTGGCCTTCGATACGGAGATCAGATCATCAGCTTTCAAGCCCATCCGGAGTTTTCGCGCGCCTATTTAAGTGATCTGATTGCGCTTCGCGCCGAAAGTGGTTTCCTGGCTGACGATATTGCTGGCCGGGCCCGTGCGACCCTCAACAATCCCACCCATGCCGATATTGTTCAGGACGAACTGACCCGATTCGTCAGCCGCTAAAGCGTTTTCGGAGAAACCCGCATCGATGCAACCTGAAAACTCCGCAGTGCCCGTCGGCCTTGATCCGGCCTGCCGTGACCCATTGACCAGCCCATCTGTGGACGTCTCAGTGACCTTCAGGACAAGGTTACGCTATCGCCGACCGATATGAATCCGGTGTTCAAGACTTCCGCAGATACACCCAGTCTCTGACTTGTATTTGTGACCAGAGCGCGCATTGTTTCCACATCCCGTATGGCCCAATGCCGATCAAAGGGGATGCCATTGTGGGAGAGGAGGGCAGAGTCTATTTGTTCGCCTTCAAATGATTTAACAGGATAGCGCCAGATTTGTTCTATGGAAAAGGTCATTGGATCCTCCACTGATCGGCCAATGGCGCCGGTGCAAAGCGTGCCTTCGATAAGGCGCTTTCGTCTCAACTCATGTTCAAGGGGATTGGTGGCGGCGAGATCCAGAGCGCTTTCACCGCCTGCTGATTATTGGCACACTGAGTGCATCGTATGGAGGCGCATTCATCTTGTCCGGCGACACGCCGAAAACAACACCGCAAAGCTCTATGTTTCTCAGCGGTTTTTCGGCCTGATCAAAGGGAACTGCAGGAGCTCAACCACTGGGGCGATGGAATCGGCCCGTCCGACGGCGATATTTTCGGATGTAACCATGAGCGCATATTCATGGTCTCCCATGAATTTGGCAAGCTCATAAGCTTGTGCATCCTCCTCTTCAGTGACCAATTTCGCAAGTCTTTGATATTTGGGAAGGAAGACGGACTCAATTGCTTTTGCCATGGCCGCGAATTGCTCAGTCCAGGACATGTCTTTCAGCGGTTCGACTGCGGATTTTCCGTATGATTTAGAGTCAGGATGTTCGACCATCGACAAGTCATATTTCATCAAAATGGGACGGATCCGGGCCTTGCCTTCGGTTTCAAGCTGAAGCAGAGAAGATAGAATAAAACGCTGTTCATCATTTTGCGCTTTTGGCAGGAGCGTATCAAATATCGCCTCGCCATGTTGTTCGCCGATATAGATTTCTATCAGGCATTCCTTGAACATCTGGCTGACCATTGGTCATTCTCCTCTGGAGTTGGATTCTGGGTCCACAAGCCCGGCGCCTGGGCCAAATACTAGGATAAAGAAACGATGGTGCGCAGTCACCCAAGTCGCCATGCCAACACGGAGCTATAGCCAACACGGAGCTATAGAATGTAGTGATCGCCCGATGCCCGGACGGTTATGTCGCCGATGGACACCCCTTTTGGTTGGTTAATGGCATAAATAATCTGGTCGGCGATGTGTTCCGGGTCGAGCACCGGATAATCCATCGTCGTCGCATCGCATTGGCGTGCAGGCAGGGTTCCTTCACCATAGGCGACCAGTGTTTCGAAAAATGCCGATGCATTTTGACCAACAATGCCGACGACGGCTTCCGGGTTCACCACACCGGCACCGAGATTCGTACCCGGAACACCAGTCGGTTTCACGATCGTCACCTTGATCTTGCCGCGAGCCTCGACCCGTAGAGACTCGGAAAGGAAGTTGACCGCGGTTTTGGTGGCGCCATAGACGGCCGCCCCAAGCACGGGAAAATTTCCGTAGATGGAGGAAATATTGATGACGTGCCCTTCGCCCTGGGCCATCATCTGATCGTAGACCGCAATAATGCCGTGCAGCACGCCCTTGATATTGATGTCAATGCACCGCCCCCATTTCTCGGCGCCTATCTCATGATCACTATAAAGACCGAGCGGCATGACGCCCGCATTGTTGATTATGACATCAATCCGGCCAAAGCTCTGTTGAGCGTTTTGAGCCGCTGCCTTCATCTGGGCAAGGTTTGTGACATCGGCAGGGACAGCAATGGCGCGGCCACCCATCGCATTGATTCCGGCCACTGTCGTTTCCAGCGCCGCGCTATCCACGTCGAGGCATGTGATGGCGGCTCCCAGCGCGGCCGCCTTCTCGCTGATCAGCTTCCCGAAGCCGCCAGCCGCTCCCGTGACGATGATTGACTTGCCTGCAACATGGTTCGACATGCTTGTTTCTCCTTTGACCTTTGGGATGTACCCGAGGCCACATTACGGTCGAACGCGCGCCCCAGGGCCTGCCCCTTGGAAGCTGCCGAAAAAAGAGGCCAACCGACGGATGGATACGCATCGCGTGGCGCAGCCCGGTCAATCGTAACATCCAGGATGGGTCCTCGCGATGCCAGCACGCCATTCTGTAGCTGACTGGTAATCGCTTCAGGCCACTGACGAAATAGGATTGAACGAATTCAGGGGGGCGGCGAGTTGGGTCGATCTGGCCGTTGGCGATCACTGAGGCAAGGTCATCGCGGGGATTGGCCCTCCGGTCATGAGTGACTTCCGTTAAAAAGGCGATGAAGTCGTTGATGACCATCTCCACGACTTCCTTAGGTGCCATACCTTCGCGTTGATACGCCTCATCATCACTGCCGAAGAGCTGCCGGGTCAGGGTCACCATCCGCAGTTCGTCTTTCTCCGGAAGACCGAGGATCATCCTGATGACGCATAACGGATACAGGAAGGCCACATTAGAGGCGAAGTCGCAGCGCCCATTGTGTGCGGCCATCTTATCGACGAAGGTTCTGGTAATGGCGCGCGTCTGATCGCGCACGCGCATGAGGTTTTGGCCTTTGAAGTCGTCCGCCGTGAGCGCCCGATAGGCTGTATGATCCGGCGCATCATCCAACCGTGACAAAGCACTTCTTTGTCGGCTCAGCGACCCGGAATAGGCCCTTCCAACCTTTCGGCATGAAGACGGTTTGCCCGGGTCCTGCAGCGATGACTGAGCCATCCTCATTGGTCATCTCAAGCCGGCCCTGGACAACCGTCATCACTTCATCGGTTGGATACCCATTGATCTTGATTGTGCCCGGCTGCCCGACCCAGATGCCCGTACGCAGCGTTCCATTCACGGGAAGTTTTTTGGCTTCAAAGCTCTCCGAAATCGGATTTCCGTCGGCGATCATGTCTGCGGGCAGCTCCATCGGCCCCTTGGACACGCCGGTTTCCTCACTCACGGCAATAACGTTCAGTGACATGCCTCTTCTCCCGTCAAAAGCCTGTGCGGACCCAATTTGGACCCCGCGCAATGGCCCCATTTTGTACGACCGCGCCACGAATGATCCGCGTGTTCTTGCGGGGCACCAGGACCGATAGGACAAGGCCCGAGATCAGTGTCCCATTTTGTGATCACGTTTTCAACGGAAATTCATTCGGGTGAGCCTTAGAAACTGCGTTCCAGCACCTCAACCGAGATCTTGAACCCAGGGCGCTCGAAACTGTTGCCGCGGCCACGTGATGCCGTCTCCTATGAGTCCCCATCGTTTGCCACATATTTCGCCGTGTGCTGACCCAAGACCGGCGCCAGGGGCAGGGGGGACGGCGCGTGGGCGGAGAACCGAACGGGTTCCTTCATTTCCAGGACCGTCCCTTCGCTTGGATGCTCCCGGCGTTGGAAAAACTCCGTGGCCGTCAGATGCGGGTCCTCCAATATGTCGCCGATATCCCGGACAGGCATGGCCGGAATGCTGGCTCCATGGAAAAGAGACGTCCATTCGGCGGCGGTGCGTGCCGGGGTCAGCTCGGCCATGTGTTCATAGAGCAAATGCTGATTGCGGAGCCGGTCAACGGGTTGGGCGAATCGATCGCCTTTCGTGAATTCAGGTTCGCCAAGAATCTCGAACACGGTATCCCACATGCCCAATGTGTACGGAACAATGCAGATGTAGCCATCCGACGTCGGAAAAGGCTGGCGGTGAGGGTCGATCTGTCGGTCATAACAGACGTCCCCGACAGGGGGCTCAAAAGCGAGGCCAGCCAGATTGAACCCCAACGGATCAGCTTGAGCACGTATTGGAGGGCGGTACGTCTATGGACGGATTTTGGTCAAAAAAGCCTACGGGAATGAGGCTAAACCCGGCATACTCGACCGGCATGACGGGCCAATCTTCTGGACGCGGAACATGGGTTACGCCAAAGGTATGCCAGACGACAATATCCGTGTTCTCCACTGACCTGTTAGCCCGGGTGTAGGCTGACAATCCGGCCCCACCTGAATGGAGATTGGTGAAAGGCCCTGCACCCGCATAATGTTCCTGGGCGTCATAGGGCGTCACCCACAGATTATGTCGGGCAAATCCTCCACGCCTGCCGGAAACCGAGTCCGGCGGCGGCAGCATGATCGGTGCGGCTTGCGGCAGGAGCTTGTAACTGACGGGATTGCCAAGAGCATTCTTGACCGCCGGATTAATGACCCGCCAGGTTCGGCTTCGTGCGGGAGCGATGTCGCGCTTGGCCTCCGCTTCGGTCTTGAGCGGCCGGCTGATGGCCCGGAAGCCTGCGCCATAGGGATGAGCGCCGGAGCTGTCCGGTTCCACATTGGTTTCCAGCACTGTGTTTTCCTGCCCATCAAGGGCAAAATCCATCCGGAAGCAGAACAAATGTTGATGGATCGGTGAGGTGAGCCCGGGTGCCACAAGAGGTGACGTCTGCGTGCCTGCGCCGTCCGGGCTGACGGAAACGCCCACGATACCCGTGAGCTTGACCTCAAGTTGAATGGTGCCATCCTGATAGAAATACCAAAAAAAGCCGTATTCGTAATTACCGACCGTATGGATCATGCTGATCACGAGACGGCGTGAGCGGCGGACCTCAGGCGGCAAATCGGGGCGGAATATGTTGGTATGTTTCCACAAAATTCCATAATCTTCCTCATGAAGACAAACTGCGTTGTCCACGCGATACGCTTTCCCGTCGGCCCCCAGTAGGTCGAAGTCGAAATAGTGAATCTCGCCGAGGCAATCACAGCCAAGCTTCAGGGAATTTGCCTGGTGACCAAGCGCGGTTTCGCCCGCATCAAAGGCGTGCTTCCAAAAATGCATCGGGGACGGATCGCCATAGGGCACGACCATTTCAGACAAGGAAGCGCGATAGAGGATGGAGCGGTCCCGTCCGTTGTCGTTGTATCGCACATCGTGCAGGACGAGCCCTTCGATCGGGTGGACTGAAATGCGGATGTGCCATTTCTGCCAGCGGATGACCTGACCATCGACTGTGAAGCTTGGTCCCTCCGGCTGCGTGATTTCCAAAGGCTTCACGTCATCGCGCATGTTGTCGATGAATTTCGCTGCGTAATCGCCCGATTTTTGTGGAATGGGGTGGACACCATGGTCATGGACGAGAACACGGCCGCTGTCAGTGTCAATCATCGCGACAAGGCCTTCGACCGGTCTTGCGTAGTGATTGTCATCGGGATGGGCATGCAGGAATGCGATGGCCCGAAACACCCGTCCTTCAGGCATCTCAGGCGGGCGCACGCCAGCGAGCCAGGGCTCAATATGAACCTCAGAAGGATCGGCGATGCCCCTTTTCTTGAGCGCTGCCACCCAGTCGGGGTGCTCCTTCAAGACGTTCAAAATAGTAAGGAAGTCATCACCGCACACGGGCGCCTGTCCATTATCAAGCCAGGCGAAAGCCACAAGTGTTTCAAAGGTCAAGGAAACGACAGCATCAAAACTCTGACCTTTCTCCCGATCATGTCCTGCGAGCCGGATCCGGCGATCGAAGGGGGTGCCGATCGTGAAATTGAGAACTGTCTCCTTATCCGGTTCTTCCAAGGCGCCGAATGAGAAGAAGGAGCGTTCACTCAATGTCAGATGCTTGCTGAACACACGGACGGCGTGAACAAGCTCATCCGCAGAAGGAGGGTCCAGCGGGTGCTTCTTTTGGGACATGGTGCTTGCCAAGGGTGAACTCCTCACTTTTCAGGTGCGCTCGCCTGCTGTTTTCATCTCAACGAGAACATCATAGTGGGCGTAATTCTCCGTTGTCGCACTGTAATCATCATGGGTGAGAGCGTAAGGATCACCCTCAATGAATTGATCAATCCAATGCCCCTCACTGATCAACACGCACCCTTCACGCATTGAATCGTCGATCCGACATTTGATTTTCATCTGCCCACGGTCATTAAAGACATCGATAACCATGCCGTCTTTGATGTTCCGGACAAGCGCGTCGGCAGGATGGACGCGTATCACCGGCTCCGGCTCCCTTCTTTTGACCGTCTCCAGATTCGCAAAGGTTGAATGAATGCGGAAACGGCTGTGGGATGACAGAAGGACCAGGGGATAGTGCGCAAAGAGCGGATTTTTGGGCGAGGCTTCGATCGGCTCCTTGTAGAATGGAAGCTGCGCGGCATGCTCAACGAGTTGCTCTTTGTAGATCTCAATGCGCCCTGACGGCGTCGAAAAATGCCTGTCTTGAAAACTGACGTAAGGCTCATCAGTGGGCCACGGATAAATGACTTTCTCCTTTTTCAGGCGATGAATGTCCACATCCTGAAGAAGGGGGGAATCCGTATCCAGCATACTGTCAATGTAGTCCTCAGGCGTCCTATCAAAGGAGTGCCCGATGCCATAGGCCGTTGCAAAGGCCTGAAAAATCTCAAAATCGGACTTCATGTCGCCATCCGGTTCAACGAGCCGTTGTTGGAGCTGTATGAATTTATCGACGACAATATCGGTCTTTTCAAATATGGTGCATGCCGGAAGAACAAGATCTGCGAATTTTGCCGTGTCCGTCATAAAATGATCGATGACCGTGATGAATTCCAGATTGCCGATATATTTCTCCAAAACCTTCTTTCGGTTCGGCTTGACCTGGTTGAATGGATTGCCAAGGGAAATGCATTCCATCTTGATGGGATAGGGGACCGCGTCGCAGACCGCTGCGTCGAGTTCCATCATGCTCAAAAAGTTCGGCAACAGGCCGTCGGGCGCGTAAAACTTGCTGCCTTTCACAGGCACACTTCGCCCGCCATCGACAAGACTGACACCGCCGCCCGGCACACCAATATAGCCGCACAAGCATGCGAGTGTGGCGATCGCCCGCGCGGTCAGATCCGCATTGTACCACCGGTCAACGCCATACCCGATCCGAATGGCTGCCGCGCCTGCCTTCGCATAACGCCTTGCCAGATCGGTGATTGTCGCGGCGTCGATCTGCGTGATCTTTGCTGCTTCGGACGGCGAAAATGGATCAGTGACTTTGCAGAAGAGCGTGAACACCGATGCGACCGGGATCAGCGTACCGCCTGCACCACGGACATGACGCGAGATGTCCAACTCCGGCTCTTGTGCCTCAGAGAGTTTGGCGAGCGTGCCAGCTTTTGAGCACCACACCACACTCTCATCACTGCCATTCGCAAAGACATCATGTGCCTTGAGCAAATCCCCGGTATCCGTATTCACAAGACACGGCATATTTGTGTGACGACAGACAAATGACGTATCATAAAGGTGTTCACGGATAATGACCTCGGCCATCGAGAGTGCCAAGGCGCCATCGCTTCCGGGCCGGATGGAAAGCCACTCGTCACACAGCTTTGCCGTCTCACTGTTTACAGGATCGATGCAGACGAGCGTCGTTCCAGATTTGCGGGCTTCTTTGAGTGGACCATGGTCAACGCTTCGGGTGACGGCAGGATTGTTGCCCCAGATAATCGTCAGATCAGAGTTCTTTGTGTCACTGAGGGAGTGTCCGCCTGGTCCAAAGAAACTGGCGGCACGAACGCCGAACATATATTCAAGCCCTTTGGCGACACCGTAATCAACCCCGCTCGGCCTCATGGCCGTGCCGCCTGTCAAACCGGCATATCGCAGAGCGGAGCCGCGGGTTAAAAGTCCGTAGGCGCCGGAATATTGGGAAAATGCGACCGCGCGCGGCCCGTAATGCTCCGAAATTTTTTTCTGTGTATCAACGAAGAGTGCGACCGCTTCATCCCAAGAGATTTCTTCCCATTGGCCTTCGCCGCGTGCCCCGACGCGTTTGAGCGGCTTTCGGAGGCGGTCGGGATGGTATTGATATTCAAGGCGTGAGCGCCCCATGAGGCAAATACGGTTTTTATAACCGGGGACCGGATATTCTGCGGCATTCACCGATGTGATCTTGCCGTCGTCAATCGTGACAGACAGTCCGCATTTCGGGTTGGCATGGCAATTTGGGTCGCAGACTGAGCGTTCCTTATGGGTCATTCTTGGGCTCCGCAATGCGAGACATGCATGAACCCGCAATGCGAGACAGGCATGAACAAAGGGTCGTTTCAGCTTACGTTTCTTCCCAATCGATCCTGGCTTCTCCAGACCGGCGAAAGCGCAGAACGACCAATGCCCAAAGGGGGCGCGCTACGGACTTTTTCCCCATCCGAGCCTACCGGTGCAGGACATGAACCACACATGCCTTGCCAGAACGCGCCGCTTGCGTCCTGGCCCCAACCGAGATCCACCGCCGACATTCGTGATCACATTTTGTGATTGTTTCGTGTCTGGGCCAGATCCGTCAAGCGCCGTCGCGGATAAGGGCACTCGCCTGAACAAGATCGTTTGGTGTGTTGATATTGAGCAGTTGATGTGTAGCGAAGATGACCTCGCGGGCCGCACATGCCTGGACCAAATGGTGCAATGACGGACCTTTGGTGGCGCCCTTGCCCATGAGTATTTTCAGAATGTTAGCCACTGGCCAAAGGCCGAATGTCGGGTGCTGAGACACTGTTTGTCCGTCCTCGGTGACCGCAACCGCACATGGGCCGGCTGCTGCCATGCGGTCGTAAAGATCGATCGGGAGGAACGGGCCATCCACCGGTACCGCCACGAAAAGGCGGGCTTTCGGGCAATGCGTCTTGAGCCAGTGCGCCGTGGCCCAGAGCCCCGCCGCCGGCCCCTTGGGCCCATCGGGCCGATCCCCGATCACGACCCTGCCGGTCCCATAGTCGCTCCGTCCAGAAATCAAAGTGAGCTCGACCTGCGGTGCCAACCGGCCAAGGACATGCTCGATGAGCGGTCGCCCGGCCAGCTCGATGCGTGCCTTGTCGCTGCCCATGCGCCGGGACTGGCCACCCGCCAAGATCACGCCCACACGCACCGCCTCCGCCTCCGCCTCCGCCGACCTATCCATGCGATGCTCCCTTCATGGTTTTCAGCGCCAGCGCCATCCATAGCCTCGCGCTGGATGTGTCAGCGCACTGATCGCCGCTGTCTGTCACTCTGCCATGGGGTGCAAATACAGAGGAAAAAATGAAGTGCCGAGAGAGAATTGATCACCGGGCAAGGGGATCGACGGCGCAGCCCGGATCCGCCACCGATCAAGGCCCAGTCCCGCGTTGATCACTGGCTTCATGATTTGGCCGTATGGCTGAGCCCGCAACGCTTGACTCCATTGGGGAAGGCAACGGCGCGCGCGAGCGCCATATGGCAAAGCTCCTGTCCCTCGCGCCCCTGGCCCGGACCGAAGCCGGGCAATCTGCGACACATCCCAGCCCGCCGAACCCATGACGGAAAGCCTGATCCGCCACACTGGACCACCCCTCAAGTGGCAAGACCAAAGGGCCGACCGCGGCTTCCCCTGACCGGATGACCACCGCCAAACGGACCGAGCATGCAGCCACAAGAGATTGTCGCTGCGAAACAAATGGGAGAGTGCCCGTCTCGGCGGCTCGGCGGCTCGGCGGCTCGGCGTCTCCACGGTTCGGTGTTTCCACGCGACCCCGCCAAAGCGCGCAGAATGGCTCGCACCAGCGACGCAGGACATCGAAACTGGAAAATGGGAGGGAAAACGAAGACCGGCTGGCGGGCAGGAAGGGATTCGAACCCTCGAAGCGGCTCAACACCGCTTACTCCCT
>CAYUYV010000070.1:0-22877 GCA_964449455.1 uncultured Alphaproteobacteria bacterium | reverse complement strand
TTCGAAAACGCGATAAATCAAAGAGTGAGAGCCCTTTCAATGACCCGGACTTCTGATCCACGACACTAGGTCACCGACTGGGGCCAAAGGTGCGTCCCTTGATGCGGCGGGTCCGAAAGCGAGTGTCTCAGTCACAAGAGGCACGGACAAGCCATTGATTTTACAAGATTTTTTCTCGGACGTTTAAGGAGGGAGCAAGCCGCATATAGGGCCGCACATGTTTGAGCCACTCCCCTCGGGCCCATTCACAATGGGATGCGTGATCTTAACGGCCCTCGGTCTTCGTTGATCGCGCATCCGAACCCCAAACAGACGACGGCAGAGACTTGTCCAGGGGACTTTGGATCACGTCCGGTGCCAGATCATCCGGACGTCCGGCGTTCTCTCCTCATTTTGCATTCCATCGGTGAATTCGACCTCCGCAAACCCATGCCGCGCATAGAATGCGCGCGCGCCCATGTTCCCTTGAAATGTCCAAAGCTGCAGCGTTATAGACGCGGCCTGTGCCTCAGACAGCAAAAGAGAACCAGCCCCAACGCGCCACATTTCCGGGGCCACATAAAGATGATTGAGCCAGCCTTGCGCATACGCGACAAAGCCGGCCACGTGTCCTGAAACATCCGCGATGAGAACAATTTGCTTTGGCAACACCGCATCCCGGAAGAACACCAGATCTTCCTCCGGCGTATGCACATGGGGAAGCCAAGGCATCGCATGGCCGCGCGCCGCCCTATGCACTTTCGCCAAAGCCGGCACATCTGCGACAGCCGCTTCCCTCAGGAACACCGTGACGTCCTTTCCACTATGGCCGTGCGCTTCATCGCTGTTCTGCTGAAACAACGGGGCAATCCTGGCGCGATGATACATCAACGGTCGTGGCCGGATTCGGGTCGTCGGTTGGGTCCGTGAAAGCGCCCGCCGGAACCGCGACCGAAATGGGCTTGTCGGCTGTGGCCATGCAGAGCATATGGTCGTTGTCTGAGTCACCGAGATCGGCCAGCGCTTCGGGGTGACTCTGGCGCTGGGTACCCTCTTCAGCCTCCGGGTACGGCTTGGTACCACCGAAACCTTGAACGGGTTCACCTCCTCATCGGCACCTGCCGGGCGGCCGAAAATGACGTTGGCGCCGGCACGCGCATCTTTGCATCCCCACGGATCATCACCTTCGGACTCAAACGAGGGGGGGGACTCAAACCGGCGGCAGCCTCAGACCGGCGGCCCCACCTTATAGCCGTGCCCGCGGATGGTGTGGATGAGGGGCGTCGCGCCGTCGCCATCCACCTTACGGCGCAGGCGCGCAACGCAGGCCTCCAGGACATTGGTCGTGCCCGTTCCCTTCTCGCCCCAGACCTTCTCGAAAATGATATCCCGGGAAAAAACCTTGTCAGGGGCACTCATCAGCAATTCAAGCAGGGCGAATTCCTTCGAGGTCAGGCTGATTTCCTGCCCCGCGCGCCGGACCCGGAAACGCTTGGGATCAAGGGTCAGGTCCTCCACCTGCAGGATCTGCGGGCTTTTGAGTTGGCCCCGCCCCCGGCGCACCAGGGCCTCAATCCGGGCGAGCAGCTCCTCAAACTCAAATGGCTTGCACAGATAATCATCGGCTCCGGAGCGCAGCCCACGGACCTTGTCATCAAGGGCATCGAGAGCCGTCAGCATCAGGATCGGTGTCGGAATATCCGCATCGCGTAAAGCAGAGCAGACCTCATGGCCACTGCCGTCCGGCAACATCAAATCAAGCAGAACGGCGTCATAGCGGACCGAGCAGCCAAGCGCCCGCCCCTGCTCCACCGTATCCACATGGGTCACATCATACCCTTCCGCCTTGAGACCCCGCCGCAGGATATCCGCAATCTCAAAATCGTCTTCCACAAGCAAAAGCGTCATGCTGGCTCCGTCAGACTTCGCCTTTCGGCGCACCCGGCTCCGGCCCATCGTCATCGGGCACAAGGGGCAGCATCAGTGTGACCGTCACCCCCCTTTCGGGCCGATTTTCGAGCGTGATCGTGCCGCCCAGCGCGTCCACGATGGCCTTTGCCACCGGCAGGCCGAGGCCGGTCCCGCCCTTGACCTTGGACGAATTGGCCCCCCGATAGAACCGCTCGAAGACATGGGGCAGGTCCTGTTCAGGCACGCCCTGGCCGGTGTCCGACACCATGACCACCATGCTTGCGTCACGCCGATGGGCAGCGATATCGATCCGCTCACCAGCGGCACAATAGCGCACGGCATTGTCGATCAAAATGCTGAAGACCTGACGCAGGCGACCCGGATCAGCCAATACGGGATCGCGCGGGGCCGCAGACCCGCCGCTGAGCGCGGGATCAAGCTCAAGCGTAAGGTCTTTCTGGTCCGCCGAGGGCCGAAAGTCCCGGACCGTTTCCAGGAGCAGGGGAACAACCGGCACGGGACGGGTTTCAAACCGAGTCTCGCCGGCATCGGCCCGGGCAATGAACAAAAGGTCATCGACGAGACGGCCCATATGGCCACATTTCATCACGATACGGCGCAGGCTTTCCTGGTAGTCGCCGGCGGCCTTGTCATCCCCCCGCAAGGACACCTCCGCCTCGCCGCGCATAATGGTGAGCGGTGTGCGCAATTCATGACTGATATCGGCAAAGAGGCGCCGGCGCGCCTTGTCTGTGCGGGCCATCCGTTCATTGGCCACCTGAAGGTCCGCGGTCCGCGCGGCAATCCGATCCTCAAGACCCTGGTTGAGCTGGTGCAGTGCACTGCGCTGGCCGTCCAATTGCACGGCCATACGGTTGAAGCTCTGCCCCAGATGCTCAAATTCCGTACTGCGCAGGGGCGGGATGCGATGCACGAGATCACCGCCGGCGATGGCGTCGGTGCCTTCGGTGAGGCGGCGCAGGGGCCCACGCAGTTGATGCACCAGATAGACCCCTACAAAGATCATAAACGGCACGGTAAAGAGCACCTGCAGATAAACCACCGTTTCCGCCAAGTTGATCAGCCTGCGGCCATCGTCATCGAGATCGTGCACCTGGCTGTGCTTGATTTCGATAAAACCGCTCAAGATGTTGAAGATTTCTTGATAATCCGTATCACGAACAAGGGTGCCGAGGACGCTTAATGCCTCCTCCTCATTGCCGGTGTCATAGAGCGACACCACTTCATTATAGCCCGCGTCGATCTCCTTCAGGCGCATTTCGAGGCGATCGAGCCGGGCCGCGGCCGCCTCCCCCATATTGCCCCATCTGATCTGAGCCCGGATGGAGGCCAGCTCGCTGCGCATGGCCCGCTGGAGCATCGTCCCGATGGGCACCATATCCGGGCCGTCGGACAGGACCGTCGCCGTCATCTGCTTGAGCACCTGGTGGGTGTCATTCGCAAGGTGCAGGTAGTCGGCAAGTTCATGATGGGCGGTGTGGGACTCTTCCACCTGGGTGCGGATTTGATGAATGCTGATCACATTGGCCACAAGCCCGGCGATGCCGACCACGAGGACGGCGCAGAAGGCCAGGATCAGACGGCTCTGAAACGAGATCGTTCCGGCACCGACAAGCCAGGTTGGCACCCATGGATGGGCCCGAAATGTCTGCATCACTGACGTCCTCCGCGTGCTGAACGGCTCGTCCATTGTCATTTTACGATTGCGGCAGACTGCACTCTGGCGCACGGGTTTGGCCTGCACGGGTTTGGCCTGCATGGGGCGGTGGATCTCACCGACCGCCCAATCATGCTAGCACGGCCGCCCTCAAAAACGGCCGCCCTCAAAAACGGCTACCCTCAAAAACGGACCGTCAGGGACCCGCGAACAGCCCGAGGTTCCACCGGGTGGAAATGGATGTCCTCGACCGGTGCGGGTTCACCAGGAAGCTGGCTTTCGAAGAAATAGGTGATGTCCGCGTCCTCGGCGTCAAACAGGTTGAAGACGTCGAGCCGGGCCTCGACCGGACCGAAGCGATAGCCGATCCCGGCATTGACCAGCGTGGTCGCCTCCGACCGGGTGGAATTGTCCTCGATCAGCGGCGCGGACGAGAAATGACGCATGCGCGCCGTCGCCGTGAAGCCATTGTCGAGCAGGACCGTCCCGCCAAGGGCCGCGACGGTCGGCACCGCACCGGGGATGCGGTCACCATTGCGGAAGCGGGCATTTGTTGTCGTCGCCGAAGCATCGAAGACCAGCCAGTCAGTCGCCTCCCAGAAGCCCGAAAACTCGACCCCGTAACGGCGGGATCCGTCATTGACTTCCGTGGTGCCCGCATCGCCCACAAACACAAGTTCGGACTCAAGGCCGAGCCAGAACGCGGCCAGCGTGATGGTCAGGGAAGGGACGGCATTGGTCCGCAGACCGATTTCAGCACCATTGGCCGGCACCAGAACATCCACCGGATCGACCGGATCCCCCGTGACCGGATCGACAGAAATGGCCGCCCCGCGAACATCGTTGGAATGGAAACCGCGGCCGTAATTCAGATAAAGGCGGGTGCGATCAGCCAGGGTGTAGGCAGCCGTCACTTTCGGGCTGATCAGGGTTTCGGTGCCGTCACCACTATTCTCGGTGATGCGGGCATCAACATCGAAATCGAAGGTATCGATCCGCATGCCAATGGTGGTCTCCAAACGGGACGTCCAGCGCGTCGTCACATCACCGTAGAGACTGACACTGAGCTGTTCCACGGAGTCGGAGCGAACGGTGCCAATGCGCTCGCGACCCACCGTGTTGAAGAGGCCCACGTCCAGAATATCGTCAAAACGCGCCTCGACGCCTGCGACCAGAGTGTGATCGAACCCAAAGGCGGGCAACTCCCATTCCGCAAATGCATCGCCGCCGAACACAAGGCGCCGGTCCTCCTGTTCGAACTCGTCCCCGTTTACAGGATCGCCTGCGAAATAGGTGAAGTTGGAAAACAGGGTGAAGTCGTAATAGGAGCCATACACGGTGGCATGGAGGTGGCCGCCCAAGGCATCCGCGAAGAACCGGCCGATGACATTGATGCGGGTGGTCTCGCCGCCAAGATCCGGATCGATGAACCCGAACCGGCCAATAAGACCGCTTTCGACGGCCCGCAAGGGGACCTGGTCCGTAGACGTCCAGTCCGCCCGGAAGCCCGTCGCGATGAGTTGGAATGTGGCATCCCCCGGCGCGGAGGTGAACTTGACCAGGCCGTTATACTGTTCAAAGTCCTCTTCCAGGTCCCAAGGGCCGTCATAGAATTTCACTTCCCCGCCATAGAGCAATGTGCCGCCGGCGAGCGGCGTGGAGTTGGCCGCCACCAAACGGTAGAAATCAAACTCACCAGCCGTCGCCTTGATGAACCCCTCCTCCAGGGCATCATAGGTTTTGAACGAGATTGATCCGGCGGCAGAGAAGTCCCCCACATCGGCATAGTACGGCCCCTTGCGGAATTCGACCACTTCGATCAGCTCAGGAATGATGAAGTTCAAATCGAGATAGCCCTGGCCATGGCCATGGGTCCGGAAATTGATGGGCAGGCCCTCGAAAAATCCGGCAAAATCCGTACCATGATCGAGATTGAAGCCGCGCAGAAAGTATTGGTTCGCCTTGCCGGTTCCCGAATGCTGGGTCGCAACGAGACCGGGAATAACCTCCACAAGCTCGCCCGGGCGCAAGAGCGGACGGGTTTCAAAATCGGCATATCCAACCAGCCCCTGGGAGGCGGACAGGGCCGTTTCAGTGAGATCAAGCCCCCGGCCCCAGATGACCATATTCTCGTCGATGGGGCGCACCTTATCCAGATCAGATGTGATGTCGGCAAAAGCAGACGTTGAAAAAGTGATATAAGATAACAGTAAAACACAGAAAAACCGAACACTCATGGCTCTCATCCCCAGCTTGGTTTTAATCGTGGGCGGTCCAATACTTGAGAATTGTGACAGTTATTACCGAAAAGGCTGACGGCAGCCTGACATTCTCGCTCTTCTCAACACCGATCTGACGCAAGTGGCCCTTTGCCGCGCGCTCTGGCATAGTTGGCGCAACGGCAACACACTTGTTCCGATGGCATGGTACACAATTCCACAATGACGCCGCGCAAAACCACAGGGCGGGTCGGCAACGCTCATCTGTATAGGGCTCATCCGTATAGCGCTCGTCCGTACGGGGCTCATCCGTATGGGGTAGGAAGGCGCGGTCACTCGCCTGGCTTTGCCCTGCTTGCGGCCCTTTTGGTTGCCACACTCCTGGCGGCGATCGGCACCAGTTTCGTGCGGGAGGCTCGCCTTGTCAGTGTGGGAACCCGCATAGACATCGAGCGAGCCCAGGCGCGCGCGCTCGCCGATGCGGGGGCGCGTTATGCCATCATGCGTCTCGCCGGCGGGCACGCCCTTGCACAGCCCTTCACGTGGCGCTTCGGCGAGGGAACCGTCCGCCTGAGGGCGATATCCGAGGGCGGCAAACTGGATCTCAATCATGCCCGGCTTGACGCCCTGTCCCTTCTGTTTGAAAGCGCAGGCCTTGCGCCCCGCCCTGCCCTTACCCTCGCCCGGGCCGTCATCGCCTATCGCCAGTCGGACGGAGCGCGTGCCGAGCCCCCCATGGCCGCATCGCGGAATGCAGACCGCCTTGTGCTGCGCATGTCCTGGGAGATGGACGGCAAGTCCTTCGACACGGTTGATGAATTGCGCCGCGTGCCCGGCGTCACGGAAGAGGTTTTCGCGGCCGTTGCGGACCAGCTTACCGTCTACGGAGGATTGGGCGAAAGGAAAGTCTCAGGCACCGGGATCAAAACAGCCTATCGCATTGTGGCCGAGGCAGAGACAGCCACTGGCGCCCGTTATCTGCGCAACAGCATTGTGGAATTCAATGATCGCGGCGCGTTCGCCATCCGGGAATGGCGGTGATCCGATAAGGGGACAAGCGTCAGGGCATTGACGATGGAATGGACCCCGTGCCACCCACGCCCCCACCCCCGATGGGCTCGCGCGGCACGCCGAGCGTACGCAGAGGATAGATGATCCGCTTTGCTGGCGACGGCTTATCGTCAAACATGATCCGCAATTTGCGTTTCATTTCTTCCGTCGCGACACGCATTTCCGTTTGATCCCGGATCACCTTTGGTTTGATCATCACCAGAAGCTCCGTGCGGCGCTGGCTGTTGGAGCGACTGGTGAACAGATTGCCGAACAGAGGGATCTTCGACAGAACGGGCACACCCACCCGGCCGACCGAAGCGCTGTTGCGGGTCAGGCCGCCGAGGACAATCGTGTCCCCATCACCCACGGCCACAGTGCTTTCGAACCGGCGCTGCTGAATGGTGGGGGAGCTGATATCCGAGGACCCCGTTTCGACCACATCGCTCACCTCCTGGATGACATCAAGCACGACAAGGCCGTCGCTGGTCACCCGTGGGGTCACGCTGAGGATCACGCCCGTATCCCGGTAATCAATATCATTGACCACAGGCGCGCCCGGATTGGTCACATCGACGGCGGAGCGGGTCTGGATGGGCACCTCGTCGCCCACTTGAAGGCGCGCCGTCTGATTGTCCAGAACCATCATATTGGGCGAGGACAAAAGCTCCACATCCGTGACATCGCGCAAAGCCGTCAGAACCACATCCACACTGGCCGTATCCAGGATATAATTGAAACCGGGGAACTGCGAGGCGATCGCCCCATCCGAAAGATCGGAGAAGGTCGCGCGGCTGCCTTGGGAGCGCCCGGGATCGGCGGCAAGCTCGGCATCCGTAATATTCTGGAAAAACCAGCGCACACCATATTCAAGCTGATTGCGCAAGGAAACTTCAACCAGGGTCGCCTCGATGAGCACCTGTTTGGGCAGAACATCGAGCCGGTCGAGGGCCGCCTTGATGGGCTCATATTGTTCCGCCGTCGCATAAATCACGAGCGAATTGGTGGACCGGTCCGCGATGACCCGCACGCCGCCACTGCCGCCCGGGAACGGCCCAGCCCGTCCCTGGGCGAAAGCCGCGTTGGCGGCGCGGGCCCGGGCGGGCGGGCCTGGCGCAGGACCGATGGGCAGCCCACCAGCCGGAGCCGCGCCTGCGCCGCCATCACCTGCCAGATCGACCGGCTGGCGACCGGGGGCAAGCCCTGCCTGGAGGCCCACCTCGTCGGCAATGGTTTCCACATTGAAGATTTGACCGATCAGGGCGGCGAGCTCAGCGGCCCTGCGGCGCTTGACCGGATAGACAAACAATTGCTCCGTGTCCGCCGCGCCCGCATCGAGCCGGGAGATCCAGGTCAGCGCCTCTTCGAGATACCGGTTGCTGCGCGCAACGACCAGGACGGCATTCATGCGTTCAATGGGCACAAAGCGCAAAGGCTCCGAGCCGTCCTCTTCGCCGCCGCCGGGCCGATTGGCGATAGCCCGCAATTCGCTGACCAGCGTGGCGGCATCCGCGTCCTCCAGGGGCTCAAGCGCGAAGGCAAGGCCGCCCAGATAGTCCACATCGAGAACAGAAATGATGTCGAGCAAGCTCTCCTGCTCCTGGGTCGTAGCGACCGTAAACACCAAGTCACGTTCGTCGTCGAGGAAGATCTCGCCGCCGGCCGGCGCGAACTTCTCCAGGATCTTACCGATCGAGCCCACATCCGTATGCCGAAGGGGCGTCACACGGACGGTCAGCCCACGGCTGGCCGCCTGATCGAAGGTCACGCCAGAGGATACACTGCCCGCCTTCGCGGCGCGCACCACCGCATAAAGACCATCCCGGTTTATGAGGGCCGCGCCATTCATGCGCAGGATTTCCTGCAAAGTGGACAGCAATTGCTGGCGTGTCACCGGGCGGCTCGACTGCAAGGTGACTGTGCCGTTCAGGCCCGGATCGATGGTGTAGTTTTGCTGGAGCTGCTCGCCAAGAATGGTGTGCACGACCGTTTCAAGATCGGCTTCGGCGAAATTGATGGTGACGGTCCCATTCCCGGCCCTCTCAAGAGCCGGCAGCCCCGCCTCGCCGAGCCGGGCGTGACCGGACGCGCCCCTCTGCGGGGCATACTGAACAAAGCCGCGGGGCCGCTCCGGGGCCGGTGTCGGGCGGACCTGTGTCCCACCGAAAGCGGGAAGGGTTGAGGCCGGCGCAGCCGCTTGCGCGGACGCCGGTTGGCGTTTGGGCGGCGCGGGCGCCAGGAAATCAATTGCCGTTGGCGGCCCGCTGGGTCCATCGGACCGGCCCAGACGGTCAGCCCGCAAATCATCCTGGGACGCGCAGGATACGAGCCCCAGGGCCACGGCGGTGAGCAGGACGCCAAAGAGCATCCGCCACCTGACGGCCTGACAGACTGTATGGCACGTCTCAGTTTTCACGCATTTCATCCACGCCGTTAAAGGTCCGCGTCCTGGTCCGCCGATTGCGCATGCGGGGCAGTGCCGTGACATCCCCATCGAGCACGGGCAAATCACCGAAGCCGAGGACAGTGGCGTCGGGTTTGCCTTGATCCATGATCGCGGCCCGCGGCTGCGTGCCATTGGCCGTTCCCGGACTGTCCTCGTCCCGTGGCCGCAGGTCGATGCGCACGGTCCGGCCTTCCGATGACAGGCGCACATGGTCGGCGGCAACCGCGGCCAAGGTCCACCCCTGCACACGCTCCCCCGTCCTGACCGGCTCCGCCTTGGCGGCCGGCGAAGGCCGGAGCCATGCCGAGCCCCCGCCATCGGAAAGAACGACACCCGCGAGAACAAGATCGTTCAGCGCCTCGGGCCGGGCCACGGCCTGGGCCGTCTCCTCCTCGGCAACCGGACGGCGGTCCGGCGCGAAGGCTGGCCGTGAGCGGGTTTGCGGCAGATCCTCCAGGGAGAGGGGCGTAAAAGACGCGCGGGCAGGTGCTTGGCTGGCGTCGCCGGCCACAGCCCCACCGGCGCCGGGCCGCGGCAGGCGCGGCTCGGACGGCGCGATTACGGCACCATAAAGGGCGAAGCCCGCCAAGCCGCAGGCCACGGCCAGGGCCGCATTGGCGATCCAGAATGGCGCGGGCATCGCCCCTTCCTTTTTGATTCCATAAGACTGTTTAGAAATATAACGGGAACATGACAGCTTGATGTAGGTTCCCCGCGCGGACGGGGGATCAAGCGCCCCCGTCCACGGGTCGCCACAGGCCAAAAACATCGACCTGCACATCAAGGGTCCGGTCATCGGACTCCGCGCCGCGTCCTCCGGATGACTTTCGACGGATCATCAAGCCGTCGACGATCAGATAGGGCGTGCCAGTCTCCACATCGTGCAGCACCTGTTGCAGACGCGCGACCGTCATGCGCGCGCGGACTTTCAGTCCAATACGCCGAAGGCCCGCGGGATTGGGCCCCTCCAGAGCCTCAGCCGTCTCGACCTGGATCGTTTCCAGGATACCGCCCCGCGTGGCAATGACCTGTTTCAGGAAGCGCTGAACCTGGGCAGCGGCAACCGCTTCACTGGCACCCGACAGGAGCAGGCCGTCCCGCCCCCCCGATCGCGCAGCCGCCGACTCGGGAAGGGGCGCCTCTGCCGCGGGCAGGCTGCGCATGTACCGTCCAAGCGCATCCCCGGACCGATCAATCCGCTCGTCCAACCCTGTGAAGGCGTGCCGCACCGGCAGCACCAGGCCAAAGAGCATGAGGGCGACGACCAGAACGGCAAGGCTCACGGCTACCATGCGGCTCGGCAGGGATCCGGGAGAAAGCAAGCCGGTCATGGTGCGGCCCCCCGAGGCACAAGACGCATGGCAATGGAGAAGGTCTCCCGGTCAGACCCAGCCGCCTGCATGGTCGGCTTGGCGAAGTTCACCTCGGCAAAGAGGGGCGAGGCCTCAAAGACCGCAATCAGCGCCGCCGATTGGGCCGCCTGACCGCCAATGGTGAGGCTGGCGTCCTTGAGGCGGAAGCTTTCGAGAAAACTGTCATCGGGCAGGAGCCGGGTCACCTCTTCCAGCACTTCCACAGTAAGGGGCCGGTCGGTCTTCAGCCGTGTGACGGCGGCCTGGCCGGCCTCGCGCTCGGCAACGTCCTGGCGCTGCATATCAAGTTGAACGGCAAGGCGACGGACGCGTCCCAGCTCGTCCTCAAGGGTTGAAAGAATGCCCTGGCGCTTGTCGAAGCTGACAAACAGGGCGGCAGCGCCAAGGATCAGTACCAACACCATCAGCACCATGAATATCCGTGCGCCGAGACCGAGCCCCGCCTTCGGGCCGGCGCCGGCAACGAGGTTCACACCAATGGTTTCGCCGGTGCCGGCGGCCGCCACATCCACATGCTCCACCGCAAGGCCGCAGCCGCGCACGGTCTCCAGAATCGGGTCGAGCAGCTTGCGGGGCACCAGCACCAGATCGGCCTCAAGGCTCTGGCGCGCCGGAAGGCGGCGGCGCACCCTGCCGGCGGTATAGGCTTCTTCAGCAGAAAACGGCGTCAAGCGGTCCAGTTCATAGCGCAGAACGTCCTGGAGGGTCGCTTCGGCGGCCAGGGGCAGGGTGACCGACTGGGTCAGGGCCGTCTCGGATGCCAGTACAATGACTGTCGGCAGGCTGAGGGCCAGCTCTCCAACCGCGCCGGCGATGGTGCAGCGGGTCAAGGTTTCGGGGTCAAGGATCGCACCTGATTGCTGGGCCGGACGCGTGTCGGCGTCCTCCACACGCACCTCTACACCCTCGCGCGCCCAATAGAGCACAAGCCGCGCCTTGCCGGGCGCAAGGGCACGGACCACGGGGTCTGGCACGAGGCCGAGCAGTTCCCCGCCCCACCAGCCGAGAAACCGTCCCGTCCCCTCTTTCACGCCCGCAAGAGCCGACATTGTTCTCCCTCTCTCCCCGCCCATCGCCGTTTACGGATCATGGGCACCCGTCTCGACACGGATAATCAGAGGTGGCAGCACCCAGGCATCCGGATTCACAGGTTCGGCCTCAACCTTGATCAGGGTCGGTGGCCTGGGCCGGGCCCACCAGCGCTCCTGCCATCCTCGGTCCCCGTAATACGCAAAGCGCACACGCTTCACACCGGACAGCAGACGCTCCCGCGATATCTGCACCCCATCAAGGGCCGGATCCTGGGTCGCGTCCAGCGGTTGCCACCGCAGCACCAAATCCTGTCCCGCGCCCCGGTTCCCTCCACTGCGATTGTCCTCGAGCCCATAAGTGATCACCACATCGCCTTGCGCCTGTGCAATCGCTGGCATCCTACCCACAAAGCGCAGGCTTTGGGTATCGCCCCAAAAGGCCACGACCACCTCACGACCGGGGCCCCGCAGCGTGCGCGGCGCAAGGCCCGCCAATTGGTGGCGCATCAGGCTTTCCACCTGCCGCCCCACTTCGATGGCGGCAGCATCACGCGCACCGCGTTCCCAGGCCCGCAACCCAAAGCGCACCCCGCCCGCAATAAGCGCTGACAAGAAGCCCAGCAGTGTGATCGCCACCAGAAGCTCAAGGAGCGAAAAGCCTGGGGCCGCCCGAGATCTCATGGTGCCTGCCCCAGGCGAAGGGTCCGCAACATGACCTGCCGGGCGGCGCCATCACGGCCATCATCCGTAAACACCGTGACTTCCACAGTGAAGGCCTGCACCGGTGCGGTGCGGTCCTGTGCGGTCTTGTCCGAAGCGCCGGCGTAAGGCCGGATGACGCGCCGCCACACCAGACCGTCTTCGGTGCGCCCGTCCCGGGTTCCGGGAACAAGAGGCACATCTGCACCGACCCGGGCGAGTTCGGATTCCGCATGGGCCAAGGCCCGCAAATAGGCTTTCGAGGTCACGGTATTGCGAAAGCCGCCGGAGAAGATCTCCATCACTGCCGCCAAAGTGAGCGCGATGATGACAAAGGCGACGATCACCTCAAGCACCGTGAACCCGGATGAGTGCCGATCAAGAGCCTGACGTTCAGGAGTCATGGAGGCTCACCCGCCCGGTCAGCCAAGCGACCTCAATCCGTGCCGTCTGCCCATCGCGCTCAAAGCGGATGCTGCCGCCATTGGCGCTGCCGTCGGCCATGAACAGGATCGCGCCCGTGGCCGGGCCGGCCATGTCCTCCCGGGTGGCGCGGACATGAATCTCCACATCCTCCGGGATCGATGTTTGCCGCGCCGCGCCGGCGATTCCGAAGCGGCGGCCGTCCACATCAATCAGCACGCGCTGGGTCCTGTGGGTGCGCACCGCCTCCTCGCGCGCCTTGCGCAGGGTCGTCGCCAGTTCCCGGGACAGGGCCTTCAGCTCAACGGTGTCAAGGGCCGAGAAACTGGCCCAGGGCGCCGCCGAAATCAGCAGGGTGACGATGGTCAGCACCACGAGGATTTCGAGGAGCGAAAGACCGGCCTCACCAGCTCGTGACGTCCTGGGCTTCACCCTCGCCTCCTTCGGCCCCATCCGAGCCCAGCGAATAGACATCGATCGGCCCGTGTTCACCAGGCACTTTGTAAAGGAACGATTTGCCCCAGGCATCCATCAGCGTGTCCTGCTTCTTCACGTAAGGACCATTCCAGCGATCCGCATTGGCCGGCTTCTGCCACAGGGCATTGAGGCCCTCCTCCTCGGACGGGTAGCGGCCCACATCGAGGCGGAAATAGTCAAGCCCCGCCATAACCTGGTCGACCTTGAGGGCCGTGGTGTCCGTCTTCGCGCCGCCCAGATAATTGAGGGCCACGGAACCGACGGCAACGGTCAGCAGGCCGAGAATGGTGATGACCACCAGAAGCTCAAGCAGGGTAAGGCCGGCCTCCCGGCGGCGCGGCGACTGTTGAGACCGGATCATGGTTGGAACCTCCTAGGCGGCGGGCCTCAGCGGGCCAGCTCATTGATGCTGAACAGGGCAAACAGGATCGAGGAAATGATAAAGGCAATCAGGAGACCAATGGTCAGGGTCAGGATCGGCGTCAGCATGGACAAGAGGCGCTCGAACGCCGTGCGGGTTTCATCCTCATAAATGTCCGCCAGCTTCGCCATCATGGGCTCAAGGCGCCCGGTTTCCTCCCCCACCTGAATCAACTGCACGGCAAGGCGCGGAAACATCTTGCCTTCCGTGAGCGGTCGGGCGAGCCCGCGGCCCTGGCGCACATCCCCCTCAACACGCGCAAGCTCCTGCTCGATGGCGGCATTGCCGGCAACGGCGCGCGACAGGGTCAGCGCGTCTGTCAGGGAGACTCCATTTTCAAGAAGAACGCCAAGCGTGCGGCTGACCCGGGCCACCGCCGTCTTGATCCAGACAGACCCGACCAATGGCAGTTTGAGAACTAGGCCATGCCACCACAAGCGCCCCGCCGGGGACGCGTTCAGCATGGAAAACCCACCGGCCATCGCCAGCAGACCGAGCCCCAACGCCCACCAATAGGTCCGGAAGAAATCACCCATGGCGATCACCAGCGCCGTGTTCGGCGGAAGCTCGGCGCCCGCATCCTCGAACATGGGTTTAAAGGTCGGGACGACGACTGCGAGCAGAATGGTCACGGCACCGATGGCTGCGGTCACGAGAAAAGCCGGATAGATCAGAGATGAGCGAACACTGGACAGCAGCTTGGCTGAGCGCTCCATATGATCGGCAAGGCGCGCCAGGACCGTGTCCAGTGAGGCACCGGCCTCGCCAGCGCGCACCATGGACCGGTAAAAGGGCGGAAAGGCCGCAGGGTGACGATCAAGCGTTGCGGCAAAGCCCGCCCCCTCACGAACCCCGTCCAGCAATTGACCGATCAAGGTCCGGAGCTTGCCCGGCTTTGTCAGATCACGGGTCATTTCTAAGGACCGATCCAGGGGGACGCCTGCATCGAGCAGGGTAGCGAGCGATCGGGTCAGCGTCAGGATCTCGGCCTCGGTCACCGGCTGAAGCGTGACAATGTCCTTGTTCAGAAGATCAAGCAGGGCAAAGCGGCTGGCGCTGCCAATGCTGAGGGGCGTTTGCCCCTGGCCATGCAGGCGGGCGACCACGGCGCCTTCACTCTCAGCTTCCAGGGTGCCGGTGATGATTTCGCCTGTCGCGCTGACCGAGCGGTACTGGAACTGGGGCATGGGCCTTTGTCCCTCACGCCGCATTGGTTGCGCGAATGACTTCCTCCAGGGAGGTCTCGCCAGTCCGGGCCCGAGCGATGCCCGCGTCGCGCATGAGCGTCATGCCTTCCGCCACGGCCGCGTCCTGGATGGCGCCGGCGTCGGCGCGCTGCAGGATCAGACGGCGGACCGTATCCCCCGCTTCAAGGAGTTCCACAAGAGCCGTGCGGCCCACATAACCGCGTCCACCGCAGGCGGAACACCCTCGGGCGTGGTAGAAGGTCTCCGCGCCGCCATCGCCACCGGCTGCATGGGCGCCCAAATGGGACACGAGATCCCCCATGACTGGGCCCGGCGTGCAACAGGACGGGCACAGACGGCGCACGAGGCGCTGGGAGACGATGCCGTTCAGGGTCGAAGCCAGGAGATAGTCTTCGACCCCCATATCGAGCAGACGACTGATCGTCGCCGCGGCCGTGTTGGTGTGCAGCGTCGCGAGCACCAGATGGCCGGTCAGGGCGGCCTGGACGGCGATGCCGGCGGTCTCCAGATCCCGGATCTCACCAATCATGATCACATCCGGATCCTGACGAAGGATAGAACGCAGGGCATGGGCAAAGGTCAGGCCGATTTTTGGCCGGGCCTGGATTTGATTGATGCCCTCAAGCTGGTATTCGACGGGATCCTCAACGGTGATAACCTTGCGGTCTTGGGTGTTGAGTTCCTTGAGCGCCGTATAGAGCGTGGTGGTCTTGCCGCTGCCCGTCGGTCCCGTGACCAGGACAATGCCGTTGGGCCGGTGCAGGAGGGCACGAAAGCGCTCCAGATCCGCGCCGGTAAAACCCAGAGCGCTGAATTCGAGGGCCTGGGCCTCCTTGTCAAGGATCCTCAAGACCACCCCTTCCCCATGCAGCATGGGGGCCGTGGCCACGCGCAAATCAATCTCCTTGCCGCCGATGACCGCCTTGATACGACCATCCTGGGGCAGACGATGTTCGGCGATGTTCAGCCGGGCCATGATCTTGATGCGCGAGAGCACTGCCGCCTGGAGCCGGGCCGGCGGCCCTTCGATCTCCTGGAGCACGCCATCGACCCGCAGACGCACCCGCAAACGATTGTCGAAAGGCTCGATATGGATGTCGGACGCCCCCGCTTCCACGGCCTTGCGGATGAGCACATTCACGATACGGATGACCGGGGCATCATTGGCAAGATCGCGCAACCGCGCGATATCCGCGTCACTGGTGTCGCCGACCGCATCGTCCAGGGTTTCGGCAATGGCATCGATGGAGCTTTTGCCGTCGCTATAAAGGCGCTCAAGGGCGTTTTCGAGCTCCGTCGGCACCGCCACCAGCGGCCTCACGGGCCGTTCAAGGCGCAAAGCCACGGCCTGGATGGCGCCGTGATCCAGGGGATCGGCCATGGCGAGGGGAACAGGGTCCGCGCCATCTTCGCCGCCAAGCGGCAGGACTTGTGCGTGACGCAGATATTTTCCGGACAGATCATCGGCGAAGAGAGGCAGGTCCGGGTAATCCCCCGCGGCTGCTAAAGGCCAGCCCAGCACATGGGCGAGCGCTGCCGCCATATCCCGCTCGCCGACAAGACCGAGGCGAACGAGAACCCGATCCACGCGCTCACCGGCATCCTGTGCCGCGCGCCGGGCCCGGGCGATGCCCCCCTCATCCGTATGGCCCGCCTCAACAAGACGCTGACCGAGCGCCATGGCAAAGCGATCCGCGTCGATCATGGGATCGGCCGGGCCGGGAAAGGCTGCAGTGCGTATGGCGGTCTCTGGGCTCATTCCACCTCTTCGCCCCAGGTCTTGGCCCCGGATCCTCGCCCCAGTCCCTCGCCCCAGTCCCTCGCCCCAGGTCCTCGCCCCAGGTCCTCGCCCTTGGGCGCGGCCATGACGGCGCGTGGCCCTTCAAGAAGCGTGGCCCACGCCTCATCCGGCGATGGACGGACCTGCCGCTGCCAGGGCCATGAGAATCAGCGACACGGCGGCAATCCAGCTGCCGAGGGCGCGCACGGCAATCCTGGCCCAGTCGCCCCACTCCATTGCCTGCACAAGACCCGCGGTGGCCAGGGTGACGATAAGGATGCTCACGCCGACCAATCCGCCGACGAACAACCGGGCGTCGGACTGGGTTGTCATGGCCAAGCCATTCTCAAAACCCAGAATGCCAGCACACACCACGCTCACCAAGACCAGCAAGGCCATGGGCAGGGTGCGCCCAAGGGCCACCAGGATCGCGACAACGGCCAGCGCCCCGGTGACGAACAAGGCCGCCGACACGTCCCGCCCCAACAACAACGCTGCGGCCGCGCCGCCGGCCAGGATCCCCAAAGGCACGCCAGCCAAGACCCAACGCCCGGTTTCACGCGGCTGAAGGGCGGCAAGCAGGCTCAAGGCAACGAGCAAAAGCACGTAATCGAGGCCGGACACCAGGTGATACGCGCCGCCATAGAAGTCTCCGAAGCGCAGATCCACGAGATGGGCGCTGGCCGGCACCGGCAGCAGGGCAACGGCCAATCCGGAGACGAAAAGGGCGGCGCGGCGCATCACATCAGCCCCAGGCTGAGGGTCAGGAAATAGCCGCCAAGGACCGCAACAATCCCGCCACAGGCGCGCACCACAGCCGGACCAACGGCACCGAAATTATTCAGCAGGCCGATGAGAATACCCGCAAGGTGCAGGAGACCAGTCGAGGTGACAAAGCCAATGCCATAGGCAAGCGGGCTTGCCGCATGGGGAAGTTCCGCGCCGTGGGCATGGCCATGGAACACGGCGAAAACCGACACCACGATCACCGCGAGCCATGTGGGCGCCCGGAAGGCGCTGAGAATGAAAAGGCCAAGGACCAGGGCAGAAGCGGCAATCCCAACCTCGACGGAGGGTATGGGCAGACCCATCACACCGAGGACGCCGCCAACGGCCATCATCAGCGGGAAGGCAATCGGCAGAGCCCAGATCAGGGGCGAACCAAGCTGCGCACCCCACAGGCCAACGGCGATCATGGCGATCAGATGGTCCGGACCAAGCACCGGATGCATCAGGCCATTCACGAGACCGGCGCCGACAGCGACCTCCTCATGGGCCAATGCGGCACTGGGCGCCAGCAGCATGGTGACAGCAGCAAGCGTGGCCGTGCCGAGGGCAGCCCAGCGGCGCGGGGAAGGCAGCAAACGGACATCAGTCAGCGTATTCGGCATCTCAACAACCCCTCTTACTATCCTCTTTTTATAGCACCAAAACATAGCACAGGAGCGGCCCGCCAGAGCGATTGGGCCGCCAAACCACACCCAATCAAGGCGTCAGCAGAACGACGATCCGCTCCACCGTCCACAAAGCCGCGACCCCGCCGATGGTGTAAGCCGGGAAGGCTTGGCCCCAGGGCGGCAAGGTGAGCTTCATGGAGCGCAAAGCCGCCATCAGGATCAAAACCACAAGCACGAAGGCGACCTGACCAATCTCGACACCCACATTGAACGCCAACAACGCGACAATCAGGCTGTTTTCGGGAAGGCCCAGGTTCAAAAGCGCGCTGGCAAAACCGAAGCCATGCAAAAGGCCGAAGCCGAAAGCCACGATCCAAGGATGGCGAATCGTCAAGCTGGTCTCGCCGCGCATCTGCTTGATGATCTCCACACCGATAAACACGATGCTGAGGGCGATGAGAGCATTCACGAACTGCTCGGGCACGCCGACCACGCCGAATGTCACAGCGGCCAGGGTGATGCTGTGGGCGATGGTGAAAGACGTGATCGTCTTCAGGAGCATCCAGCGGGTGCGTACAATCCAGATCAGTCCGAGCACGAAGATGAGGTGATCGACCCCCAGCATGATGTGCTCAATGCCGATCGACAGATAGGCCGAAAACACCTGGCTCCAAAGGTCCCAGCCCTCACCGTCAAAGACGGGTTTGACCATGACGGTCGGCACGGCCGGGGTCATGGTGAAGGCCTGGGTCTGGCCGCTGTTGAACCGAATTCGGACCATGGCCGCGGATTGACCGGCACCAAGCCCCTCAAAACTCAAGGGGCCAACGAGACCCTGCTCACCACAATCCACAAAGGGCGGATCGAGGACGCATTGTTCCGGAAACAGGGGGTTGAGATTTTCCATGCCCAGGGGCCGCGTGCCCGGCCATTGCATGACGAAGCGGCCGTCCTGCATCTGGTTGAGTTCGAGCACGGACATGGACATGTCATGGGCCCGGGCGCCGGGCGTTCCTGCAACAGCCAGCGTACCGAGCAGGGCCAGACAGGACAGAAGGGCGCGAAAGGCGTTCACCGCTCACCTCCGTCGAGCTTGCGATTGCTCCGGGGCTTCAGGGGCTCATCCGCGCCCTGGAAAACGGCCGGTGGCGGCGTCTCATAATTCACGGCGTACTGCGTGCGCAGATTACGGACCGTCTTGTCGCCTTGGCTCTGCACGAACCATTGCTTCCAGCGCTTGATCACGTCGCCGCGCACTTCCTCAAATGCAAGCAACCGGGGCGGATCGATCCGGTCGACACGGACGAGGGACCAGCCAACTGGTGTTTCAACGGCCTTCCACGCCTTGGCCGGCGCCGTTTCAAGCTCCGCGGTCACCCGCTCGCCGATCATCTTGACCACATTGTCCCGCGGGCGAACCTGGAATGACAGGATCCGCCGCCCCGGCTCCTGAACCGGCTCGGCCCCGCTTTCATTCCATGCGGTGGCAAGGGCTGTTGCTTGCGCCTCATCAGCCTTCATGCGCACCACGGTGAAGTCGAAAAAGGCCGGCAGGTCGTAATTGCTGCTGTGGTCCTCATAAAAACGCCGCAGCTCGTCCTCGGTCGGGTCCCGCGATTCGATGGACCCGCCGATCATCACGCGCATCTTCTGCATAATCCGCTCACGGATCATGTCGTCGCCCTGGTCGAGCTGCAGGTTGCGTGCTTCGCGGAACAGAACTTCGTTGCTCACCCAGGTTTCGACCAGGGGCTTGAGTTCTTCAGGGGTCGGCCGGCGGCCATGGCCGTCCTGGAAGGTTGCCGCCAAATCTTCGTAGATGGAGCGGGTGACGGTGATGGTCCGGGGATCGTCCCGCCCCGACCGCACGCCTTCACTTGCGCCATACAGCACAACACCAATCATTGCAAAATGAACGAGCGGCTCCCGTAAGAGACTGCCGAGCATCAACCCACCTCCCCGACGGATTCGAGGGATCAAACGATCCCGGTGTTTCGTCCCGATATGGAATGTGATCGGACAATAGGCCGACAGCTTTGACAGTTTGATGACAGTTCTTTGCTGCCGGCCTGCTGTCGAAGGCCCCATGACGCAGGTCGAAGCGACCATCCGAGAAACTGGTCGGTGCACGGTTTGAGCGCACGATCATCTCCCTGTCAGATCTGCCAAATGGCTGGCTTTGAGGTGCACCGCCATTTCTGGTGAGGCAGGCCTGGGACACAGGGCTTCACCACCCGCCTGCTGTAACAAATGTGTCATCAAAGGCTCATGCAGCCGTCATGAGAAGCCTGTAGGCAGGGAACCCGTGCGTGGCCGTCCATTCGCGAGGCCCCACAGGACAATGCATTGCGAGAGGATCGTCATGAAAGCTCTTTTGAAAGGTACGACGGCTCTGGCCGGTGTGGCGCTCGCCACCTCCGCCTATGCCGCCGACGTTCCGACCCTCGACACGGATGTCGCCCAGGAACAGTCCCGTGAGCTGATCGAACAGCTGGCCAATGACGCCGCGTTCGTTCAGATCCCAGGTCTGCGTGCACCCAACACCCAGGGCGCCGTGAACGAACTCCTGTCCCGCGGCGAATACCTCGCCGGTGACAAGCACAACCACACTGTCTGCTCCGACGGGTCCACGTCTCCGAAAGTGCTGGCTGACCAGTCGCTCGTCGCATTCGGTCTCGATTGGTTCGGCATGGTCGGCCACGGCGGCTCCGGCACGCGTGACTGCCGCTTCACCGACATCGACTACACCACGCTGATCGGCGGCCCGGTTGCCGAGCGCGTATTCCGCCGTGGCCAGGGCGATGGCGGCGCCCTTTGGGTCGACACCATCGGTTCTGAAGCCATTCTTGGCGATGTCCGCACCTCCACGTCTCGCGTGACCGACAATCCGGACACGGAAGAGCGCGAGCGCGCCCAGATCATGTGGCGCTGGCAGGCCCTGCGCGACTTCACCTATAAGGATGTCGCTGTTGCTGGTATTCAGGCCAACAAGCCGGCCTTCACCGGTCTTGAGTGGGTCGTGCCTGGCCACGAGCACGCCTCTACCGGTGTCCTTGACGGTCAGTTCCCAGATGGTGAAATCGGTGCACTCGGCAACGCCGAAGCCATGGCCCAGTTCGAATATCTCTGGGACCGCGCGGACAACGACTTCTCCGGCGGCCTTGAAGCCGGTTTCGAAAGCATCCGCAATGGCGGCGTGCCGAAGCAGGAAAACGTCCCGGGTGATCACGAAAAATCCGTCGATGCTATTCGCTGGCTGCGTGCCAACTATCCGGTCACGTCTTTCGCCGTCGCCGCCCACGTCGAGCGCCAGGGCGCCTTCGTGCCGAACGATAACGAAGGCTACAATGTCGAAGATCTGCGCGACTGGCACAATGCCGGTCTGCTGGCCGACGACATCACCGCCTACTCCCTGTCCTTCGGTGCCGAGCTCCAGGCCGGTCACCAGGGCCAATTCTTCCGCGGCAGCTACAATCCGGGCCGTCCGACCTCCGGTTTCGGCACCTATGGCGGTGCTGGTGCCTATGGCGCGGCTGAAATTTCCCTGCCAGGCCTGAACTTCGACGGCGAGCCGCTTACCGTGGAAGACTTCCCGGAAATCGTCCGCAACAACCCGTTCGGTGGCAATATCAGCGAAAACCTGCTGGCCAACGAGCCGATCAAGTTCGTTCTCGGCCGTCCCGGCGTGCGCACCATGTGGGACGCCCTGCTCGGTGAAGGCCGCCGCTTCTTCCTGGTCGGCTCCTCCGACTGGCACAATCGCGGCTCCTTCGGTCCGTTCGAACCTCAGACCACGAACGACTTCTGGCCTGGCGAATACCAGAAGATGTACAGCTATGTGCCGAACTCCGTGGAAACACGGAAGGCCGAAGCTGTGGTCGCGGGCCTGCGCTCCGGGAACACCTACACGGTCATGGGCGACCTGATCGGCGACGATCTGGCTTTCGTGGCCTGCTACGACATCACCGGCCAGTGCGTGACCATGGGTCAGTCGCTCGAAGTGTTCGAAGGCGAAGGCACTGTCTCCTACGAGATCCGTCTGACGGATCCGGAAGGCGTCAACAACGCGCCTTACTTCTTCAACAACCCGTCCCTGCTTCCTGTGGGTGTTGAGCAGCCGGTCAACCAGCCGGTCCTGCACCATGTCGACGTGATCACGGGCGACGTCACCGGCGAAATCACGCCGGACCAGGAAGAGTACCGGACGAACGTGTCCAACGACTCCACGCGTCTCTTCTTCACCTTCGACGCCAGCAACTGGATCGAAGAAGAAGGCGGTGTGCGGATCATGCGTTGGAGCGTGCCCGTGGCTGACATGAACGGCGACAACTACGTCCGTATCCGCGGCACGAACATCCCGCAGGGCACGCCGTTCGAATCCGACGCCGACGGCAACCCGCTCTATGACGGTTACGCCATCAACATCGTCTGCCCGTTCAACAACCCGGCTCCGGAAGAAGGGTTCGACCCGAATTTCTGCCCGGAACACCTGCCGACCAACGAAGCCGGCGAAAAGGTTTTGGCATTCGACGTTGCAACGTGGTCGGACCTCCACTTCCACGGCAACCCGATCTTCATCGAAATCATTGCCGAGTGATTGGAACCAGTGGTTCCGTCAGTTGGATGATTTGAGTGATCTAGAGCGGGGGCCTCCGGGCCCCCGTTTTTTGTTTCTGCCCTGACCTACCCGCCCGGCGCTCGTGTCGTGGATCAGAAGTCCGCATGAGAAATCCCGGCACGTCCGTCTGCGGACTTCTGATCCGAAAACGACACGAGAAACAAAAT
>CAYUYV010000069.1:14494-22902 GCA_964449455.1 uncultured Alphaproteobacteria bacterium | reverse complement strand
GCTAACCTTTGACTATATCGTCCGCAACCGGATCGCGGACGCAAGCACACTAAAGGAAGCGTTGGGCGACACTGAAAAAACAAAGAGCACCAACGCCTGGAACAACCGGCTAGCGGGCCTGGTGGCGCGAGGAATCGTGAAAGAATTCTCGCAGGGACGAGCCAAGTTTTACAAACCGATTTTCGATGAGGCCGTGTGATGGGGGCTGATTTTCTCGACAAGCGAAACAAAGGCTACGCCAAGCATATCGATCGGAAGCGCGCTGCGCTTGCGACTGGCGATCTGCTCACACAAGACCCGAACAATCGGCCCAGACGGGTAATCGCGAAGGTCAGAAAGGGCGCAGGACTGGCGAAGGGCGACCAACTCATCATTGAAGATACCAACGGTAAATTGACGGGAAGCCAAGGAAACAGTGTCGTTGCGGAGGTGGAGAAAGCATCCCCGGCAATTTCTGCAGCCATCGCTAAATCGAGCGGCATCGCGAAAGGTACGATCGAAAAAGTCAACGCAATTTCGGGCACCGTAGAGGTTTCGATCCAGTGACAACAAAGCCGATCAAGGACCCTGGCGATCGTGTTTTGATGCGTAAGCTGACCGATAATCCGGGCCAACATTTCGACATGCGCCTGGCGGCCGGGCACCACGTTGTCTCCGGCGCCGATGTCCCCTTTGCGACACTGTGGGTTCGGCACAATGACGCACGGGCCTGGGACAGTGAAGCCGGTTTCCTGGCCCTGTGCGATGCGCCGCCCCCTGCGGCCATGACCATGATGCGTGAACCCGCCCCCATCAGCTCGGTGAGCTGGCTCATCAACATGCTGTCGGATGACGTCACCACACAGGACGGCTGGTGGCTGATCGGCAACCGGGCCGACCATGTGGCGGACGGCTATTCGAGCCAGGCCATGTCCATCTGGGCCCGGGATGGAAGGCCAATGGCCCATGCCCATCAGACCGTCGCCGTGTTCGGCTGAACACTGGCAAGGAGAGGTCCGACAGCGCCTTGCGGATGGCGAGCCAGAACGTGTTAGGCTTGCGGCACAGGACGACAGGATGGGTGGTGATGGTGCGCAGTCAGCGGCCCCCGCGCAGGCGGGCGCTTACCGAAAATCACAAGGCAGTCTTGGGTGCGTTGAAAGCGGCCGGTCGGCCGCTTACGGCCTATGATTTGATTGCGAAACTCAAGGATCGGGGGATTTCCTCGCCGCCGACCGTCTATCGGGCGCTCAGTCGCCTGACAGATGATGGTCTCGCGCACCGCCTTGAAAG
The DNA here is from genome assembly GCA_964449455.1 of uncultured Alphaproteobacteria bacterium. Taxonomy (GTDB): domain Bacteria; phylum Pseudomonadota; class Alphaproteobacteria; order JAJFIK01; family JAJFIK01; genus CAYUYV01. The sequence goes on along the minus strand of CAYUYV010000069.1, from coordinate 21,630 downwards.
CCTCAACGCCTTCGTGGCCTGCCAGTCCGGTGGCGGGCATGATGAAGCGGCCATTTTTACAATTTGTACGGATTGTGGGCGGACAGATGAAATCACCGATACGGTGACGACGGAAAGCTTGCTCGATCAGGCAAAGACCAATGGCTTTGTCGTGGCCTCGGTCACTTGCGAGTTACGCGGTCAGTGCCCCCTTTGCCGCGCCAAAGACCTCGCGTCCCCTGAAGGCGCATGATGCAGTCGCGAAGAACCGTTCCAACACAGGCGAATGCCAATCGTCGTCACATATAACTCCCAGACCCGTCATGGCGGGCGAAGCAATCCAGAGGGAGATGGCCGCGCCAAGCGACATGCCCACCCGATCTTCCCGGAACCGCCGAAGCGCAGCCAATCGAGAAACCCGCGCACGGCGCATAGTATTTGCCATTCGGAAGCCTCCCGCAGGATCAATCTGCGTCGGATTTAATGGCAAGGCGCTAACGGTGCCAAAGGCGGGCTGACGCCCCCGATGGCTCCAGCCTGCTCACACCATGTCCTGTTTTTGAAACATGAGGAGACCCGCCACACCAGCGTTTTCAGCAAAAGTGTGTGCGGTTTTGCGGTTCGAAAACGCGATAAATCAAAGAGTTAGAGCCCTTTCAATGACCCGGACTTCTGTGAAAGGGCTCTAGAGGCGGGTAAATTCGAGCTGCACGGCCCTGGCCACGAATATTTTGCAGCCACTTGTCGAATCAAGTCGCGAACATAGGGACTTGGTCAACTCGGCCCGAATGCGATTGGCTATTTCCTCAGATGACGGACATTCCATATGCTGGCATCGGCGCAGGGCTGCCGAGGCCTGCTTCTGGGCCGTCTGTGTGCATGCTGCGACAAAACCCGTGGGCAGCGAGACCTGGTAGAGGCGGGACACGATGCCAGCACAAATGCCGGTCGCCAGTGCCGCGGGATCGTAATCTTCCGGGCTTTGCTGACCCTGCGTTTCCAAACCCGGGACTTCTACAGCGGCAGGGGCTGGGTCCGCAGGTGTCGCAAGATCGGCAGGCAAAGCTTTCAATTTCACGGAGGGGCCGGACAGGACGGGCACGATGAACAGGGCTGCAGCCAGACCCGTCAGCACCAGGAAAATCGCCCATGACTTGATCGACATCGAATAGCGCTCCTTGCGTATGACCAACTGGACACCCGCCCCGGAAAATTACTCCGAATTATCTTGCTTTTACGCGCAATTTCCATGTCACCCCAACACTCACCGAGTTTGCTGCACAAGACAAGCCTTTGTTGGGGCCCCGAAGAGACATGCCCACTGGCGGCAGCACCCTGCATAGCAACGAGGCTTTTCGCAGTCCGGGAGTGTGTATTCGCCCATTCGGGCAGCCCCGCGGCGCCAAAACGGCGGTTTGACGAGCACGATGGCCACAAATCTCCTTGTTTGTGACAGCGGCGAGATCATGTGACTCTGATGGCAAACGTGCTCCAAGGCCGGCTATGGGCGGCCCGAACAGGCAAGGAACCTCCGCCATGACAATGATGCCGGACACCAAAATGGCCGAAGACGAGTCCCCCTCATCACCTGAGCGTCAGGGACAGTCCCATGTCTCCGCGGCTCCGACCTGTGATCCCCTATGGAGCCGGATCCGGGAAGAAGCAGAAGCCATTGCGCAAAGTGAGCCCGTGCTCGCCAGTTTCGTCCACGCAACCGTGCTCAATCACGACCGGCTCGAAGGCGCCTTGAGCTACCACCTGGCCCAGAAACTTTCGAGCGCTGACACGCCAGCCATGCTGGTTCGTCAGGTGATTGTGCAGGCGCTGATCGGGGATCCGAGCATTGGCGATGCGGTTCGGGCCGATCTTGCGGCGGTCTTCGATCGTGACCCGGCCTGCCATACCCATGTCCAGGCCCTGCTGTTCTTCAAGGGCTTTCACGCCTTGCAAGCCTATCGGATCGCCCATTGGCTGTGGATGAATGAACGCTGGACCATGGCGCTTTACTTCCAGAATCAGATTTCCGACCAGTTCGCCGTAGACATCCACCCGGCTGCGGTCATCGGCCAAGGGATCATGATGGATCACGCCACGGGCATCGTGATCGGGGAAACGGCCAGTGTTGGCGACAATGTCTCCATGCTCCATGGGGTGACCCTGGGCGGCACCGGAAAGGAAGGCGGCGACCGCCATCCGAAAATCGGCTCTGGTGTGCTGATCGGGGCGGGCGCGAAGATCTTGGGCAATATCCGTGTCGGGAATGATGCGCGGGTGGCAGCGGGCAGCGTGGTGCTGAAATCCGTTCCGGCCCAATGTACCGTCGCCGGCATCCCGGCCCGGATTGTCGGCTGCGCCGGCTGCGAGCACCCGGCCCAGGCCATGAATCAGGGCCTGCCGGATGAGGCCTGGGGGGATCCAGAGACCTGATACCTTTGCCGTATGGCCTGATCACGCCCCTTCAGGATGAAGCCGGGATCGGCTGAACGGCCAACTGACCCGGCTGGGTTGGCGCGCCGAGGGCACGGTAAAGATCGATCACGGCACGGGCGAGGTCCGCATCGGCTTCGACCGTGGCCTCGCGGCTGGCGATCAGGGTCCGCTGGGCGTCAAGAATGTCAATGAAACTCGCCAGACCTTCCCGGTAGAGAGCGTTCAACTGATTGAAGGACCGCTCACTGGCCTCAATGGCCCGGAGCAATTCATCGCGCCGGAAACGGAAGCCTTGAATATCGGCAAGGGCATTCTCCACCTCCGACAGGCTCACCAGTACCGTCTGCTCATAGATGAGCCTTGCCGCGTCGGCATTGCGCCGTGCCGCCCGGACCTCGGCACGCCGGGCGCCGGCATCGAACAGCGGGATGTCAATGGCCGCGCCGATCAGTGCCGTGACATCGCCGGCCGTGGACTGGGCCCCGCCAAGGCTGGCCGTCACCTGCCCAGGCAGACGCAAGGCCGGATAGAGATCGGCCACTTCGACCCCAATGCCTGCTACCGCGCGCTTTAGATCTTCCTCCGCAGCCAGAACATCCGGGCGCCGCCGGATCAAGGCGGCCGGCAGGCCCTCCGGCGGGCCGCCCAGATAAACGGGGATGGGGTTCTGCGTCGGGCCAGGAGCCACGCCATCCTCCGGTGGCTCACCGAGGAGCACAGCAATCGCGTTTTCGGCCCGGGCTTTGGCAGCCTCGAATGTGCCGCGGGTGGACTGTGTTCGGGCAAGGTCCGCTGTTGCCCGCTGGACATCGAGATCGGCGGCAAGCCCGGCCCCGAGACGCTGGCGGACGATTTCCAGGGTCTGGCGCTGAAGATCGAGAGAACTGTCCAGGAGGTCGAGCCGCGCCTGGGTACGCCGCAGATCCACATAACGCGTCGCAACCGACGCAACCGTCAGGCGGCGGACATCTTCCAGCGTGTAGCCTTGCGCGCGCGCGATGGCACGGGCCTGCTCGATACGCCGGCGTTGCTGGCCAAAGAGATCCGCCGTGAAGGTGAATGTCAGCCCTGTGGACCCGCTGGCCACCGCATTACCGCCCGGCGGCTTGCGCAGAGTGCCATCAATGTCCCCGTCCAGAACCGGGAAGAGATCCGACACCTCCGCGCGCACCAGGGCCGCGGCCTCGTCAAGCCGGGCCAGCGCGATGCCGATTTCCACATTGTTGTCGAGGGCGGTGTCCACCAGCGCATCAAGCACCGGATCGGAAAAACCAGTCCACCACAACGCATCGCCGGCGTCATCATCCGAAATATAGTCCGTACGGAACTCACCGGGCAGGTCGAGAATGGGGGCCTCATAATCGGGACCGACCGCACAGGCGCCGAGGGCAAGACCGCCCAGGACCACCACCGCCAGACCGCCCAGGCGCCAGCGATGCCGCCTCATGGGGCCTCCTCCAGATCATAGGCCTTACCGCTGCGCTCGGCCTCTTCGAGTTCCCGGGCAAGCGCCTCACTCTGGAGTGAGCGGGGTTTGCCGAACTGCGCGATCCCCAAATAGATGATTGGTGTGAGGAACAGGGTAAAAAAGCCGGCGATGCCCAGGCCGCCGAAGATTGTCCACCCCACCGAATTGCGCGCCTCCGCCCCGGCACCCGTCGACAGGATGAGCGGCAGCGCCCCTACCACGGTCGAGAGCAGGGTCATCATGATGGGGCGCAGGCGGATCACGGCGGCTTCATAGACGGCATCACGCACATTACGCCCTTGGACGCGAAGTTGATCGGCAAATTCGACCAGCAGCACCCCATTCTTGGCCATCAGACCAATGAGCATCACAAGACCAATCTGGGAAAAAATGTTGAGGGATATCCCGGTGAGAAACAGGGAATAAACGGCTGCGGCGAGGGCAAACGGCACCGAAAGCATAATCACAATGGGGCTTGTCAGGCTTTCGAACTGGGCCGTCAATACAAGGAACACAATGATGAAAGCAAAGGCATAGGTCAGGGCCAGTTCCTGGGACGTTTCGCCCAGGGTCTTTGCCTCCCCCTGAAGCCGCAGGGCAATGTCTTCGGGCAGAGTTTCCGCCGCCAGACGGTCGATCTCCGCCACGGCATCGGCGAGGGGGATGCCGGAGGCCACATCCGCATCAAGCTCGATGGCCCGGCGCTGTTCGGTGCGGTCGAGTTCGGCCGCGACGCCCTCTTCCACAATGGTGGTCAGGCTGGACAGGGGAATGAGATCGCCATTGCTGGAGCGCACGAAGAGATTGCGCAGATCGGAGGGATCATCAATGGCCCCCTCGCTCGACTCCAGGAAGATCGGGATGGCCTGATCCCCCACATTCAAATCCACGACCCGGTCGCCGCCGACCATGATCCGCAGCGTCGTCGAAAGTTCCTGCAACGGCACATTAAGATCCGCGGCCCGCCGCCGGTCGATGCGGATCGACAATTGGGGCTGGGTCGGCTGATAGGAGATTTCCGGATTGGCGAGAATGTCGGACCGTGCGTCGATGGCGTCTGACAGGGCCTTCGCCGCGACATAGATATCCTCATATTCAGCGCCCGTCAGTGCCACTTCAAGACCCGAACGGCGCCCCCGGCCCACGCTGAGGCTGCCGCGACCGAAGGGACTGATCCGCGAGCCGGGGATCTGCGACAATGGCCTGCGCAAGGACCCGATGATCTCATCCTGGGTGCGGTCACGCTCGGACCAGGGCGCGAGCGTCAGGGTCATGAAAATGATATTCGGGTCAAACCGTCCGACAACGGAAAATTGGGAAATGATTTCGCCGCTTTCCAGATAAGGTTCAATGATTCGATCGATCTGGTCCGCCTGGCGCTGCATGTAATCAAGGCCCACCCCATCGGGCCCGCGCGCGAACAGGAAAATTGTGCCCCTGTCCTCCCGGGGCACCAACTCCTGGTCAAGACTTGTGTAGGCGAACCCGGCCCCAACCGCCGCGACCAGGCCAAGAACGATCGTCAGGACCGGGAAGGCGAGTGCCCATTTGAGCATGCGAGCATAAAGGCGGGCGAGCCAACGCCCCAGGCGGGCCCTTGGCCCATTGCGCTCAGTCTCATCATGCATGGTCAGGCGCGCCGACAGGGCCGGCACAATGGTCAAGGCAACAAATGACGAGATCACAACGGTCAAGGCCAGGGTGAAGCCAAATTCCCGGAAGAGGCGTCCCACCGTGGACGGAAGAAAGGAAATCGGCACGAACACCGCCACGAGTACAGCGGTGGTGGCGATGACCGCGAAAAAGACCTGCCGGGCCCCAAGAACCGCCGAGGCCCGCCGTCCAAGGCCTTTGGACTGGAGCCGGTGAATGTTCTCCAGAACGACGATGGCATCGTCCACGATGAGGCCCGTGGCGAGCACCAACGCCAGCAAGGTGATCAGATTGATGGAGAAACCGGCCAGCCAGATGCCCGCCAGGCTGCCGATCAGGGAGGCCGGAATCGCCGTACTCGGAATAAGGGTTGCCCGCAAAGAGCCGATGAACAGCCAGATGGTGGCCACGACGATGATCACCGAAAGCGCAAGGGTGACCAGCACTTCCTGGACGGAGCGCTTGATGAAGACGGCATCGTCCGACGTGACCACGATTTCAAGGTCTTTCGCGCGCTCGTTGATGCGGGCCACCCGCGCCTTGACCGCATCGGAAATCTGGATGGTGTTGGATTGGGCTTGCCGGACGATCCCCAAACCGATGATGGGTCGGCCATTAAGGCGCGTGAAGCTGGTGGCATCGGCCGGCGCGAAAAAGGCCTCGGCCACATCGCCAATCCGGGTTTGTCCGGAAATGATGACATCCTTGACCCGGTCAGGCGTCGCCGCCGTGGCCTCAGCGCGCACGATGAGTTCCTGATCCTCCGACCGGAAACTGCCTACAGGAATGTCGAAGGGCGCGGATTCAAGCGCCGTCACCACATCGCTGACCGTGAGGCCGAAACGGGTGAGCCGCAAAGGATCAAGAACCACCCGCAATTGCCGTTGGCGTGAGCCAAACAGATCCACGCTCGCCACACCCTCGACAGCCAGCAATTGGGGCACGATGTCGTTTTCAATCCGGCGCGTGAGGGCCGCTTCATCGAAGGGCTCGGCAAGGACAGCGAGGCTGAGGATGCTTTCGGCATCATCATCGGCCTTCACGACACGGACTTCTTCCACGCGGTCCGGCAATTGGCGGGTGACCCGGGCGACGGCTTCGCGGACATCAGCGGCAGCAGTATCCAGATCGACGCCGGGATTGAATTGAATCCGGACGCGGCTGTTGTTTTCTTCACTGGAGGACCGGATCTCCTGAACCCCGGACACCCGAGCCACAGCGCCTTCCAGGATGCTGGTTACCTCCGCATCCATTGTCTCCGGCGCGGCCCCGGGCAGATTGGCCGTGACGGAGACGATCGGGCGGTCCACATCCGGCAGTTCGCGCACATCGATACCAGCAACCGCGGCAAGGCCCGCGATCACGATCAGCAGATTGAGCACACTGGCCAGCAAAGGGCGTTTGACGGAGACGGAAGGCAGGTCGCCGCGGTCTTCGCTTACAGGGCGGGTCTCGGTCATTGGCCCGATTGCCCCTGAGGCTTGGTCGCGGTGGAAGCGTCAGTGCCCGATGGCGCACCGGGCCGGCCCTGTTGTGGCCCTCTCTCCCTGGGGCCGCCGCCCTCAGGCCGCCGGCCCCGACCCTCTGGACCGCCTTGGCCGCCGCT
>CAYUYV010000069.1:0-14394 GCA_964449455.1 uncultured Alphaproteobacteria bacterium | reverse complement strand
GGCCGCCGCCCTCAGGCCGCCGGCCCCGACCCTCTGGACCGCCTTGGCCGCCGCTTCGATTGGGCCGTCCTTCCCCAGGCGGGCCCGCCGGCCGCTCGCCCGCGGATGACATATCCCAAACCTGGACGCCCGCCCGCACTTTCTGAACCCCTTCAGAGACAATCAGTGCGCCTTCGGTGAGTTCCCCGCGCACGAGAACCGCTCCTTTGCGACGGGCGATGATGGTCACAGGCACCTGAACGGCCGCCCCATCCTCGACGGCCCAGAGATAAGACCCGTCGCTGCCCCACAGGATCGAGGCTTCCGGAACCGTGGGATAGATGGGTCCGGGGAAAGAAACGCTGACCTGAAAGCTCATGCCCGGGCGCAGCACATCCTCGGCATTGTCGACGGCGGCCCGCACGGTGAAGGTCCGCCGATTGGGATCGATGCGGCTGTCCACATTCACCACTTTGGCCGGATAGATCCGATCGGGATCGGCGAAGGGGGAGGCCTGGACCTGATCGCCCTCCTTGATGCGGGTGAACACCTGTTCGGGGGCCGCAAAATCCACGAACAAGACCCTGCGGTCATCAAGCTGGGCAATGGCCGTTGTCGGCGTGATGCGCACGCCCGGGTCGATATCCGTGATGCTGAGATAGCCGGAAAAGGGCGCGATAATGACGCGGTTCTGGAGGGCCACGCGGGCCTGATCGAGGCGCAGCCGGGACGCTTCCAATGCGGTCTGGGCCTCGTCAATTTGGCTGTCTGAAACAGCGCCAGTGTTCTCGATGCGCCGATAACGGGCGAGAAGCTGTTCCGCCTCTTTCACCGCCACTTCCGCCAGACGTACGGCGAGCTCTTCCTCGTCATTTTCAAGACGCAGAAGCGCGGCCCCCTCCTCCACGAAATCTCCCGCCTCGAAGAGCACTTCAGTGACGGCCCCCCCTGTGGCCGGGTACAGCGTGGCACTGGCGCGCGCGCGCGCCGTGCCGACGGCCTCGATGCGGGTTTCTTCCCGGGACAGCACAACCGGCTGAAGGAAGACGCCGACAGCCCGTTGGCCACCGCCCGGTCCGCCGCGCCGACCGCCGCCGCCACGTTGGTCCCCGCCACCCGGCTCACAGCCAGCCAAAATAAGCAGTCCAGCCGTCACCAAAACCGCCAAGACCCGCATGCGCTCGATGCTGTGCATTCCTGCCCTGCCCTTTGAATAACCAGACCTCAACATCGGCGCTTTGCGCCGATCGGTCCAGCGGGCTCAATAGGCTGGGAACGGCTGCACGGCTTTGTCCGGCCCTTGGCCCTCAGCGCCCGATCTGCCCTGAGACGCTTCATATAGTAAGCCAGCAAGGATCAAAGGACAGTCTAAGCGTCAAAAGCGCCTTTCGGATGCACCGCGCAAACCAAGATGCCGGCCGACCGGCAAATAGCTCCAAAGGTCTGGTCGAGCACAAACAGAATTTGGAACCTCTTAAAGGGGATCGCGGCGAAAGACCCGCATTGTCCCGTTGACGACACGGGCCGTTTCAACGAGATCTTCAGCATCAATTGCGTCGCGCAGATCCCGCGATCCGTACCAATCATAATCCTGGGCAATGAGAACACCGCCGGGCACCAGTGCCGGATAAAAGGTGCGGAACACATGGGCCACCAGCGGATCTTCTTTGGGTGCATCGAGAAACAGGACATGGATGGGCTGTCCATCCCACGCAGAGCCCTGAATGTCGCCGCGATGGACAGAAATCCGCGGGCGCCACGCCGCCGTATTGGCCGACCACAGGGGAAAGAAATCATCGCCCTGCGCCAGGGGCACTGCCGCGAAAGACACCTTGTCCACATCGATCTTCCGCCAGCGGAAGGCATCGAAGACATGGAGCTGCCATTCTCCGGCCGGCACGGAGGAAAGTCCCCGAGAGAGTGCCACTGTGGAGCCGCCCAGCCAGCAGCCGATCTCAACCGCCGTCGCCTTGCCAAAGCGCGCATGGACGGACCGGGCTGTCCGTTCCACCAATGCCCACTCCTCATCGGTCATAAGCGTGAGGACACCGGCAATCGTCACCGGCCAGGCACCACGCCCACGCCGGCGCCCGCCCTTCAGCCGTGTGCGGAGGGGTCTCGTCATCTTTGATCCTCTCATTGGAACTGGTGAGGTGTCTTTTGATGCCGTTGCAGGCGTAGACTTGCGCCCTCGGCGCGCGTCACCTCCCAATCAGCGCTTGATGCTCTTGGGTGGCCCAAAGAAACGCCTCGTCCAGCCGGACATGGCGCTCACGCCCCCATGCCAGGCCGTGTCGTTAGCAACGAAGTCTCGATAGACTTTGGTTTTCTCGGGCCGGCTGAATGCCTTTGCCGGTGATCCGTCCGCATAGGGCATGGGCTCAAGCGGCATGCCACACAGGATGATCTCGTCAAACCCCATCAATCGGGCCATGCGGGCCGCCGCCCAGGTAGACGTGCCGGCCCCCCGTGCCTGCGCCCACCAATAATCCACCCGGGGCCACGCGGCGCGGTTGGCGCGCAATCGGCGCCCGGCACCTCCGGAATGGGTTGTCCAGCTCCGCGGACCCCAGACCAGCTCCGCCGCCTCAATCCAATGGGCCAGATGTTCCGGATGAAGCGTAAAATGTGCAAAGGGGCGGATGATCTTTATGGCTTTGTTGACCGCGATGGCCGGCGCGCCTGGCCTCAGCACGCGCGCGGCCGCCACATCTGCGCGCAGGCAGGCTGCGGCGCCGCAGACCAGCACCGGCCCAAAGTGGACCGCGTCATAGGACGGATGAACCCCTGCCCCAGACGGGTCGGGGCTCCGCTCCATGGGAGCCCCTTCCAGTATTATCACGACGTGTACGTTACAGTGGCTGCGAGCAGGTCATCGGACAGGTTCAGCACCGTGCCCGTATTCACGAGGACCACATGCAGCGACAGATCGATCAGGCCGCCCGTCAGATCCTCCTGCAGCGTCAGGGAATCCGTGATGGAGGCCACCTGATAGACCCAGACCATGTCGCCCACCTGCATGGTCTCAAGCGCCAGATCGTCGTTGAAATAGCCGCAATTCTCGACCACGGCAGGGCTGTCCGTCGTCACATAGACCCAGGCATTCATGCCCTGACCCAGATGAAGAGACGGGAAGAGATATTGCTTGTTGTCGTCTCCAGACCGTTGAAAAGCCATGTTCCCTTCTCCTTATGACGTCGCGATCACGGCCGTATCGTCGTGCACGAACTTCACGACGCCGGTATCATCCCGCAGGCACGCACCCACGCTGATCATATTGTTGACAAGATGGGCAACACGCTCGGGCACATAGTTGATCTCGGCCGTCTGGGAGACACCCTCCGCGAGGCCCACCGCATCCATATGCCAACCGAAACAGGACGCCGTTGCCGTCCCCTTGCCGGGCAGGCCCGTGTGACGCATCCAGAAGATTCCGTTCCAGTAGCGCACGCCCGGGGTATTGCGGGCAAAGGGCAGATTATCCATCCCGGTGAAATCTCCGGAGGCGAACTCATCAATGGTCATGGCCTGGGACCAGGCACGCGGTGTCAGGGCCGCAAAGCGCCGGTTGTCGTCCGGCACATCATTGTCCGTGAGCACCTCATCAATCTGTAGAAGGGCTGCCCGCGTTAATGCAGCCCCCAAGGTGAACGTGGTGCTGGTCGCGTCCATCGCGGTGAAGACGATATCGTCCACCTTGCGCCCGATTGCGCTTGCGCCTGTACGCAACAGGGCTTCCCGCTCATTGTGGCTGATCTTGAACTCATCGAGCTTGTCCACATAATCCGGGGCATAATGATCCGTCAGCGTACAGGTTACGGGTGTGTAGTCCACATTCATCGGGGTCACGACGCCGTGGCGACCCTTTGTGGTCGCCATGCCCTTGCCCACGCGGGGGAAGGTCGTGCTTTCACCAATGACGCCCGTCTTAACCAGGACGGTCTCGCGCAGGCGGGACCCCTCCTGCTGGTACATTAGTTTCACATCCGCCACATATTGGCGGACAAAAACGTCGGAAATATCGCTCATCGCGCACGCTCCTGTGCTGGTGTCGACGAGCACCCGTCTCCAGTGGGGCGGCGGCCGGACAGGGCGTCAGGCCGGACGGCAGAGCCGCCCGGGGGCGCCTGGACCAGCCGCCGGGTTGTCGTCCGTGTGCTGTAAGGGAAAAGAAATGGTGGCGGGTTAGCGCGGCGGCATCTTGCGTGCCAGCGAGTCCCGCTCCCGGTAAAGACGATCCGCTTTGGCCCGCTCCCCCGTGCGCCGCGCCGCGTGGATCTGTTCCGTCAACTCTTCGAAACGGGTGTCGAGAGTGGCGCGCTCGCCCTCACTCATGGAGGCTGCCGCGATCACCTGGTCCTCGCCGAGACGGCGGCCGATTTCAGCCGCAAAGCGGATAAAGCGCGGATCATTGCCCACTCCGCTTTCCTCCAGAAACTCCGCAAAGGGCTGTCCCCCCATCTCCCGCACGGCAAGGCGGGCAAGACGCATATTGGCATCATAGTCCGCCCCCTTCCATTCCCCCCGCAGAATATTTTCCGCCAAGTCCCGAGCCGCGACACTGGCGCTAGACTGTGCCTCCATAGCCTCGCTCACCAGGTCATAGTAGTGCCGCAGCACACCATTCAGCTGGGTCTCGTTGAGCCCAAGAGCATGGGCCATGGCGACAAAACCCTGTTCGCGTGTGTCGGCCATTTCATCCCGAGGCAGACGTTCCCCCACCTCGCCCCGTTCAATGCGATAGTCTTCAGGCCGCTCAGGCCGGCCAAGCCGGGCCCAGAAGGCGTTGACTTCGTCCTCCGACGCAGCTTCGCCGGGCACCTGCAAGGCCGTGGACAGCTTCTGGCGATGCTCAAGCGCCGATCGCGCAAGAGCCTCAAAGCTGGGGAAGCGCTGGATATAGGCCCGCACTTTGTCGTCGCCGACGCTCTTCACAAGATCCGTATAGCTCACCGGCACAGGGCCCACAATTTCGCCCCCCAAGACAGGCGCCGCCTCTTCCGTATCGGGCATATCTTCAGTCACAAGGGTCTTATCCTCTTCAGATTGAGCCTGAATTGCGTCCATCATCACCTGTCCTCTTCGTTGTTTCAGGGTTGTCCCTGGGCGGGTCTTGCATCAGCACCGCCATCAGTCGTAGGCCGATATTCCGCTCACCTTCACGCACCATGGTGGCATGAACATCGATGGCGTGGCCCGGTCGCCCCATCACCGAGGGGCGATAAAGACCGCACCAGTCCAGGATCTCGTGCAGGACCCGTCGCCCCGCCTGGGATCCAAGGAAGACGTCTGTGAAAAGCCGTGTCCGATCATCCTCGTCCAACGGGATGCGCGCCGCACTCACCATGGCGTGAAACTCCGCAACGGCATCATGGGTCACGCCCATCCGCTGGGGTGCGGATGGTTTGCGTCTGCTCATGGGCGCACCTTTCAAAATGATTGAGTCAGTCGCCAGGAAAATGGCCCACCCGCAGCAGTGCTTGGAGTCTTTGAAAGTCAGCCTGGGACCAAACCCGCCGATAGAGGGAAAGACACCGGGCATGGCGGGGCGCCCGTCCCACCCTGGACCAGCGCACAAAATGCACGTCCGTGCTTCTGAGGCGCCGATCGATCAGCTCAACAGCATCGAGCCAAGATCCCTCCAGCGGACGTGCCCGGTGTAAATTGGCCACAACGCCCGAGCGGAACGTGACCCGATAGGTCACCCCGCGAACCGGATCGCAGCCCAACTCGACCCGGCGCGCCGCTGGCCAGGTATGGGCATCCGCACTTCTCCACGGGAGGTAGGACGCTCTTAGATAACCATGGTTTGAGATCGCACCGTGGGATTTCAATTCATGGTCAAGAAGGACGAGTGCGGATATACACAGTCCCAAACCAAGACCGACGACTGACCTGATGCGGAAATGCTGGCACCCCATGTCGGGCACCATGAGCCATAGGGCAAGGCCACCACTGAGCGCGATCAGCCCAAGCCAGGCCGCAAAGAGCGACAGATGAGACGCCCTGTCGTAGAGCACAGCGTCCTGACGCTCGGCAAACGCCTCCGCACGCACACTGGCCATTTCGGCAATCAGATCAGCCAGGGGATAGAGTACGAACAGAGTTGAGAGCACACTGAGGAATAAGAAGATGCCGACTGTGAGTCCCAGATCCGCTTGCTCCGCATCTATACTCTCCATATGGCTCTTTTCCATCAGGCCTCCTCGATCTCGCTCAAGGTTTTGGCAATGTCCACGGAGCGCTCGACCAGAGCACCTGCTTCATCAAGCGCCTGTCGACGGTTTCGGTCCGCACGCATGGCAGCGACATCGTCCCGGCTGCGCAGCCATTTGGTGGGGAGACCACGCCGGCGGAAGAGGCCGCGCGCAATTTCGTCCAGATCAAGATGATCAAGCACACTGGCATCTGCCCTCGCCAGAGGCGCAATTTCATCCACATAGGCCCGCAGGGCCGCATTGTCGATCAGCTCATGAATCCGCTTGAGCGGGGAGCGATAGCGGAACTTGATGCTGCTGCCCTGCAAGGCAGCAGGAGGTGATGGGAAAGCCCCATGCGTCAACAAAATGTCGAACACGCGTTCCACAATATGGGCTGTATAATCCGTCTCAAGACGGGAGAAGACCGGGCCCATGACCCGAACCATTTCCTCGCGCCGCTCGATGATTTCCGTCGCCGTCATGCGCGGACCACCCGTGGGCAGGTTCAGTATACTGCGGAAATAGGCGGCCCAGACCATTTCCCGCTGCTGGCGCTGGGCCTCATATCCGAGCGGCAGATTCTTGCCGGTCTCCAGGGGCCGTATGGCGTTGGCGCCGATCTCAGTGACCACGCTCGGATCATAGTAGCTGATCCCGCCGGGGAATGTTCTTGGAGCAGACATAAAGCCTTGATGGGGCGCAAGGATAGGCGGATCGACCGCCAGATGGCCCGCCTCCAACAAGGTCTTGCCCATCTGTTGCAGCGTACAGGCATCGGGTTGGGCCAACAAACCAGGCCCCCGGCCATAGGTTTCCCCGCTTTCGGTCTCCCAGCGAGGGACAGCGAAAGGGAACATCCGAAAGCCGCCCTCACTGATGAGATGTTCACCTTCCAGATCGATATAGACGGAGGCAAAGGGCATCTGGAGTCCATCCCGCCGGTGCGGATTAAAGTCCGCCCGGGGAAGTACCGCATGGAGATAAGACCGTGGCCGATCCTGGTCAGCCCCCCGTCCGAGGGCCTTGCGCACTTCCGCACCGACTGCGTCCATGCCGAACACCTGAACGGCCTGCCGGGCCGTGAAAGGCAGAATGCGGAAAACCGTATCAATGGCGCCATCGGCGCCCTCAAGAAGCCAGGTCCGCTTGAGACCTTGAGCCTGAAACTGCAGGCGGCCCTGGCCCATATGGGCCCCGATAAACAACACACCCGTATTGAAAAAGACGAGATCCCGATCAACCTGTCCGGATTGCTGCAGAAACCGCGCCTGAGGACGATAAATGGCCGTCATCATGCGGGCCTCTACGGCCTGGGTCCAGGCCACGATATCGTCCTGGTCCTCCAGGTCCGGATCTTCAGGTTCCACAAAGAACCACTTTTCGTCCCGTGGCTTCATCAACCCATCAATATGGGATGCGAGGGCATTGCCGGCCTGTTGGGGAGTGGAATCAAAGATATGATCCGTACGGGTAACGCCCTCTGGCACATCCGTTGTGAACCCAGTTCTCGATGGCCGCTGAACGGCGGCAATGTCCTCAAAGACAGCGTCCATCGGGGCCCTGGCCGCTTTCGCCGTTCGAAAGCGGTCCAGGATGTCGGTCACGCCGACCACTTACAAAGGCTCCCGCTGATCCAGGAAGACGCCAATGCTAAGTCGCAGATCCGTCTGTGTCGCAAAGGTCACGCTCTGCCCAGCCATCACGGCCGCCCAGATCGTGTTCGCACCTGGCTGGCATTGGAACGGACGTCCAAGACCCACGGCCGCACCAAAGGCGTTATCACTAAAATTTGTATACTGTGTAACCGGTACGGTCGCAAAAATTCCGGGGCCATCAGCATCGGCAATGTCGATGGCCGCTCCATCCGTGAAAGTTGTATTACTCGGCAGACGATCGAACAGAAGGAGGGTCAAGGCCGCACTGCTCGCGCTCGCATCGAAGACGTTCACCGAATGGACCGTGCCCGTCGCGCCGCGCTGGTCTGGATTGGCGGGCCCCACGGTAAAGGACAACAGCTCGCCGATCAGCACCCCCGAGCTGTAACTCGACGTCAGGATTGAGAGGGGTGTGGAGGGAAAGAGGCGGGCTGTGAAGCCACCCATTTGTTGTGTGCTCATACAATCCTCCTCCGGAATGTTACTGACCGAGCAGGGTCTTGCCGCCGGCAAGGCTGCGAGGCTGGGTCGTGGGATCAGTCAGGATTGTGGCGCGCCGCCCACGCTCCCGATTGGCCAGTAGGCTCGCTCGGCGGGCCGCTTCCGCGGACGCATCATTACGACGGGGTTGGGCCGGCGTTCGGACCAGCTTGGGGGCCTTCGGTGTCGCCGCTTTTGCCGCCACGCCAACGAGACCACCAGTTAAGATGCTCAGTGCAGACATTACCATTGCCTCCTCAAGGGATTGTAGCCGCCCCGGTCGCTCCGAGAGGCCTCACGCCGTGCCGCCCTGGTCCGAGCCAATCTGCTGCCCACCTGTTCCTCAACACGGGCCAGATAGTGGGCCAGGCTTTGCGCTGTCCAGCCATTGCGGCGTTCATCCGCCGACGGCTCGACCTTATCGATCTCTCCGTCCGAACCAGTCATATCCGCGCTGAGTTTTTGGCGGATCCGCCGTGTCCTGTCTTGCACCATGGACCATCCTCGGCATCAGTTCTGAAATCAGCCATACAAGGGCGTCTACCCGGTCCGGTGACCCCTCCTTGTGGTAACCATCAACCGTCATGGCCAGCATCTGGGCCTCCAGGGCCTGGAAAACACCCATATGATGCACGCGGCCCTGTTCGTAGAGGGCAGAAACAGGCTCTGCCCGTGCGATTTTGCCCTTCGAGGCACGAACCTGGCGAATACTGATTGATGGATCGATCGTCCGTATGGTGTTTGTCACCATATCGCCACCCTGGTTGGTTTCGACCACGAGAACATCCGCCTCAAAAGCACGGTAGACGCCCACAGCCCGCCGCGCCCATTGGTCCGGGGTGCCCGCAATCGAAGCATCCTTCAGGATGAAAGCATGGGGCGCTCCGTCAAGCCGCCCCAACCCACCGACAATGATGCCAGTCTCGTTGCTGTGGGCGCCGGCGGTTACGGCCGGGTCAACGGCCACGCCAATCCGCTCAAGATCAGGCACGTCATCCACGCGGAACCTGTCAAGGACGGCCTGGGTCCAAAGGGCCCCATTTCCCGCATCGCCCCATTCGCCCTCCAGGAAGCGAATGCGCTCCCTTTTCGGCATGGCCCGCAACGTATCGAGATAATCCGCAGACACATGGCGTGCATTGTCAGCCGGATTGATCCGCATTTCCGCGTAGAGCTCCGGCCGCGCCAGCGCATCCCCCGTGATCGGGTCGAGACCCTCCCGCCACACGCGGTGCGTCCAGTGGCTGCGCGGTGGCGGGTTGCAGTCATAATAAGCTTTGTTGACGAGGCCGGGCACATTCTGGGCCAGGCGCGTCAAGCCAACCAGCACCGAATCATAGGAAATCTGTGAGCATTCATTGAAGAACAGGGTACAGAATTCCTTGCCCAGAATCTTCTCTACCCGATCCTTGTCATCAAGACCGGAGAGCCACACTTCCGATTCGTTGGGCAGGATCATGACACGGAGTGTCTCATTCCGCTTGACCGTCAGTCCCGGAAAACAAATCGAAAGCACCTTCGGCAGAGTGTCCATCCAGACCGATTCGACAACATGGGCCTTTCGGGAGCGCAGAATCCCATGTCGAGAACCAGCACCCTTCAAAGCACGGATCAAAAGGGCACGAACGAGGACGAAGGTCTTTCCGCTGCGCGATCCGCCCCGCAACAGGATATGCCGTGCGGGCCCTGCCAATAGTCTGTTTGCATCCCTTTGCCGTTCCGTGAGATGGTCATCAGTCACATCACAGATCGGCATCGGTCCCCTTTACGGTCACATGGATCGTCTTGTCTTCTGCCGGCGATGCCGCTCCCCTCTTGTCAGCGGCGCGCACCGATCTCCCGATCGCCCGATCGAGCAGCGCATTGGCGGCCGACACACGGGCTGACGCGCTGTCACCGTCACGGATAATGCTGACAAGGGCCTCAATGGCGGATGGCACGTGAAGCTGCGCCATGTCACTGACTTGCGCTTGCCGATCCTCGAGAGACCGACCATCGTGAGACGGACCATCGCGAGACGGTTCTACTCGCCCGCCGTTAGCGCCATTGCCGGGGTGGCGCCCAGCCATCTCCCTTGCCTTTCCACCCCCAAACTCTCCAATCCCGGATGATCCGTCTTTAGAGGACACGCGGTTCCCCCATATTGGGCCCCTTCCCATTGTCATGAACAGCAAAAAAGCCGCCGGGGATATCCACGGCGGCTTCATCCTCATCTGCAGAGGATCTATCGAACATTGATTACTTTCTATCGTGATACGGGCTCAATGTCAATCCCTTTTCGAGCTGATTATTCCTAAGCGGATCAATGGAAATCAAAATCCGCATTGAGATCACGCCCTCGACGATCCCGGCGCGTGGCCCGCAGGTGCAGCTCCTGCACCTGGGATGGATCCACCGGCGACATGGTGACATGACCCACAATCTGCGCTGTCTCACAATGCCAGCTGAACTGGCCAGAAAACCGGCTGCGATGGGAAAAACGCGTTTCCCCATGGCACACCCCCGCAGTCTCCTTGAGGGTCGCCAATTGCCGGGTCCACCTCTCTTCGGATCGGTCCTGGAAGAAATTATCCGCAAACGTCACGCCGATACCGTCAAGGCTCCCCGTCTCATAGGCCCGTTTGATACCCTCATAAGCCGCAACAAGACGATCATCGGCCGGCAAACGCATTGGCATCGTCCTGATTCCAGCCTCAGCCAGGCGGACAGCGGCATCCCAGACGGGCCCATACATCCGGCCATAGGTTTTGTTGGAGAAGGCAAAGATGCCGAGCCCCTTTTCAGGCACCAGCAGGATATAGGAACCGTAGCCTGGAAAGCCGCCGCCATGGCCAAGCGCCCGGCCCAAATTGCAATGGTGTGACAATCCCAGACCCATGCCATACCCGCTCGCCACGGCGCAGTCCTCAGCCCCCGTCAAGCCTGGCCGACGGACAGTCCCGGTCAAAACGACACCATCACTCATGGAACGGACAACATGACGAGGGATTGGCCCCATATCCGGATCATCGCGGGCGGGCCAGGCGGAGAGGAACCAGGTCACGAACCGGGCATAATCCTCCGCCGTCGTCCACAATCCGCCAATGGCGTCAAAGGCGCCTGTACCCAGCGGCGGCTCTGCTACAAACGCGCCGTCGAGAAAGTGATAGGGCTTTGCGAGCTTGCCCGTCGGAATTTCTGCAGGATCCACGCCGCTCATGGTCATGCGGAGGGGACTGAGGATCCGTTCACGCAGACGCGCCCCAAAGGTCTGTCCCGAGACAACTTCGATGATCCGCCCCAGGATAGCATAGCCAAAATTGGAATATTCCATCACTGTTCCCGGCGCGTGGGAAAAGGGCTGGGCGGCTTTCAAGAAACTGTCAAACTCCTCGGATGTGCGGGCCATCTGCCGGTCGGCCCAGGGATTGTCCGTCGTGAACCCGGCTGTGTGATTCAAAAGATCCCGGATGGTCACCCTCCGGCTGTCTTGGGTCGGATAGGACCAATCCGCCATCTGAGGCACGTATTTTTCTGCCGGTTCCTCCAGATAGAGCCGGCCCTGATCCTGCAGATCAAGGATCAGCAGCCCCGTCATCATCTTGGTCATGGAAGCAATGCGGAACACCGTCTGTGCGGTGACCGGCGCACCAGAGTCCAAATCCTGCACGCCAAAGCTCTGCATATGGGCAAGCTGGCCATCCGCAACCACCCCATAGATCAATCCCGGTGCGCGCAGATCGAGCCGGGCACTCTTGAAAAGCTCATCCAGCGTCTCGGTGTGGCTTCCAATATCACCATCATCGGCACGACCGGCCCCATACATCATGGCCGCCGCACCCAGTGCAATCAATGCCGTCCAAATCCGATTCATGGTCTCGCCCTCCCTGTTCGGCCAATGCATTAGATAGCAGGGTAAGGGGGCGAACCGAGGTCGTCAAAGGGCTCCGCCCCCGGATGGAGGCAGACTTGTGCAAGGCGAACCCTCAGTATCCGAAGAACTCTGCGGCGGCATCAAGGGCCGCGGTGACACATGCGAAACCATGGCGCTCGCGGGTCCGCCGATCCTTCACGCCGGGCCGGAAGCGAAAGCCGATTTCGGCCAGACTGCATCCGTCCAGCAACAGCCAGTAGATGACTTTGCAATGGGTCGACCCGATGGCGGCCATCGCACGATTCCAGTCCTGGGCAGCGCCGGCACGGCCGTCGCCAATGGTTGGCGTGCCGCCTTTCGACCGCCCCCCCATGGGCATGCCGTCATAGCGCGCCGTGACGCGGGGCGGCCCCATGCGGGCCCTCAAACGTGTCAGGTGCAACCCGGCCGCCTGTTGGGGAGCCGAGAGGCGGGCTCGGCGCATCAACCCATGGAGCGTGTCGACGGTCACTTCAATGGCATGGCTTGTGGGCGGGTCAGATGGGTCCATCGGCCCTGCGTCCCGCGAGACGGGCCGGGCGTCAGCTCCAGGTTTTGCCAGACGTTCAGCGGTTGGATCAACACGTTGTGGCTTCATGGCAGGCTCTCCCTGTGTGAGGTGACAGCAATCCGCATCAGGATTCTAGGCAGAGCCCCGTTCCCGGAATACGGCTGCGGGCCTCGTGCTGCTCACAATAGGGGCCCTGGGCAAGACGCGGCGCGGCGCAGAACCAGGGACCATTCTCGTCATCGGCCACCGGCCAACGGCATTGATGATCTTCAAGATCACAAAAGCGACGCGCGTGCTCTAAAGGCTGATCGTGTCCTGTTTGCTGACTGATGAAGCGCGGACGTCGCCCACGAGGGACAGGAGAGACAGGCTGGGAGAGGCCAAGATGTTTCAAGGTCGTGGAGACTGCCTCTGGCGTAATGTCCAGACCCTGCTCGACGGTCAGGATGCGCGCCATCTGGCGGCAGGAATGGTCACCGGCCGCATGGAGCTCTTTCAGACGTGCGACCAGATTTTTTTGTTTCCAGACGGATTGGCTGGACAGTGTTGAAATCACCTGCATGGTATGACCCTCCGCATCGAAACATCGGGAACAGTCTTCTGGCGATGGCCCCAAAGATAACAAGCCTGCGGGGGGTGGGCATAAGTCTAGCCGGCAGACAAAACCTGCGCTGATGACGCGGGCAGCCAATCATAATCATTACTACACGAATTGAACTATTGCCATTTCGATCCCTATACGGTATAAGATGGGTATGGCATATTTTTTCTCTCGACAGCGATCCTTGGAACCCACTTCGACACCTGGCACGGTGAACGGTGCCGGTGGTCAGGAGGAGGGCGTTGCGATCGAATCCCCATCCTTGCCCAAGACCTGCTTTCTGGCACGCAGCCATACCGGCCTGCTCGCAAGGACAGAGCAGCTGCTGATCGCTACAAAGGAAGAACAATCCAACGAACCTTCCGGTGACCCGTCAGCGGATGGCACGGACGGGCGGATCGCGGACCTGATCGCCCGCATTCAGGATTGTGCCCGTGAGAGCGAAGCGGCCCGACGATCCGAAAAGGCCCCCTTCGACACGAAAGCCAAGGCGGTACAGGCCTTTTTCAAGGAACGCCTGCTTGATCCTTTGGCTGAAGCCAGAAGTGAACTTGAAGACCGTCTGAAGGCCCATCTCGCAAACCGGTCAACGGGCGCATCATCCGTACGCGGTCCGGAAGGGGCTATCATCACTATGCAGACGGACTGGCAGGTGACAATTGACGATCCGTCCGCGCTGGATCTCAATCAGCTTAAGGACTGCTTCGGCGCTGGGGAAATCGATAAGGCGGCCCGGCGCTTTGCCCAACGCACCGCAGGACAAGTACCGATGGTGGGCATGACAGTCACGCAGACGCTTAAACTCACGGTGCGATGAGGACGGTGGAGCGCCGATCTCAATCGAGAGCGCTCGCGGGAAGAAGGGAATGCCCATTGTCCATCCGAACATGATGGCAATCTCCGCAAGACAGCTCGCCCTTTTTCACGGGACGAGTGACCAAAGCCCATGGCGAAGAGCGGAAATCCCACCCTGGCGGTCCGAGCCCTGAACAGGGCGCGGCATGCAGGCAAGGGGGCTGACCCGCCACACTAGTGTGGCGGGTCAGGAATTCGCCCGCATGATCGGCGGGCTCCGT
>CAYUYV010000068.1:21093-23293 GCA_964449455.1 uncultured Alphaproteobacteria bacterium | reverse complement strand
AGGGGGGCTGTGGCCTCCCTGGTGCACAGCTAACCCTTGCCGGCTGAAACGAGCCCGCGCACACTTGACCTCCCCAAAAGAACGACCGAAAGGGAGGCAACGGCCATGACGCCCAGACTGGTGAGTGGCACCCGGCAGATCGAAGTCAGCACAGTCGCCGAGCGGGCCGCCCGCGCGGCCACGGGCCTTGAAAGCGAATGCGGGGTCAGCCCGGGCGATGCCATCGCCCTCTTTATGCGGAATGATTTCCCTTATTTCGAGGTGACCGCAGCGGCCAATCTGCTGGGGGCCTATGCTGTGCCCATCAACTGGCACTATACGGCTGAAGAAGCCGGTTACATCCTGGAAAACAGCGGCGCCAAGGCCGTGGTGGTCCATGCGGATCTGCTTGGGAACATTGAAGCGGGCATTCCGGACAGCGTATCGGTGTTCGTGGTGGAAACCCCGCCGGAAGTCGCCGCTGCCTATGGCGTGAAGCCGGCGCTGATGGGCCTGCAGCCGGGTCACCGGTCCTGGGACGACTGGCTTGCCGGATTTGCCCCCATGACACCGCGGAACGTGGCCGCGCCCGGCTCCATGATCTACACCTCCGGCACGACGGGACGGCCCAAGGGTGTGCGGCGCACGCCCGCGTCACCGGAGCAGATGGCCCTGCTCTATGAGACCATCAACCGTGCCTTCGGCTTACGCCCCGGGGGGCGAACCGTGATTCCTGCGCCCCTTTACCACTCCGCGCCCAATGCCTATGCGCTGCTCACCCTGGCCCACGAAATGGCGGAAGTCGTCCTGATGCCGCGTTTCGATCCGGAGGCGCTGCTTCAGGTCATCGAGGCGCACAAGATCACCCATCTCCAGACCGTACCGACCATGTTTGTCCGCCTGCTGAAGCTCCCGGAAGAGGTGCGCAAGCGCTATGACGTCTCCAGCCTTGAATTCGTGGTGCACGCTGCCGCGCCCTGCCCGGACCATGTCAAGCGCGCCATGATCGAGTGGTGGGGGCCGGTCGTCCATGAATATTACGGCGCAACGGAAGTCGGCTCGGTGGTGTTCTGCACGGCCGAGGAATGGCTCGCCCATCCCGGCAGCGTGGGCCGTGCCATGCCGGGGGTCGAATTGCGGGTCCTTAACGATGAGGGCGAGGATCAGCCCATTGGTGTGCCCGGCGAAGTGTTCTGCCGCCTGCTGAAGGGTACCGATTTCACCTATCATGGGGATGACGCCAAGCGCCGGCGCGCTGAACGCCACGGCCTGATTTCGGTCGGCGATATCGGTTATCTCGATGCGGACGGGTTCTTGTATCTGTGCGACCGGGCCAATGACATGGTGATCTCTGGCGGGGTCAATATCTATCCGGCAGAGATTGAAAGCTGTCTGATTGGCCATCCCGCTATTGCGGACTGCGCCGTGTTCGGCATTCCGGACGAGGATTTCGGCGAAGCCTTGTGTGCCTGCATCCAGATTGCCCCCGGCGCCAACCTTGATGAGGAGGCCGTGCGAGCCCATGTGCGCGCCAACCTCGCCTCCTACAAGGTGCCGAAGATCGTTCAGTTTCTTGATGATCTGCCCCGGGAGGATTCAGGCAAGATCTTCAAGCGCAAACTGCGCGAACCCTTCTGGGAGGGCCAGGACCGCCGGATTTGATCGGCGACAGGGCGGGCGCGCTCATCAGCGCTTGTGCTTGCGGATTCCCAAGGTGGCCGAGGCCGTGGCGATAAGGCTCGCCTCGGCATCCCACAACCGGGCCTCGACAAAACCGACGGAGCCGCCGCGCTTGACCACCTGGCCAAGGGCCTCCAGACGTCCGGGCCGGCCCACGGCGATGAAGCTCGTTTTGAGTTCGAAGGTCGGGGTGATCTCCCCCCATTCGACCGCAAGGCCCATGGCGATCGAGATGGCATCATCGAGCATGGCCGCGACCATGCCCCCCTGGATCCCGCCCCATTTGTTGCAAAGCTGCTCACCGGCATTGAACGCCATGCGCGCCGTCCCGGCCTCCTTATCGAAGGCCAAAAGCTCCAGACCGAGCAGACTGCTTGCTGGGCTCGGCTTACGCAGGATGGCTTGGATATTGGGCGGATACTCTTCCGCGCCGGTTGTGTCGATCAGAATTTCAACCATGTGCCACTGTTTTCCTCGTCCACACCCGTCTTGAAAAAAGTATCACGACGGTCGGAGAGACACATGTCTACCATGCCCCAGA
>CAYUYV010000068.1:17724-20993 GCA_964449455.1 uncultured Alphaproteobacteria bacterium | reverse complement strand
AAGTCCACTACACGGATGGGTCCACCACACCGAGGGTGCACCACGCACATTGCCCAGGGCGGCGCAAACCTCCTGACCAAGCACGGCCCTCTACAATTTACTGCAACCGCGAACGTTACTCGCCTTAAAGGCGATCAAAAGATCAGAATAGGCGAAATAGTCCCCACATGCCCGTTCAACTTTTTGTTGTGAGCCGTGCCGGCATTACTGGGGATCTCGGCCAACAACCTTACCAATCCGACACCATTTGCGTGTCCTCTGGGCAACGTTGGCATGATTTTCGCCAATCCCATCGGATCTCGGAACATTTCTGGCTGAATGCGCGACTGGCCGTCTTGCACTGAGGGGCCCCAAGCAGTAACAGTCAGTTAAGATTGGGATCGTGGGAGGTGATTTTCACATGCGCGCAAGTCGTGTTTTCGCCGGCGTTATCGGCCTGGCCGCTCTTATTGCTGGTGCCATGCCAGCAAGTGCACAATTGACCGTCTTCACGGATCGGACCCTTTTCGAACAGGGCCGGACACTCGAGACATGGAACCTCGATGGCGTGACGATGCCGACCAATTTCGGCAGCAACCCGAGCGGCACAAATCCGCTGGTTGAAATGACCGGAGGCGCCGCGATCGGGACAGTCGATATCACGGGAATCAACCCGGATATTATGGCGCCTTACATCGTGGGCAGCCCTAATATCCTCCTGACGTTCCAGGGTAATCTCGGCCAAAACGCTATCGGTTTCGATTATGCGATCACGGGGTCCTATCGTGCGCGGTTCGGAGGTTCGCCTCTGGATGGCATCCTTGGCGGAACCGGCTTTTTCGGCGTGATCGCTAATGGTGGTTTCAACCAGGTTGAGCTGGCCAGCCTGATGGACGGCTCGACCATTGCGATCGATAATCTGTCTTTCGGTCTTGTTGACCCGATCACGGACATTGAACCGCCGATCGATGCGGTTCCGGAGCCCGGTACCTGGATCATGATGATCGTTGGTTTTGGCCTTGTGGGCATGAGCTTGCGCAAGCGTCAGCAGCGGTCTTCCGTGGCCTGACGGCCGAGCAGCCCTGTTTGAGACTGTGTGCGAAACGGCGGGTTTTGACCCGCCGTTTTCTTTTTTGTCCCGACCTGTCTTTCTGAGACGGGTCAGAGATAGGGCCGCCACATAAACGCGTAGGTGCCAAAGATCCCGATACCCATCAGCCCGGTGAGAAGGACGACCACAGAGGCGACAACGGCCCGCGCCACGGCGCTGCCCCGATCCTGGGCCCAGAGATAAAGCTCCAGAAATGCGAGCGGGATCAGGTGGTGCCCGAAGGAGAAGACGAGATCCACCGGACCGTCCATCCGATTGCCCATGCCCACCGGACCGCCATTCACGATGACCCATGCCATTATAAAGACCCGCAGGAACCAGACACCATTCACCGCGATGAAGGCCCGCATGGCCCAGCGCCGATGGGTGTCAATCTGTCCGGCCGCCGCAAATCGCCAGGCCATTCCGGCAAAGACCATGATCATGATGGCGTTCAGGCTAATGCCCAGCGCACCCCAGAGAATGAAATAGGTGCCCCGCACCCAGACGAGCCACAGCCCGCCAATGGCCATCAGAAAGGCCAGGACCAGAAAGACCCGTCCGTTCCAGCGGTGAAACGCCCGCGCCCGATTGCGCAAAGCGGGCACGAGTTGAAGCGTCCCCCCAAAGGTGATCACAGCGGCCATCAGCGTATGGGCGGCGAACATGAGATTACCAGCCCAATCGTCCTGGATATGACCATCAATCAGGGGCTTGGTGTTCCAATGGGCGAAATCGCCGCTCAATGTGGACGGTCCATAAAAGGCACTGATGAAATAGACGAAGGTCCACTGGCCGATCACGGCCACCACGAACCAGAACATGCCGGATGCCTTGAGCGCCGCCGCAGCGGTCTGATCGAACCGCCCTCCGGCGGCATATGCTTGGGCCATCATGTCTCCCCGTATTGCTGATGGGTTCACAAAGCCGTGGCGCGCCCCCGCGACAGCGGGACGGGTCCACCCAAACGGCCTTACGTGTCGCTGACGGCACGGTCTTGCCCATTTGCAAATCGGCTCGTTTTTTCCAAAGCCAGATGGCTTCGCATCGGCGCGGATGGCCCTATCCTGGGGGACGTTACCTTGTTCAACGGGAGCAGTCGCCGTGTCGCCGGAACCCCCCATTTCCCTGACCGGGATGCTGGAGTTATGCGTTGCCGGTTTTGCCCTGGCCGGTGTCATAGCCGTTGTGGCGGGCCGGACGCGCACACCGGTGCAGGTCACCTGGGGCCTGTTCTGCGCCTCCGTGTTCCTGATGATGATCGGCAAGGTCTTTGTCGGGTTCGGCCCCTTGAGCCCGCTGGTTGCCGTGGGCGGGGCCGCCACCTGCGGCTGGTTCTGGCTCTTTTCGCGCAGCCTGTTCCGCAGCGGCACGCCCTTCAGCACACGCCATGTCCTGGTCGTGGTCGCAATCAATGGACCAGCGCTCATTGATGTGGCCCTGGCCGGCCCCGCGGCGTCGATGCGACTTGCCTATAACGGCCAGAACCTTCTGAGTTCGACCATCCTGGTGCTGTCCTTTTGGGAGGCGGTCCGGACCTGGGGCCACGAAACCGATCCTGGGGAGCGGCGATTGCGCCTCCTCTTCGCCGCACTCTATGGGAGTGCCATCACTTTGTCGGTGGTTTGGGTGTCCCGGCCCGATGCCGGCTCCTTTGCGGCCGCCCTCGAAGACCCCGTGAAGGCGCTGTGTGCTCTTTCGGCGATTGTGGGTGGGGGGATGGCGGTGCTTTACCGCCTGCGCCATCCAATCCCGGCCCTCAGCGGCTCGTCCGTGCTCGTCCCCGATGAGCCCTCGCCGAAAAAGCCTGCGCCGACTGAGGATGACCACCGACTGGCCCAGCGCCTTGAAGCCCAGTTGCGCGACGCCAAGGCCTATCTGACGCCGGCCCTGAAAGTGTCGGATCTTGCAGCGCGGCTGGGGGTTGCGGATTATCGGGTCAGCCGGGCGGTGACAGCCGTTCTCGGCTACGCAAACGTAAACCAGCTTTTGAATGCCTATCGGATCGATCATGCCAAGGCTCTGCTTGCCGACCCTAGGCATGATGATCAGGCCATTCTGTCTATCGCCCTTGAGAGCGGGTTTGGTTCGGTTGGCCCCTTCAACCGCGCCTTCAAAGCAAGTGTGGGCATGACACCGCGCGCCTATCGGACCGCAGCGCGCAATGGGGACTTGAGCAATCGGTCCCCAGCCTAAGGTC
>CAYUYV010000068.1:14042-17624 GCA_964449455.1 uncultured Alphaproteobacteria bacterium | reverse complement strand
TATCGGACCGCAGCGCGCAATGGGGACTTGAGCAATCGGTCCCCAGCCTAAGGTCTCTGGCCTGAGGTCCCTGGCCTAAGGTCTATGGCGCCAACAGGCCTTGATCGAGACCCAGTGGCATCGCGCGTCGAGCGAAGTCATCCAGAGCCAACACGCTGTGTTCCAGCGGCAGTGCCCTCAGCCCTTGGCGTCGATGGCCTTCGCATCCTTGGCTTTGGCGAGGTCGTCCTTGGCGTCGCGGAGAAGTTCGGTCGTGTGCTCCAGGCGTTCTGCAAGAACACGCATGATTTCGACGGCCATGGCCGGAAATTCCGTCACCATACGGAAAAAGAGATCCTTGGAGATCTTCAGGGTTTCCAGGCGCGTATGGGCGATCACCGAGGCCGTCCGGGGCACGTTACACAAGATGGCGATTTCCCCGATAAAGGCATTGCGCTCGACCCGTGCGATCTGGATCGGCCCGGATGGGGCGTTGAGGATAACATCCGCCTCGCCGTCAATGATCAGATAGGCCCCGTCGCCTTCCTCGCCCTGGCTGAAGAGCTGCTGGTCCGGCTCGAAGGTCAGCCGTTCGCTGGCAAAGGCAAGAAGCTTGATCTGGGCCGGATCCACATTGGCCAGAAGCGGAATGCGCCGCAGTAAATCGACTTCATCCTTAAGACCCATGGCGTGTTTCCCTGTCATCCGTCGATCCATCTTCAGCGCACGCGCTGAACCACTCCTGTCTTCAGCATACGGCTCAACGCACCGCCTGCCTCCGCCAGCCTTCCATAAGGACCATGTTCCACAATCTGGCTGTCTTCGAGCACCAGAACCTGGTCAAAGCGCTCGGCCATCTCGGCCCGGCTGAGCACCCAGACCACGCCGCGGACGTGGGGCGAGGACAGCACGCGGTCCATGATCCGATTCTGACTGGCAGCGTCGAGGCCGGCCAGCGCGAGATCCACGATCAGCAAATCCGGCCGTTTGACGAGGGCCCGGGCCAGGCCGAGTTTCTGACGCTGGGCGCCAGTGAGGCGCCGTCCCCCAGCGCCGACTTCGAAATCGAGGCCAAGGCACAGAACGATCAGTGTCAGGTCGAGTTCCTCAAGCACCTCAGACACGATGCGCCGCACGGTGCCTTGTGCCCCCGCCTGGCCATAGGCAATCCGTCCCAGGAGGACATTGTCAAGAACGCTCGCACCGGGGCTGTAGCGGTCCGGATCGAAAAAATCGACCGCGTCGGTCAGCGCCTGGGGCAGGCCGGCGGCAAAGGCCTCCCGGGCGGCAAGAACCTTGGCCTCGACATCCGGCGTGATCAGCCGCAAGCGATGGCGGCTCTCGATATACATGAAGGGAAGGGCCTTGAGCCGCGCCCGTTCGTCCGGTGTCGCCGTGTCGAGGCCGGCCCGGCTCAAACGATTGGTCAGGGCCTGGAACTCCGGCAGACTGCGAGAGGAAATGAAGCTGAACTGGTCGAAGAATTCATGGTCCGGCGGCAGATCCGCGAACATTTCCACCATGGTGCTGGCGATCTCCATGCCCATGGCCAGAAGATCCTCCGTCAACCCCACATCGGCGAGCACCTTTTGCATATGGGGATGGGCGGCAATCGCACCGGGGGCAAAATCCCTGCCCCTTGGCGTTCCAAACAGGATGTTCTCGCCGATCGTGGCATTGCGGTTGAACTTTCCGGGCTCGAACAACTCGATCACCGTGCCGGCCGTCTCGGTGTTCAACCGTTCCGCAATGCGGCGGCGGGCCTTGAGCAGACGCGTGTCAACATCGGGAAAACGCCCGGGATCCGCGCTGCCCCGCAGGCCCAGCTCATAAAGATCGTCCTTGAGATCAACGATTTCCGCAGCCTCGATAAGGCGCAAATCCAGTTCATGGGGGCCCTGTGCGTCGATGGCGGCATAGTCGATCCAGTCCGCCTCAAGACCAAAAGGCGCGTTGCCGGACGCTTCCGCCTCCCGCCTTTGGCGCTCCCGCTGGCGCCGCTGGGCGGGATCGCGCGGTGGGATATCCGTTACAGGGCCATTGCGCAGGACCTGGACCAGATTGTCTCGCACACTCAAGGGAAACAAAAAGGCATCCGGGCCCGCATAAGCAAGGCGCCGTCCCATGACATGGTCCGGCAGGTCCTGGAGATCCTTGGCCCCGAGCGTGATCTCCCCTTCGGTCGGCGATATGATCCGCACCAGGAGAGGGGCAAGATATTCTTTGCCGCCACCAAGCGGCCCGACAACGCCGATCCGTGCCGCTGGCGGGATCGCAAAACTGACACCCTCCAGATAGCGCGCACCGCTGTCATCAATGACATTCACGTTCTGCAGGCGGATTTGCTCGGTAAGAGGCTCCGCCTCCGTCTGGTTGAGGCGCTGGCGCTCGGCGGGCACCAATCCGTCCGGATTGAAATGGTCGACCACCTGTTCATATTTGATTTGGACGTCGTTGCGCTGGTGATCCCAATTAATCAGTTCCTTGATGGGCGCCGGCAGGTCCTTATAGGCCGCGATAACGGCGACAAGCTGGCCGATATCCATCTGACCACGGATGACCAGAAGACCACCAACGAGGTAGAACAGGAAGGGCGTCAACTGGGACAGGAAGTTGTTGAGGAACTTGACCATGAATTTGCGCTGATAGAGCGCTGCACGGATCCAGAAAATCCGCCCCAAACGATCGCTGATATCCGCACGCGCATAATTCGTGGTGTCGTGGGTGCGCAGCTCATGGATTCCATCCACGATCTCGGCGACCCGCCCGGCCAGGTTCCGGGCCGCAAGCTGGCGCTGGCGGCCCAGCTCCAGGATCGGCTGACGCAGCCAGGGGATGAGGAAGGCCTGGAGCAAGACGACGCCCAAAGCCAGCAATCCCAGAAAGACACTCTGGACCAGGATAAAAATCAGCGCCGTCAGCGCGAGCCCGGCCTGATAAAGCGGCAGGACGAACGCATCCCCGATAAAGCCGCCGAGGGGCTCAACCTCGTCCTTGACCATGGTCGCGACTTCAGAGGCGCGCACCCGCCGAAAATGGGGGGTCGGGAACCGCAGGACCCGATCGACCAGCTCGTAACGCAACCGGCGCAGGAGCCGCTCCCCCATCAACCCCTTGAACGTGTTGATGGCAAATTTGAACAGCCCGTTTACAAGCACGAGCCCCAGAAAGACCATCGACAGGGCAACCAGCATGCCGCCCCGATCAAGGGCCACCCCCTCAAACAAAACCCAGCCCTCAGGACCGAAGGGAAGGACGACGCGCCCGAACAGGGGCGATGCCTCACCGGCCCCGTAGCCTTCGCCCGAAATCGGACCATTGACGATCATCCGCGGCAGATTGAGGGACACGAAATAAATGGGGAGAGCCGCCAGCACGAGGGCCAAAATCACCGTTTGCTCACGGCGGCTGTGACGCCAGATATAGCGAAACAGGCGTGGCTCCATAGTGTCGACCATTGGGGCATCGGCCATGGGGACCCGATCCTTCGCGACAGAGAACTTGGCACCTTGTCCCCTTGCGGCACAGGGCCCAGCGACGATAGGCAACCCACGCCATATGCGCCAGCGGGCCCAGATGCGCAATTGGGGCCAGATGCGCAAT
>CAYUYV010000068.1:0-13942 GCA_964449455.1 uncultured Alphaproteobacteria bacterium | reverse complement strand
GGGGCCAGATGCGCAATAGGAGAGCGTCAGCGATGAGACCATCCGGTTTGCGCGTGCTCATGTACAGCCATGACACGTTCGGGCTCGGCCATCTGCGCCGCACCAGCACCATTGCCCATGCAATAACGCAGGCCTTCCCCGATGCCTCCGCCCTGATCGTGTCCGGATCGCCGATTATCGGCAGTTTCGATGTCGGACCACGTGTCGATTTCGTGCGCATTCCCGGCGTGATTAAACGGCAGAACGGCACCTATGAGGCCCTGCGCCTGCCCTTCCATATCGACGAGACCATCGCCCTGCGCCGCTCGATCCTGTGCCACACGGTCTCGGCCTTCGACCCGGATCTGATGATCGTGGACAAGGAGCCCACGGGCCTGCGCGGGGAGATGCTGGCGGCCCTGGATGTGGCTCTGGAGCGGGACATCCCGGTCGTGCTCGGGGTAAGGGATGTGCTCGACGCCCCGGACAAGGTGGTTGCGGACTGGACGCGCCGGGACAATCTGGCCGCCCTGGAGCGCTACTACACCCATATCTGGATTTACGGCCTTGCCCAGATCCACCGGCCCCTGGACATGCTGCCGCTCAGCGCGGGGCTGCGTGACCGGATCACCTACACAGGCTATCTGCGCCGGGGAGAATGGGCGGACACGGCGCCGGAGCCCTTTCTGCTGGTCACCACAGGCGGCGGAGGCGATGGAGATGGGCTGATCGACTGGGCCCTCAGCGCATATGAGAGCGGCGCCGCCCTGCCCTGGCCCGCCCGGATCGTCCTTGGCCCCTTTATGGACCCCACTTCGCGAGCCGGTTTTGAGGCGCGGGCCGCCCATCTGCCCCAGGTGGGCACGTGCGTGTTCGACCCGACCCTCGACCGGACCATGGCCCAGGCGGCAGGCACGCTCGCCATGGGGGGCTACAACACCTTTTGTGAAATCCTGACTCATGACCGGCCGGCCATTGTTGTGCCGAGAATGCGCCCGCGCAGGGAGCAATGGATAAGGGCTCGGGAAGCGGACGCCCTTGGCTTGATCCGTATGCTGGAGGACCCCGTGGAGACCGGAAGCGCCTCAACCCGCGATCCCGCGCCGCTCATCGCCGCCCTGCAGGCCCTTCCGGATCAGCCGCGCCCCTCGGCCCGGATGATCCCTGGACTGCTTGATGGCCTGACAACGATCACCGATTGGATCGCGGACCATGTCTTGGCCGGCTCCGGCTGGGCCACAAGGACCGGGTCATGACCAGGCAGATCGGCGCAGGGCGCATTGGCATTGTGCTGAAAGGCTATCCGCGCCTGTCGGAAACATTCATCGCCCAGGAAATCGAAGGGCTTGAGCTGTGGGGTGCAGACCTGATGCTCATCTCCCTGCGCCACCCCACGGACAAGAGCCGCCATCCAGTGCATGACCGGATCAACGCGCCCATCCTCTATCTGCCGGAATATCTGCACCAGGAGCCTTTGCGCGTGCTACGGGCCGCTCTGTGGGCGTTTGGCCAGCCCCGGGTCTGGAAGGCGGGTCGGGCCTGGCTGAAGGATCTGCGCCGCGATCTCACACGCAACCGCGTGCGTCGCTTCGGCCAGGCCCTGGTGTTGGCCCATGAGTGCCCCCATGATATTGACCATCTGCATGCCCATTTTCTGCATACACCGAGTTCGGTCACGCGCTATGCCGCGATGATCTGCGATGTGTCCTGGAGCGTGTCGGCCCATGCAGTAGACATTTGGACAACGCCCGACTGGGACATCCGGGAAAAGCTCGCCGGGGCCCGCTTCGCTGTCACCTGCACCCGCCAGGGGCGGGACCATCTGGCGGCCCTGTCGCCCGCGGCCGGCCCTTCGGTCCACCTCGCCTATCACGGCCTGGACTGGCGGGACATCCCGGATCCTCCAGCGGCCGGCTCAGCGGCCCGCAGTCGGGAGGCAGACGGAACGGATCCTGGGGACCCGGTCCGTCTCGTCACGGTGGCGCGGGCCGTGGAGAAAAAGGGGCTTGATGGACTGATCCGGGCTCTGGCCGCACTTCCGCAGGCCCGCGCCTGGACCTGGACCCTGATCGGCGGTGGCCCGTTGATCAATGCCCTGCGCCGGCAGGCGGAGGATGCCGGCCTTGGTGAACGCATCCTCTGGCGCGGACCGCAACCACGCGGCGCAGTCTTTGAAACCTTGCGCCAGGCAGATCTCTTTGTCCTGCCAAGCCGGATCGGTAAGGACGGCAACCGGGACGGACTGCCCAATGTGCTCATGGAGGCGATGTCCCAAAGGCTCGCCTGTCTGTCGACGGATGTTTCAGCCATCCCGGAGCTGATCACCCATGGCAAGACCGGATGGCTGATCCCGCCGGAAGACGACGCGGCCCTGACCCACGCCCTTGATGGGCTCATCACCATGCCCAGCCTGAGGGGTTCGCTCGGCGATGCGGGAGCAGCCCATATCCGCGCCCATTTCGGCGCTGAGACCGGCCTTGCGACCGTGGCCCGCCTGCTGAGGATTGCCCCATGAGGAATTCCCCCATGAGGATCGGCTTCTACGCTCCCATGAAGCCGCCGGGTGCGCCCAATCCATCCGGCGACCGAACCATCGCCAGACTGCTCGTCCGGGCATTGACCCTGGCAGGCCATATTGTGGAAGTCCTGTCCGATCTGAGAAGCTGGGACGGTGTGGGCGATCCGAACCTTCAGGCTCGCTTTGAAAGCGAGGCACGAAAAGAAGTCACCCGGATCCTTGACCGCCCTGAGCCAAGACCTGATCTTCTGTTCACCTATCATTGCCATTATAAGGCGCCGGATCTTTTGGGGCCGGATCTGGCCGCCGCCTGGCACTCTCCTTATGTGATCGCGGAAGGCTCCTACAGTCCAAAACGGGCGGATGGCCCATGGGCCCTCTTCCATGGACACAGCGTTCGCGCCCTCAAAGCAGCCACATGCCATCTGGTGCTGAGCCCGCGCGATCGGGCCGGCATCGACGCAATCGCGGCGCCGCAGACGCGGGTGCTTGACCTGCCGCCCTTCCTTGACACGGCGCCCTATGCCGCGCTCGATCCACCGCCTACGGATGACCCGGTCACGATCCTGACCGTCGCCATGATGCGCATCGGCGAGAAGGCCTGGAGCTACCGGTTCCTGATTGACGCCTTGGCCGCGCTGGAGACAAAGTCGAACCTCCCGCCCTGGCAATGGGCCGTGGTCGGCGACGGTCCGGCCCGCGATGATATTAAGGCGTTGGCTGAACAGACACTGTCCGCGCCCGTCGCCTGGTACGGCACGCTTGGCCCTCACGAAGTGTGCGACGTCTTGTCCGCCGCCCATATTGTGGCCTGGCCGGGGCTTGGCGAAGGGATCGGCATGGTGTTCCTGGAGGCCCAGGCTGCGGGCCGCCCTGTCCTGGCCGTTGACGGCCCAGGGCCGGGCTCGGTGATCGCACCACCAGACGGTGGCTGGCTGACCGCTCAGGATACGAACGCTTTTGCCACAAAGCTCGCAGACCTGATCCGCAACACAGCACTCAGGACCCGCATGGGCACCGCCGGGGCAGCGCGCATGGAGCGGGACCACAGCCTGAACGCCACCACTCGGCGCCTCGACCGCCTGCTGCGCCGCCTTGTAGAGGAGCATCAATGATCGAATTCGCTCTCATCCGTCACGGACGCACAGCCTGGAACGAGGACGGTCGTATCCAGGGGCATGCCGATAGTCCGCTGTCGGAGCGTGGCCGAGCAGAAATCAGCACCCTGACCCTGCCACCGGACCTCCAGGACATTCCCTGGTTCACAAGCCCTCTGTCCCGGGCGCGGGACACGGCCCTGTTGCTCGGCGCCCCCATGCCCGTGGCGCAAGCCGCGTTGATCGAGATGGACTGGGGCGACTGGTCCGGCGCAACACTCGCCAGCCTGCGGGCGCAAGACCCGGACGGCATGGCCGCGAACGAGAGCCGAGGCCTTGATTTCCGCCCCAGGAACGGTGAGACACCGCGAGAGGCCGGCGCGCGGGTGATGGACTGGCTGGCGAGCCTTGACGGCACCACGCCGCGCTTCGGCGCCGTCAGCCACAAAGGCATTATCCTGGCGCTGATCGCCCGGGCCCTGGCCTGGGACATGACCGGGCCGCCGCCGGTCAAGCTGCACTGGACGGCCCTGCACCGGTTCATCTGGCAGGACGGCACTCTGCAGGCAGACCGTTTGAACGAGCCCCTGCCGCGCCGGAACGCGCCGTGATGAGCGGCGCGACCGCAATCCTGATTTTTGTCCAGCACCTTTGGGGCATCGGCCACGTCTCCCGCAGCTTTGCCATTGCCGGGGCCTGCACCGAGGCCGGCGCCCGGGTCTGCGTGGTGCTTGGCGGTCCGCCCACAGGCCTGCCCGTGCCCGAAGGCGTCGAGACGGTCCAGTTGCCGCCGATCCGTGCGGCCGATGAGACCTACCGAGCACTGATTGATGAAACAGGACAGCCGGCCTCACAATGCCTGTGGGCCGCCCGGCGCGATAGATTGCTCACGACCCTGGACGTCTTCAGGCCATCCCATGTGATCACGGAGCATTTTCCCTTTGGCCGACGCAAACAGCGGCCGGAATTCATGGCATTGATTGACCGGGCCCGGAGCATGGACCCTCGCCCTCGGATCATCGCCAGCGTTCGGGACATTGTCGAGGATCCGGGCGATGCCCGCCGCCGCGCCGCGCAGATCGCCCTCGCCGCCTGTTTCTTTGATGCCATCCTCGTGCATGGGGACCCGCGTTTGATCCGCCTTGAGGAGAGCCTGCCCCATATCCAGGCCATCCGCGGGCGGTTGATCTACACAGGCTATGTCCACCGCCCGGCGCCGCCACCGGCAGCCCAGCGGCGCGGCATCATCGTCTCCGCCGGCGGCGGCCGCGACGCAGCGCCCCTGATCGAGGCCGTCCTCGAACTCCACCGGCGCGGCCTTGCCGGCCCCGAGCCCTGGACCCTGGTGACAGGACCCGCCGCCCCCTTACCGCCAATGGACATCGTCAGCCCCACCCTCACCATCTTGCCCCAGGCCCCCGATCTTCCGGCCCGCCTCGCCCGCGCCGCCCTCTCTATCAGCCGCGCCGGCTACAACACGGTCGCCGAAGGCCTTGCCACGGGGGTCCCGATGATCCTGATACCCCGTACCGATCAAGGGGAAGAGCGGGAGCAGACCTTGCGGGCCGAAGCCCTGTCGGCAAGAGGTCTTGCTGCCATCCTTGAGGAGAGAAGCCGAAGGGGCGAGCCCCCCCTTTCGGCGCGATTGGCTCAGGCCACCCGAGCAGGCAGCCGCGGCCCCTCTCGTCATGGGAGGCGCGACCACGCATTCGAGGGTCACCCCCATGGGATGGGTGGCTCTGGTTTGCTTCGCTGCGCCGGCAATACCGGAACGGACAGCCCGCAACAAGACGGGCCACAGCTCGATGGCGCAGCGTGGACTGCGGATCGGCTTTTGCGCGGCCCCTAACGCCCGCTCCCTGCAGCGGCCTTTCTGGCCGGTATTGGTCAACCAATGAAGGCGACCGAACCCCGCCCACCTTGGCAAGCCAACGCCAGGACAAAGCCCTGGCCCTGATTTGAGGCGGATCTCATGACTGCGCCAGCCCGTTCAACTGACGCAGCGGGTATCGCCCACGGCCGTGAGCGGATGAGACAGGCGAGAGAGCATCTCCTTGGGCACCACCTGCCACAGGCGCGGCAAAGTCACATCCCACCGGGCAAGCAAGGCTCCCGCATGGGCCGATTGGGTCAGCTTGGCATGGGCCTCGATCAGATCGCGGACGACGCGCTCCCAATGGGTGGTGCCGATCCGCTGCCAAATAACCGTATCCGGATTAACCATGACCTCAAAACTGTCATCCGGATCAAGAACAAAGGCCATGCCGCCCGTCATGCCGGCGGCGAAATTGGCCCCAACAGCGCCAAGAATGACCGCGGTGCCGCCGGTCATATATTCGCAGCCATTGCTGCCGCAGCCTTCGATCACCGCCGTTGCACCGGAGTTGCGGACGGCAAAGCGTTCCCCGGCCTGACCGGCCGCGAGCAGAATACCGCTCGTGGCACCATACAGCACCGTGTTGCCGATGATGGTGTTGTGCTCGGAGGGCAGATGGCTATCCTGGGGTGGGCGGACGATAATGGTACCACCTGACAGCCCCTTGCCTACATAGTCATTGGCCTCGCCAAAGACTTCCAAAGTGAGACCATGGGCTGCGAAGGCGCCCAGGGACTGGCCCGCCGAGCCATGAAGTTGGACCGTCAGACGGTCCGGGGTCAGCATATCCGGATCAAGGCGACGCACAATGTGGGATGACACCCGCGTGCCGATGGCGCGCTGAGTGTTGCTCACCGTGTAGGTCAGCTGCATCTTCTGGCCCCGCTCCAGGAACTGGGCTGCATCGCGCACGATGCGGGCATCAAGGCTGTCGGGCACATCGTTCCGCCCAGTGATGGAACAAGTGCGCGGGTTCGGCCCTGGATCCGCCTGAACGAGCAACGGATTGAGGTCAAGATCGTCAAGGTGATCGGCCCCCCTGCGCACCTGATAGAGAAGGTCCGTCCGCCCAATGATCTCAGACAAGGACTTGGCACCAAGTTCTGCAAGAATTTCCCGCACTTCTTCGGCGATGAAACTCATCAGATTGATGACTTTCTCCGGCGTGCCCGTGAAACGATTGCGCAGATCCTCATCCTGGGTACAAACTCCGACAGGGCAGGTGTTCGAGTGACACTGGCGCACCATGATGCATCCCATGGCCACAAGGGACGCCGTCCCAATGCCATATTCCTCCGCCCCCAGAAGGGCTGCAATCACCACATCCCGCCCCGTGCGCAAGCCCCCATCCGTGCGCAAGGTCACCCGGTGGCGCAAGTCGTGGAGCGTGAGCACCTGATTGACCTCACTCAGACCCATTTCCCACGGAATGCCGGCATATTTAATACTGGTCTGGGGCGAAGCGCCGGTGCCGCCCACATTGCCTGATACCAGAATGACATCAGCCATGGCCTTGGCCACGCCGGACGCGATGGTGCCGATGCCGGTGGTGGCCACCAGCTTCACGCAGACCCGGGCATCCGGATTAATCTGTTTCAGGTCATAAATGAGTTGGGCCAGATCCTCGATTGAATAGATATCGTGGTGTGGCGGCGGCGAGATCAGGGTCACGCCCGGGGTGGCGTGGCGGAACCGGGCGATCAACTCCGTGACCTTGAAACCGGGCAACTGGCCGCCCTCGCCGGGCTTAGCGCCCTGGGCCACCTTGATCTCAATCTCCTTACACTGATTGAGGTAGGTCGCGGTAACCCCGAACCGCCCGCTGGCGATCTGCTTGATGGCGGAGTTGGCATTGTCCCCATTGGGCAGGGGCACGAAGCGATCTGGATCCTCGCCGCCCTCCCCGGAATCGGACTTTGCACCGATGCGGTTCATGGCAATGTTCAGCACACCATGGGCTTCCGGAGACAGGGCCCCGAGGGACATACCCGGCGTCACGAACCGCTTGCGGATCTCATTCACGCTTTCTACCGAGTCGAGGGGCAAAGATCCGCCGTCCTCCTTCCGAACATCCATCAAATCGCGCAGATTGACAGGCGGCAGGCGGCGCAATTGTTCCGAATAGCGCTTGTAGAGCCGATAATCGCCGCGCCCGACGGATTCTTGCAGCATATGGATAAGCGGTCCTTGCAGGGCATGGACTTCGCCGCGCGCGCGGTAGCGGTAGAGGCCGCCGATCGAAAGGGGCGCATCCGGATTTTCCGTAACAGAGCCGACCTGGGTGCGGATCTTGGTCTCAAGACCGGCAAGGCCAATGCCGGAGATACGGCTCGATACATCCGGGAAGAACTCGTCCACAAGAGCCCGAGAGAGACCGACGGCCTCAAAATTGAACCCGGCGCGATAGGACGAAATGACCGAGATGCCCATTTTAGACATGATCTTCAGCAAGCCCTGCTCAATCGCATATTTGTAGTTGAGCAGGCATTGGGAGAGGGACCGGTCACCTTGGAGGCCCCGCTCCACCCGATCGGCGATGCTGTCCTGGGCCAGATAGGGATTGACCACCGTGGCGCCGCAACTGATCAGCATGGCGCAGGTATGGGTGTCGAGGCATTCGCCGGCCCGCACCACGAGAGCCACATTATTGCGTAATCCCTCGGAGACGAGGCTTGTATGGACCGCCGCCGTGGCGAGAATCATGGGCATGGCGGCCCGTTCCCCGAAACCGGCCATATCGCTCAGCACCAGGAGAGACCGGCCAGTCCGGACCGCTTCGCCAGCCTGACTGCGAATGCGATCGAGGGCCTTGCGCAACCCCGCACCCGGCCGGTCCGCCCCATCCGCAAGGGCAAAGCTGCAATCGATTTCCGTCGTTTGTTCCTGGCGCATGGCGATCAACCGGTCGTAGGGTCCATTGAGGAGAACCGGGCTTTCAAGCGTGATCACTTCGGTCAGGAAGGGTTGGTCCGAGAGCACGTTGCGCAGATTGTTGAACCGGGTACGCAGGGACATCACCCGGGCTTCCCGAATGGGATCGATGGGCGGATTCGTCACCTGACTGAATTTCTGGCGCAGGAAATGGCTCAAGGGGCGATAATGGTCCGACAAAACGGCAAGCGGCGTGTCGTCCCCCATGGAGCCGACGGCCTCCTTGGCCTCATCCGCCATGGGGGTGAGCAGGAGCTCCAGATCCTCCACCGTAAGGCCGGCCCGGCGCTGGCGCCGCCGCAGATCCTCGCCGGAAAACAGGCGCGGTTCAGGCCCGGGTCCGATATCGTCATCCAGGGAACGGATATTGGCAGCAAAGGCTGTATAGTCATGTTCCGCTGCCAGATGGTCTTTCAGCGGCTGGTCCGTGTAAAGGCGTCCCTCTTCCAGGTCGACAGCGATGGTCTGACCGGGACCCACCCTGCCCTTTTCCACAATCTGCGCTTCATCGATGTCGCACAGGCCGGTCTCGGAGCCGACGATCAGCAGGCCATCATCAGTACGCAAGTACCGCATGGGGCGCAGGCCATTCCGATCCATACCCGCAATCACCCAATGGCCGTCCGTCGCTGCGATGGCGGCGGGCCCGTCCCAGGGCTCGGTCAGGGCGGTGGTGAAGGCATACATGGGCCGGTGGGCCTCTGGCACGGGGCGTTGCCGATCGTTCCACGCCTCGGGCATCAACATGGTCTTGGCCATGGGCGCCGAACGGCCGGCACGCACGATAACTTCGAAAGCCGCGTCAAGGGCCGCT
This sequence comes from uncultured Alphaproteobacteria bacterium, assembly GCA_964449455.1. Taxonomy (GTDB): domain Bacteria; phylum Pseudomonadota; class Alphaproteobacteria; order JAJFIK01; family JAJFIK01; genus CAYUYV01. The sequence goes on along the minus strand of CAYUYV010000068.1, from coordinate 4,727 downwards.
GAGTCCGACAGGTCCGGCCCGATGACGGGCCGAATATCGTCCTGGCGATCGCCGAACACGGATGCGGCCATCAAGATTTCATGGCTGCGCATCCAATTTGTATTGCCACGGATGGTGTTGATTTCGCCATTATGGGCCAGCATGCGGAAAGGCTGGGCCAGCCACCAGGTCGGCACCGTATTGGTCGAATAGCGCTGGTGATAGATGGCAAAGGCGGAGACAAAGCGTGTGTCCGCCAGATCCGGGTAGAAGACGGACAATTGTTCCGCCAGGAACATGCCCTTGTAGATGAGGGAATGGGCGGACAGGGAACAGATATAAAATTCCTTGATGCCCTTGGCCGCCGCCCGCTTCTCAATCCGCCGGCGGATGAGGTAGAGATCCCGATCCAATGCTTCAAGATCGGCCTCTTGCGGACAGGCAAACAGGATCTGTTCGATTTCCGGTCGCGCCGCCTTGGCCCGATCCCCGATCACCTGGGTGTTCACGGGCACCTGGCGCCAGCCATAAATATAGTAGCCGGCCCGCAGAATTTCGGTTTCCACTATCGTCCGGCAGGCTTCCTGGGCGGTGTAATCCGTCCGGGGCAGGAAGACCATGCCGATGGCGATACGCCCATCCCGCGGCGTGTGGCCCGTGCGCCAGACACAATCTCGGAAGAAGGCCTGGGACACCTGGACATGGATGCCGGCGCCATCCCCCGTCTTGCCATCCGCGGCCACGGCCCCCCGGTGCCAGATCGAACCCAAAGCCTCAAGCGCCCGGTCGATCACGTCGCGGCGCGGTACCCCGTCGATCGATGCGACAAGCCCAACACCGCAGGCATCGTGCTCCTGAGACGGATGGTATAGTCCAGCGCGGGTGAGATGGTCCCGGTTGCGGGCCTGGCGCTCCAGGGCAGCCTTGGCGTCCTCCGGTTGCTGGTGGGGAAACGTCATGACACGGTCCTTCAATCGGCTGACGAGGATCGACACGCAGGAAAAGACATCAGGCAGCGGCCGTATCGCGCCCGGCCAGGCGAGCGCACAGATAGGCATGGATTCCGGCGGCCGCATCCCGGCCCTCCCGGATCGCCCACACCACCAGCGAGGCGCCGCGCACAATGTCGCCGGCAGCAAAGACGCCGGGCAGATTGGTCATCATGCTCGGCCGGTCGACCCGCAAAGTCTTCGAGCGGGTCACCGAGAGATGGGGCATGGCGAATATGTCCTGCAAGGGCTCCGGCTCAAAGCCTAAGGCCTTGATGACCATATCCGCCTCCAGGCGCAAATCCTCGGTGTCACAGGGCTCCGGCGCGCGCCGTCCGCTGGCATCCGGGGCCCCAAGGCGCATGGGCTGGACCCGCAAACCGGCGACCCGGTCCTCACCCAGGACAGCCCGCGGCGTGGAGAGCCAGCGGAACTGCACGCCTTCTTCCTCCGCATGGGCCACTTCACGAACGGACCCCGGCATGTTGATCCGGTCCCGGCGGTAAAGGCAGGTCACTGACTTTGCCCCCTGACGCACGGCCGTCCGCACGCAGTCCATCGCCGTGTCGCCGCCGCCAATAACGATCACCCGGCGACCCCGGGCACTCAGCGCGCCATCGCTGTTATGAACGGGACGATCACCCAGTCCCGCGCGGTTGGCCGTGGTCAAAAAGTCCAGAGCCGGAATGATGCCGGGCACACCGGACCCGGGCACGGACAATTCGCGTGCGGCATAAACGCCTGTGGCAATCAAAACGGCATCGTGGCTCGCCTGGAGCTCCTCAAAGGTCATGTCGCGCCCGATATCGCAATTGAGCACGAAGCGAATGCCGGACGCATGGAGCCAGCGGGTGCGCCGTTCCACGACGGTCTTGTCGAGCTTGAAATTGGGAATGCCGTAGATCATCAGGCCGCCGACCCGGTCATACCGGTCATAGACCGTGACCCCATAACCCAGCCGGCGCAGCCGTTCCGCGGCCGCAAGCCCCGCCGGACCCGCGCCGACAATGCCCACGGACTGGCCCTTGGCGGGCCCGGGTTCAATGGGTTTGACCCAGCCCTGCTCCCAGGCATTCTCGGTGAGATATTTTTCGACCGCGCCAATGGTGACGGTGCCATGGCCGGACTGCTCAATGACGCACATACCCTCGCACAGCCGGTCCTGCGGGCAGATCCGGCCACACACTTCCGGAAAGGTGTTGGTTTCCTGGGCGACCTCGTAAGCCTCCTGGAGGCGCCCCTGGGCCGTCAGCATCAGCCAGTCCGGTATGTTGTTTTGCAGCGGGCAATGGACCGAGCAAAAGGGCACGCCGCATTGGGAGCAGCGCGAGGCCTGAGCCTGGGCCTTCTCCTCGATGAACTCCTTATAGATCTCGTGGAAATCGCCGACGCGTTCGGGTGCCGGGCGCTTGTCCGGCATTTCCCGTGGCCGTTCCGTGAATTCGAGCATTGGGTTGGCCATGGCCGCCCTGATCCCCTTTAATCCTGTATCCGTGTCCCGGTTTGATCCTGCTATAGTCCGCCCCGTCATCACCAGACGTTGGGGCATGGGGTATATTGCCCCGCCCAGCGCAGTAAACGGAACGCAAAAAGCCTTCGGTAGGTAATGAAGTTGCTCACCCGGTCTCAAATGCCGGTGTAAGCACAGCCGAAGCCATGCCTCGGGACGCATCCATGCCGCTCGAAATTCTCATTCTTTTGGCCATCATCCAAGGGTTGACCGAGTTTCTCCCCATCAGCTCCTCCGCGCATCTCATCTTGCCAGCCCAGCTCGGCCTGATCGAGGACCAGGGCACGACCATTGATGTCGCTGTGCATGTGGGCTCGCTGTTCGCGGTGATGGTGTATTTTTATAAAGATATCGGAACCCTGCTTCAGGGCCTGGCGGACGCGGTGCGGCTGCGCTGGAGCAAGAGCGCTCAGCTGCTCTTGTTCCTGTGTCTTGCAACCGTCCCCTTCCTGGTGCTCGGCGTCGCGGTCGCCGTGTTCGACGTGGAAGACGTGTTGCGCTCGGCCGAACTCATTGGCTGGACGTCGATCATTTTCGGCCTCGTCCTCTATGAGGCGGACCGGATTGCCCTGCGTTACAAGACCATGGACGATATTACCTGGCGCGGTGCGCTGACCGTTGGTCTGGCCCAGTGCCTGGCCGCCCTGCCGGGCACCAGCCGTTCTGGCATCACCATGACCGCCGGACGGTTCCTCGGCTACACCCGGTCCGAAGCGGCCCGGTTCTCCATGCTCCTCGCCATTCCCACCATTCTCGCCGCCGGCGCTTACAAGGGCCTGGAGGTCGTCACCGAGGGCAATGCGGTCGTCCTGGATGCGGTGCTTTGGTCCGTCGGGTTGTCCTTTCTCGCGGCCTATTTGGCGATATGGATTTTCATGAACCTTGTTGAGAAGATCGGGCTTCTGCCATTCGTCATTTACCGGGTGCTGCTGGGCGTTGGCCTGCTCAGCTATGTGTATCTGGCCGCCTGAGCCCAGCCTTCCCGGTTTCAAATCCCGCGTTTACTGCCCGTGGCCAGCATCATATTGGCCGCGCGGGCGGTAGCGGTGCAGATAGGCGGGCAGCACAATAGGCGCCGCCGTCGGGGTAATGCCCAGATCTGCAAATGTGCCGATGCCGGCCTCTCCGCTGATCCCGACAATATTGTCCTTCTTCAGCAGCTCCACCTGATCCGCGGTGATCTGCGGTTCTCCCACCGGCTGGAACTGGGCCACCGTGCCCATCAGCTTGGCGATGGGAAAGGGAATGGGCAGCAGCAGCCGCTTGCGCTGGATCGTTTCCAACATGAGCTCCAGACACTCCCGAAAGGTCATGATGTCCGGGCCACCCAGCTCATAAGTCCGCCCCATGGTGTCCGGATCGCGCAGGCAGCGGACCACAGCGTCGGCCACATCATCCACATAGACGGGCTGGAACTTCGTCTTGCCGCCGCCGACCAGGGGCAGGATCGGCAAGACCGTGGCCATGGAGGCAAACCGGTTGAAAAAGCCGTCCTCCGGGCCGAACACGATCGAGGGACGCAAAACCGTGGCGCCCGGCATATAGCGCTTCACCCAGGCTTCGCCTTCCGCCTTTGTGCGCGCATAGACTGAGGGCGACTGGGCATCCACCCCGATCGCGGACACCTGAATGAAGCGTGCCACTCCCGCCGCGGCGGACAGCCGCGCAATGCGCTCGGCCCCTTCGCTTTGCAGGGCCTTGAAGGACTGACTGCCCCGGGAGAACAGCACGCCAACGAGATTGATGACGCCATGGGCATCCCGGACGGCGCGGGCGACCGACTCATCATTCCGGATATTCGCCTGGAACAGCCCGATCTGTCCGACCCCGCCCATGGGTTTCAGGAAATGGGCTTGATTGGGGTTCCGCACGGCCACGCGGATCCGGTATCCGCCCCGCGCCAGCTCGCGCACGATATGGCGCCCAACAAAGCCCGAGCCGCCGAAAACGGTGATGATCTCTCCTGCCATGGCCCCTTTGATCTCCGTGTGTAGCCGTCTGTTGCACCGCTTCGATAGCGTAAAGCGCGCGCATTTGTAAGCGCCCTGGAACGCCGCGCCGACCGATCTGATCGCCGCGCGCGGTTCCCAGGCCGGCAGGCGGGATCGGTGCCCGATTTCACATTGACGAAGCGTGTCGCTGGCCTTAATCAATCAGCTTCGTGCCGGCGGATGCTCCCATCCGCCCCGCCCTGTGCCCAGGTGGCGGAACTGGTAGACGCGCTAGCTTCAGGTGCTAGTGACCGTACG
>CAYUYV010000067.1:0-23918 GCA_964449455.1 uncultured Alphaproteobacteria bacterium | reverse complement strand
CCAGGCTCCCAGAGGGCCAGGGTCCCAGAGCACCAGGGTCCTACAGCCTCTCATGCCCAGAACGCCGCATCCCCAGACACCGGCATCCCCAGCCCCCCGCAATCCCAGCCCCCCCCAATCACGCGGAGTCGCTCCGCTTAGCACCGCGACGCTACCAAAGATGATGGGTCTTGTATCAATGCCTGTTGTTACGAGACCCCGCCATGATGGGGAAAACCCATCCCAAGGACGGGTTTCACACCCAGCTGTCCAAATCGCTCAGTGCACGTGCCGAGAGGGCGCGTTTGCGGGCTGGGCCTTTTTCCTTGCCGCGCAGACGTTTGCCGTCGGGGGCCTTGGGTGTTGTGATTTCCGGGAACAGGCCGAAATTGACATTCATGGGCTGGAAGGTCGCGGCATCCGCGCCGCCAGTGATATGGGCCAGGAGCGCCCCGAGGGCCGTTGTCGGCGGCGGCGGTGGACAGATTTCGCCCTTACGCTCTGCGGCGGCGAAGCGGCCGGCCAATAATCCGATGGCGGCGCTTTCCACATAGCCCTCAACGCCCGTGATTTGCCCGGCAAAGCGCAGGCGGGGACAGGCCTTCAGCCGCAAGGACCGGTCGAGCAGTTTCGGGCTGTTAAGGAAGGTATTCCGGTGCAGACCGCCAAGGCGCGCGAACTGGGCGTCCTGAAGGCCAGGAATCATGCGGAAAATACGAGTCTGTTCGCCATATTTCAGTTTGGTCTGGAAACCAACCATATTATACAGCGTACCGAGCGCATTGTCCTGACGCAGCTGGACCACCGCATGGGGCTTTGTGGCCGGATCATGGGCGTTGGTCAGGCCCACGGGTTTCATGGGACCATGGCGCAGGGTTTCGCGCCCCCTTTCCGACATCACCTCAATGGGAAGGCAACCTTCGAAGTAAGGCGTATTTTCCCAATCCTTGAAGGCTGTCTTCTCGCCCTCCAAAAGAGCGTCAATAAAGGCGTTGTACTGATCCTCCGACAGGGGACAGTTGATATAAGCCGCCTTGTCGCCGCCAGGCCCTTCCTTGTCATAACGCGATTGGAGCCAGGCGGTGTCAAAATCGATGCTGTCCTTGTAGACAATGGGCGCGATGGCATCGAAAAAGGCCAGCTCCGTTTCACCTGTCAGCGTCTGGATGGCCTGTGCGAGTGCCGGCGAGGTCAGGGGCCCTGTGGCGATGATGACGCTGTCCCAGTCTTCGGGGGGCAGGCCAGCCACTTCGCCACGCTCCAGGGTGATGAGCGGGTGGTTCTCAAGGGCCTTGGTGACCGCGGCCGAAAACCCCTCCCGATCCACGGCAAGCGCCCCGCCAGCGGGCACCTGATGGGCGTCACCACTGGCCATAATGACCGAACCACAACGGCGCAATTCCGCATGGAGCAGACCCACGGCGTTGGTTTCCGCATCGTCCGACCGGAAGGAATTGGAGCAGACAAGCTCGGCGAACCCATCAGTCTGATGGGCATCGGTCTTGCGCTCGGGTCGCATTTCATGGAGCACGACCGGCACGCCGGCATGCGCAATGGTCCAGGCCGCCTCGCTTCCCGCAAGCCCGCCGCCGACCACGTGAATGGGTAAAAGCTCTTGTGACATAGGTCCTATCTACGGCGCGGGAGGGCTTCCGGCAACCGCTGCGGTGGCCGCGGGTCGCACAAGACGGCGGGGAGGAGCCGCGCTAGGCTGTGTGCGTTCCACTCTTGCAGATGTGAGAAAGGGGTGACCATGACCACGCCGTCGAACCGCAAGCAGACGCGCTGCGCCATTATGGCTGTCGTAGGCCTTGCCATGTTGCAATCCCTGGTGCCCGCCACGGCCCAAGACGCTGTGCGACGCTCTCCCTCCCAGATCATTGCCGAAGCGCCGGCCGAACATTGGCGGGCGCTTGATCCGGAAAACACCCTTTATATCGACATGGAAACTGGCCGGGTCGTCGTGGAGCTGACCCAGGATCTGGCGCCGGTCCATGTGGCCCAGGTCAAGACCCTGACCCGCGCCGGCTACTATGATGGCCTCAATTTCTACCGCGTCATTGACGGATTTGTGGCTCAGGGCGGCGACATCCATGCGGCGGATGCGCAGAAGGCCAAGCCGCTTCCGGCCGGGGCCCAGCAGACCCTTGAGGCGGAATTTGAGGCCCCATTGCGTCCGGGGCTCGGCTATGTGCCTGTTCCGGGGCCGGATGGTTATGCCACGCGTACCGGCTTTCTCAATGGCTTTCCCGCTGGCATCGATCCCCAATATGGCAAGGTTTGGCTGACCCACTGCTACGGCGCCTTTGCCTTTGGTCGGGAAGAGGGGGCGGATACAGCGTCCACGGAGTTCTACATTACCCTTGGCGTTCAGCGCTATCTGGACCGTAACCTTACGGTTTTCGGGGCTGTGCGCCAGGGGATGCCACTGCTTCAGGCATTGCCGCGGGGGGATGAGGGGCCCGGCATGATCTCTGACCCGGAAAAGCGGATGGCCTTCACCTTCCGGGTGGCCGCCGACCTGCCACCGGAAGAGCGCACGCCGCTTGAAGTGATGGACACGAATTCCGGGTCCTTCAAGGCGCTTGTTCAGGCGCGGCGCAACCGGCCGGAGCCCTTCTTCAAATATCGCCCGGATCACGCGGACATATGCGCGATCCCCATCCCTGTGCGGCCCGTGCCACTGGGCGACGGGGAAGAGACCCTTTGAGCGGTGCGCCGGTTACATCCGGGGGCCAAGGGTTGCTCGCAGAGTGACGGTAAAGCTTCGCGCCGAGCCCGCCGGGCGGGAGGCCGTTTCCAGGTCAATGGTCCCGTCACGGATGGTCAGGGTGTGGCGCCTGTCCTCACCGGCCCCATCCACGGGCGCGGGAGACGTGCGTGTAAGGGACCAATGCGTTGGGCCTTCAAAATGGAATGCCGTGATCTGATCGGTGCGGGTCTCGACGATATGACCGTCCCGATCCGTGATGGTCGCATGTACGGTCTGGGCGAGGAAGTCCTCAGTGATGATTTCAGTCTGCTCACCGGCAATGGTCACGGCGCAGATCAGTGTCATCGGGCCTGTGAGGGCGCATCGATAGTCGGTCGGCAAGTCCGTCCAGGATCCGTTCTCTGATCGCCGGGACATCGTCCCGGTCCAGATACCATCAAGGGACGCCAGAGCCTGGGTCAGGTGATCAGGCTGAAGGACCACCCGGCATGGCACCACCCGGCGTGTGTCGGCATAACTCGTCGTGGCCACCAACCCGGCAAGGGCCGCAACGAGAAGCAGGCGAGCAGAAGCGGCGCATCCAGGGATGCGCCGCCCAACACAGGCCATCTTGTGAGGCCCGCCGATCAACTGGAGTAGAATTCGACCACCAGATTCGGTTCCATCTGCACCGGATAGGGCACATCGGCTAGTTGGGGCACACGGACGAACCGGCAGGTCATTTTGGCGTGGTCGGCCTCGACATAGTCTGGCACGTCCCGCTCCGGCAACTGGGTGGCTTCGAGCACCAGGGCGAGCTGCTTGGACTTGTCCCGCAATTCCACCACATCACCTTCCCGGAGCTGATAGCTGGGGATGTTCACCCGGCGGCCATTCACTTTGACATGGCCGTGATTGATGAATTGGCGGGCGGCAAACACGGTCGGCACGAATTTCGCGCGATAGACCACGGCATCAAGGCGCCGCTCCAGCAGGCCGATCAAAAGTTCGGCCGTGTTGCCTTTGCGGCGGTTGGCCTCCTCATAGACCCGGCGGAACTGTTTTTCGGTAATGTTACCGTAATAGCCCTTCAGCTTCTGTTTGGCGCGCAGCTGAAGACCAAAGTCGGAGAGCTTGGACTTGCGCCGCTGGCCATGCTGGCCGGGGCCATATTCGCGCCGGTTCACAGGGCTTTTGGGGCGGCCCCAAATGTTCTCGCCCATCCGGCGGTCGATTTTATACTTCGAATTCAGTCTCTTAGACATCAGCACTCACTATCGAACCAGGGACCGGCGCCCGGCTTCTTGCGGACGCGATTTCAACGGCGGTGACCCCGTGACCCGTCATTGCGGCAAGGCGTGCGGCCATGCCGGTAGAGCCGCGTTGGATACTGTGGGACAGACGCGCCGTCAATCCCTGGTGGAGCGTGAAAAGAGGCTCGGATCGAGCCGTTTGCCGGTCAGAGGGTCAGCCCGCTGCAGAGCTTTGATGATGCCCCGGAGCGTCTGGACATCCTGGTGGGTCAGGGCAACCCGGTGCCACATATTGCGCAGGTTGCGCACCATGCCCGGGCGCTTCTCGAGCGGAAAGAGGAAGCCAGCATCGTCAAGGGCCGCCTCGAGATGCTCAAAAAAGGCCAGGATCTCCTCCCGGGTGGCCGGCAGCGTGTGATCGGCTTGCGTGACCACAGGCGGCGTCTCATCCCCCTGTTTGAACCATTCATAACCCAGCAGCAGCACTGCCTGGGCGAGGTTGATCGAGGCGAAGGCCGGATTGACGGGCACCGTCACGATGGTGTCCGCGATGGCCACATCATCATTGTGCAGGCCCGCTTTCTCGCCTCCGAACAGGATACCCACGGCCTCGCCCCGGGCCGCGCGCGCCCGCATGTCCTGGGCGGCCGCTTCCGCCGTCATGACAGGTTTGACCATGTAGCGGTCCCGGGCCGTGGTTGCGTAGACATGGTGGAGGGGCGCCACAGCCTCCGTCGTGGTGTCGAAGACCTGGGCGGCGTTGATCACCACATCGGCGCCGGATGCCATGGCCACGGCTTTGTCATTCGGCCAGCCATCCCGGGGCGCCACCAGCCGCAGATCGGTCAGGCCGAAATTGTACATGGCTCGCGCGCTCGCCCCGATATTCTCGCCCATCTGGGGTTTCACCAGAATGATGGCCGGGCCGCCGAGGACCGGGGATTGGGTGTGGTCGGTGCCGGCCATGGGTCATGATCCTCGAAAGGCTTGGGTCATATATTGGGCGACAGTCGTGGCTTGCCCCAGCGCCTTTGCCCGGCTTCAAACCGGGTGCTATAGCGAGGGGTAATCCCGCTTGCCTAACCTGAAGGTCGGGGTCCGCTGGACAAAGCCCGGTCGGCCGTCGGCCGCATCGGTCCTTGCCCAAAACCGTCCTATCGTCGTCTGTTCTCTGGAGCTGATACCATGAGCAAGATCAAGGTTGCCAATCCCGTCGTCGAACTCGACGGCGATGAGATGACTCGCATTATCTGGGATCTGATCAAGAAAAAGCTGATCCTGCCCTATCTCGATATCGATCTGCATTACTATGACCTTGGTGTCGAATACCGGGACCAGACGGACGATCAGGTGACGATCGATGCTGCGAATGCGATCCGCGAGCATGGCGTGGGCGTGAAATGCGCGACGATCACTCCGGACGAAGACCGGGTCGAGGAATTCGGCCTCAAGAAAATGTGGCGCTCGCCCAATGGCACCATCCGGAACATCCTGGGCGGCACCGTGTTCCGTGAGCCGATCATCTGCAAGAATGTGCCGCGCCTTGTGCCGGGCTGGACCAATCCCATTGTGATCGGCCGTCATGCCTTTGGCGATCAATATCGTGCCACCGATTTTGTGGTGCCGGGCTCCGGCACGCTGACCATGACGTTCAAGCCCGATGATGGCGGCGAGCCCATGGAATTTGAGGTGTTCAAGTTCCCCGGCGGCGGCGTCGCCCTTGGCATGTACAATCTTGATGCCAGCATCCGGGATTTCGCGCGGGCGAGCTTCAATTACGGCCTGAACCGTGGCTGGCCCGTGTATATGTCCACCAAGAACACGATCCTCAAGGCCTATGACGGCCGCTTCAAGGATCTGTTCCAGGAAGTGTTCGACGCAGAATTCGCCAGTGCCTTCAAGGAAAAGGGCATCACCTACGAACACCGCCTGATCGACGACATGGTGGCCGCGGCCCTGAAATGGGACGGTAAATTCGTCTGGGCCTGTAAAAACTATGACGGTGATGTGCAGTCCGACACCGTGGCACAGGGCTTCGGCTCTCTCGGTCTGATGACCTCGGTTCTGATGACGCCGGATGGACGCACGGTAGAGTCCGAGGCCGCCCACGGCACCGTGACCCGCCATTATCGTCAGCACCAGAAAGGTCAGGAGACCAGCACGAATTCCACGGCGTCAATCTTTGCCTGGACCCGTGGTCTTGCCCACCGCGGCAAGCTCGATGACAATCCCGCACTGGTCCGTTTCGCGACGACGCTCGAAGAAACCGTTGTCGGGACCATCGAGGCCGGTTTCATGACCAAGGACCTGGCGCTCTTGATCGGCGACAAGCAAGCCTGGCTGTCCACGGAAGGCTATATCGAGAAAATCGATGAGCGTTTCCAGCAGGCCATGGGCTGAGCTTCAGGCGCGACTGACGAAACGTGAACGAGGGTCGGCGTGTTTGCGCCGGCCCTTAGAGTGAGCCGGCCCTCCGAGTAAAAAATGTCCGTGGGCAAAGTGAGAGAGTTGGGACATGCGCCAGGTGCTCCAATCCCTGAAGACCGGCGATGTCGAGGTCATGGACGTGCCGGCGCCTCTGGTCCGGCCCGGTCATGTGCTCATCAGGACGCGGAAAAGCCTGATCTCGGCCGGAACCGAGCGCATGCTCCTCGATTTCGGGCGGGCCAATCTCCTCGACAAGGCCCGCCAGCAGCCGGAAAAAGTACGCCAGACCCTCGACAAGGTGCGCACCGATGGCGTGATGCCGACACTCGAAGCGGTGCGGGCCAAACTCGACCAGCCCTTCACCCCCGGCTACTGCAATATGGGTGATGTGATCGCCGTCGGGGCGGATGTGGAGGGCTTCGCGCCGGGTGACCGGGTGGTCTCCAACGGTGCCCATGCCGAAATCGTCTGTGTACCCAAAAATTTGTGCGCCAAGGTGCCGGAGGCCGTGTCCGACGAGGAGGCGGCCTTCACGGTGCTCGCCGCCATTGCGCTCCAGGGCATTCGTCTCATTGAACCCACCCTTGGGGAACGGGTCGTTGTGATTGGCCTTGGCCTTGTGGGTCTCGTCACCGTTCAGTTGTTGCGGGCCAATGGCTGCGCCGTTTTAGGGGCGGATTTCAATTCGGCCCGTGTGGACATGGCGCGCCGCTTCGGCGCCGAGACGGTGGATCTGAGCAAGGGGCAGGATCTTCTGAAGGCGGCGGACGCCTTTAGCGGTGGGCGGGGCGTTGACGGCGTGCTCGTTACCGCTTCGACCAAAAGCAATGATCCCATGAGCCAGGCCGCCCGCATGTCGCGCAGGCGCGGACGGGTGGTGCTGGTCGGGGTCGCGGGTCTCGACCTCAACCGCTCCGACCTGTTCCAGACCGAGGTTTCCGTCCAGGTGTCCTGTTCCTATGGGCCGGGCCGATATGATCCTCTGTATGAGGATAAGGGGCAGGACTATCCCTTCGGCTTTGTCCGCTGGACGGAACAGCGCAATTTTGAAGCCGTGCTCGACTTGCTTGACCGGGGCGCGCTCGACTTTTCCGGCCTCATCAGCCACCGGATCGATCTTGCTGACGCGTCCAAAGCCTATGAGGTGCTGGCGGAGGATCCAACCAGCCTTGCCATTCTGCTGGACCATGGTTCGGACCTGGCTGAAACGGGGGACCAGGGCAGCGCCCGACGATTTGTGCGCTTGGCGGACGCGCCGGCCTCTGAGGCTGGCGCTATCGCCGTCATCGGGGCCGGCAATTATGCGTCCCGCACGCTCATTCCCGCGCTGAAGAAAGCCGGCGTCCGTCTTCACACCTTGGTGAGCGAAAATGGGGTCAGCGCAAGCGTCCATGGCCGCAAGGCGGGTTTCGAAACTGTTGCCACGGATGCCATGGCCGCCCTTGGGGATCCAGCCATTGGCACGGTCGTCATCGCCACCCGCCATGACAGCCATGCCCATTTGGCAGAGGCTGCCTTGCGCGCGGGAAAATCCGTATTTGTCGAAAAGCCCCTGGCGTTGAGCCATGATGAAATCGACGCGGTTGAGGCTGCCTTGCGCGAGAACCCGTCAGCCCGTCTGATGGTGGGATTTAATCGTCGCTTTGCTCGGGATATTGTCCATCTCAAACGACTGCTTGACGCGCGCTCCGACCCCATGACGGTTCTTTGTACGGTGAATGCGGGGGCGATCCCAGCGAGCCACTGGACTCAGGATCCAGCGATTGGCGGTGGCCGGATTATTGGGGAGGCTTGTCACTTTATCGATTTGGTCCGCTTCCTCGCCGGTGCGCCGATCACGTCTGTTCATACGTCCATGGTGGGTGAGGGCGCTGTCCAGGATGACAAAGCTATCATCTCGGTCGAACTTGCCGATGGCTCCATCGCCACGGTGTGCTATTTCGCCAATGGGGCCAAATCTTTCCCCAAGGAACGGATCGAGGTGTTTTGCGGCGGGCGCGTCGCTCAGATCGACAATTTCCGGAAAATGACCTTGCACGGATGGTCATCAAGGGGCCGCGGCCTGCTGGGGCCGGGCCAGGACAAGGGCCAAGTGGCCTGCGTCAAAGCCTTTTTCGACGCGGTCGCCACAGGCGGTGCGTCTCCCATTCCTGAGGCGGAGCTGTTCGAGGTGGCCCGCTTTACTCTCAAGGCCGCAGGCCGGTCGCGGACTGTCTCAACCGAATAGGGTGACCCGTCAGGCATAAAGGCCGGCAAGCACGCAATGATCCCCGCCCAGACCTTTCTTGAAGCGGGTCACGCCCTCGGCCATGCGCGGATGGACCCCGCCAAGATCAAGGGAGCGTACGCCGCGTTCCTTCAGCGCACCGATGGCCGACCACAACAGAAGATGGTGGGCATTCACCGTGCGCCCATCCTGGCTCGTCCAGCCCGCCTGATAGGTGGCTGATGAGCCATGCAACAGGATGAGAATTCCGGCAATGGAGCGGTTTTCAAGGCTGGCGCGCAGGATCCAGGCCTCCTCTTGCCGTCCAGCCTCGGTGATCAAAGTCTTGAGGAAGGGCACCGACGCAGAGCGATAGCCCCGGGTCTGGCGATCCTTGGCATAGCCTTTCAGGAACCAGTCCCGGCCGCGGCCATCCGTTGTCAGATGAACCCGGATGTCGCTGCGCTCCGCCTTCGACAGCGCATTGCGCCATTTGGAGTGGAGACCGGCCCTCAGGTCGTGAAGTTCCTGTTCCAGATTGAGCCAAATGGTCTCATACGGATCACTTTTCGGCTTGAACCCGAAATCGCACATGAGCGCCTGGGTGTCTGAACCATGGAGCAGCCCCGGCATCAACCGGCGCAACCGACCCCAACGGGCCGGAAAATGGCCCGTGAAGCGCTCAAGGAAGCTCGCCCAATGGCTCAAGGGCGGATTGTCCTGTAGCCAGACCGGCCCCCTATGCAGATGCACAATATGGAGCGGGCCAAGGGAGACTTCCTGGATCTGGAACAGGCCCAGTATGTCCCGGCGATGCCGGATGAGGGCAGGGCGGGTGATGACCTGATTGTGCTGACGCATGGCCCTGGCATAGGGCCAGGACTGCAGGAGGGAGGTGCGCGGCGCGGCTGAAAGCAGCGCGCGCCACTCTTTGAGCGGCATTGGTGACCAATCGAGTTCCACGCGGCAAATCCATTCATTGGCTGTGTTGTCCTGAAACAACCAAAAAGGATTTGCCAATCCGTTAACCGCTCAGCGTCCTGAACAGACGTTAACAGATAATCGGTCTGCGGAACCTTGCATCAATCCGGGACGGTCAGTGTGCCATCTCGGTCTTCAGCTCGTAGCGCGAGCCCTTGAAGGCGCCGAAGACCTCCTTGATCTCCGGATGGCCGACCGGTTGCCCGGAGGTGTCCGGCAGCAGGTTCTGTTCGGACACATAGGCCTCGTAATAGACCATCTCGTTTTCGGCAAAGAGATGATAATAGGGCTGGTCCTTGCGCGGGCGGATCTCTTCGGGGATCGCAAGCCACCATTCTTCGGTGTTGGCGAATTCAGGATCCACGTCGTAGATGACACCCCTGAACGGGAACAGGCGATGGCGCACAACATCCCCGATGGCGAATTTGGCCTGTTTTCCACCCATAGCCTCGTCCTCCTTCTCCCCGCGCTGCCCAACCGTGCCCAAGCGATATGGCGCTCTTGGGGCGTTTGGCAACGGTTCAGCCATGCGTGCCGATCTGGATCCGCCCGGGTTGGGTCCCGGTGCATTGTGCCGGCGTGTGCGCCGTGGCGCATCGTCCCGCATGGGATGGGCCGGTTACCTGGGAAAGGCTCCGGCCTTACCGACCCGCGTATGCGCCAATCAAGCCGCCTTGCGGGTCATATAGTCCTCGACCGCATTGAGCAGCGAATGGAGCAGACCGGAAATCTCCGCACTGTAACGGGACTGCTCGTCGAGCTTTTCCTGAAGGTCTGTGACGCGCGGCGTGTCGAGCGCTTCCTCGATCCGGTTGACCCGATCCCGCAGTTCTTCGATGTAAGACATGGCTAAGTCCTCTCAACTGACTGATAGAGTATGGTGAAGATAGACCGGCGTGGTTAGCATTCCGTCAGCGGCCGATCCGCTGCCGCGTTTTGTCCGGTTACCTCACAAGTGCTGATCAGGGTTGACCTCCGGCACGGTGGATCCAGCCCTTGAGGGTGTCCACAGCGACCAGGTGACCAAGCTTGCCGGCAAGCGCGTCCGCATCCTGGTCGATGAGATCGGCGGGCGCGCAAATGCCGAGTGCGGAGAGCCGAAGGGCGAGGGCAGGCCCGATCCCTAGATCACCCAACACACCCTTCTGCGGGTGACACTCGGCGTCGGCCTTTGCTTCGGTGTTGCCCGAAGCGTCGGGGCCAGAGGCTGGATGGTCATCACAGGCCTCGGCCTGTGACAGCCCCGTTTCGCTCTGCGATAAAGGCTCGCCACCAGCCGTTTCACCGGCTTGTGCACGCTCCGGTGGCCCATCGGAAGGTCCGGGGTCGCCGGATAAATGGTTGATGGCCGACAGGACGCGGGATCTCAGCGTGTTGAGATCCCCACCCCCGTCGGCGGGAGCCGATCCGGTGTCCGTATGGTCCATAAGGGACTCCTCGGCCTCGCCCAGCGGGGCGGCTGCCTCACATGCGCTTGACGATGACCCAGTAGCGATCGTTGCTGTTGCTGGCCTTTTTCAGATGCACGTTCACGCGTGTCGGCTTCATATTGTAGTCAAACGTGTACTGAAAGAGCGTGTTCAGCTTGCCCGAAGATACGCCTTCGTCAAACTTGCCCTTGAAGCCGCGGGTGTTGGTGCAAGGCGCGACCTCGGTGAAAAAGTTCCGACCGATGACCTCTTTGGGGTCCCGATTACAGATTTCACCTTCGGTCTGATTGTACTTGATGATGGTGCCCTTGCCATCGAGCTGGATGGCTCCAAAGGCGAGCTTGTCCAGATCCTCGTTCTCCATGGTGGACAACGTGTTGTCGATGTCGTTGGTGCCAAACGCAATGATTTCCATGGGGACAGTCCTTCCCTTGCGGGGCCGTTTCACGCCCCGGATGTTCGCACGGTCGAGACTGTTACCGCTTTTGTTTTCTGCCCCGTTAATGGCACGCAAGAAGGTTGGCCCGCGACAGGGGGGCACGAGACGGAAAGCGGATGGGTGGATCGAATTGAAACGGCTGCGGATCAGTCCTTCAGGTGGCGGAGCACCACAAAGGAGGTCCAGCACACGGCCAGGAACACCACAAATGCCATGGCGAGATGCGCGGCGCGCGGCCACAGCACGAAGGCATCGATGAGCCCGTTGAGGACCGCATTGTCCAGATTGCCGATATCGGCAATCTCGGCCACCTCGCGCACCACGGCAAGGCCCGAAAACAAGATACCAATGCCGAGCCAGGGCAGGACGCCGATGCGGGCCGCATTCAAGAGCGGCTTGGGCGGCCTGTGGGGACCAGGATGGGCCAGCTTCCGCGCCGCCCGTTCCAGCCTGTCGGCCACCGGTGCATCCACCGCATCAAGTGGCGGAAGCGTCATAAACAGGCTGGCTTCGGCGGTCCGGCGCTTTGCGGATGGTGACCCCACTTTGTGTTCCTGGGCCGCATCGCCGGGAGTCATGCGGATCAGCGCATCAACCGCTGCCTTGCGATCACCGTCATTGATATGGTGCAGGACCGGACTGGCTTCAAAAACGGTCATCCCCACATCATAGGCAAGGGAGACCATCGCACTGAATTCGTTCCGGTTGACCGGGGCGCGCAGGGCCCGTCTCACGCCGCCCTCGACCCGCTCCAGATCCAGACGGAACAAGCTGTCGGCCTGGGCCTGACTGATGGACAAGCCTTCGCTGACACGTTCCGTATGGCCATAGCCGATGCGCCAACAGCCATGGTCGTCGCGCCGCGCCGTCAGCCCCACATTCTCGAAAGAGCGGATCAAATCGCGGCCTTGTTTATTGGTGCGCAGTTCGCCCGACATCGTGTTCCCGCCCGTCCTTTTGCACTCAACCCTCAGCGTCACGCCCATGACCTTAGCAGCGCTTTAGGGGGGCGTTAAGTGCACTCTGGCACCGTTGCAAGGGTTTGGGGCAGAGGGGATCCCGGCGCCGGCGAAACGGCCCCGGGTCAGAGGCGGAATGTTCGGCCATGTTCGGAAATGACCGGTCGGCGCGGCCAACCATCCTGGCATTCGACACCACCTTGTTGACGAATTGGTATTCGGCGCGCCAGGCCGAAGCGAATGCGGCCGTGCTGAGCCGGACCCAGGGTCCCCAACTCTCCGGTGTCTCTACCCAAAACAATGACAGCGCGCGGGGGCCAACCGATGTCACGCCGCCCTGGCTTGACGTTGAGAACCTGCCCACGCCGGACGAGAAAATCCGCGACGCCCTCGCGACGCAGACCTTCATCGACGAAAACGGGTCCAATCTGGGCAGTGGGGGGCCGGTCCATCCGGACCATAAGAAGCTTTTTGCCCTCTATCGGGGGCTGGAGAAGCTCCAGACCATAGCGGGGCATGCGGCAAAGGAAGAAACGTCTGCCCTTCGGCTGCGCGGGTTTGACCGTCAGTTCCAGGAGGGGTTGACCGAGGTTCTTGCCTATATTGATGCCTTCGAGGCGGACGAATTCGAAATCTCCGCCGGCGAGAAACGCAAACAGGCCGATACCACTCTTGCCGTCCCCCGGACCCTCTCGGAACATGTGGGCCGGGTCGCCCACCGGGCTTCCGTCCTGGAGCCCATGCAAGGGCTGACTGGCAATGAGGTATTCACCGTCTCGGTGGCAAAGAGCGGTACCACGACGGACATCACGATGGATCTGTCCGAGATCAATGCAGTTGGCAATGCCGAAAATCCCGGTGTGCCGACCCTTGATGAAATCGTCGATTATGTGAATGGAAGGCTGGAGGAGAACGGCGTCATCTCGCGGTTTTCCCGGGAACGGATCATCGAGCGGGAAGACGATGATTCCGATGATGACGAATTCGCTCTGCCGCCCAATACCTTCGGCATCAAGATCAAGGGGGTCAGCACCGAGTCGTTGTCTTTCTCCGCCCCGGCGGCCCAACCGGTCGTCCATGTGGCGGGTGTTTCGGGCGATGGAAACAAGGAAGCCGGTCAAGTCTTTGAGTTTACAGGAGTTAACGGTTCCAATCCGGTGCTCAAAGGCGGCCCGCGTCTTGAGCCTGAGGACCCGGGCGATGAGGACACAGACACGAGCGTTCAGGTCGAAGCGTCGGTGGCGGACAGTCAGGGCAATGTCTATGTGACCGGGCGCACGCGGGTTGATTTGGGCCAGGGCGCACCCTTGGGCGAAACGGACGCCTTCATCTCTAAATACGACTCTACAGGCACGCTGGTCTGGACCCGAGGGCTTGGGGCCTCGGAAAACGCCGCAGGTCTCGCGATCACTCTCGACAGCAATGAAAATGTGGTCGTGAGCGGTGAAGTGACCGGAGAGGCTGTAACCGGTTCGCGCGGTGGCGGAACGGACGGGTTCGTCACCAAACTCGACTCCCGCGGCGAGACGCTCTGGACTCGCCAGGTCTCTCCGGCGGCTGATGACAGCGCTTTAGGGCTGACCGCGGGCGCAGACGGCGCCATCTATGTCAGTGGAGTGACCAAGGCGGCGCTGAGTGGCAGTCTGACTCATGCGGGCGGCGAGGATGCAACCCTCACCAAGCTCGATGGCAATGGCGCTCTTGTCTATCAGCACCAGTTCGGGACCGCCAGCGATGACCGGGCCGAGCAGGTGGCGGTGGCCCAGGATGGCAATCTGGTGGTGGCGAGCGTGGAAAATGGCCGGGCCATTGTGCGCAAGCTGAATGAGGCCGATCCGAGCCAGCCACCCCTTTGGAGCGTTGATCTGGGGGACCTGAACAAAGGATCGATCGGCGATTTGAAGATTGACGGCGACCGGATCTATCTGGCCGGAACGACCCGCGCCGGTGGTTTGACGGCCAGCGGGGACGCGAACGAGCTGGGCACATTCGATGGCGGCCGGGACGGCTTCTTGACCCGTATTGATGACCTGGGCGGCTCAGCCGATGCGGTTTACACCCGTTATCTCGGCTCCACCGCATCGGACAATGTCCACAGCCTCGCCATCCTCAATGGCGACGTCATTGTCGGCGGCGATACCTTGGGCAATGTGGACGGCAACACGCTTTCAGGCACCCGGGACGGTTTCGTGTCCCGCTATACGGCGGACGGCACTCTTGTGTGGACGGAGCAATATGCCGGCCGGGAAGGACATGCCTCGGCCCGTTCGGTGACCGTTGACGCCACTGGTAATTCCGTCCTCGATATATTGGGGTTGCCACGCGGCACACTGACCTATGACGAGCCACGCACCGTGACATCCCATGGGCTGGTTCGGGAAGGGCAGTCTTTCTCCATTGCCGTCGATGGCAAGCGGCCGAAGAAAATCACAATCGAGGCGGACGACACCATGCGCTCCCTTTCGCGCAAGGTTGAGAATGTTCTGCTGCTGGATGGGGAGGCCCGCGTCCGGCGCACCTCCGACGGGGATACGCTGCGCATCACGGGCAATAAGGGCATCCAGATCGAATTGATCCCCGGTGAAGGCGCGGATGATGCCCTGAAAGGCCTGGGCCTTGAAGCCGGCCTCGTGGTCGATGACGGTAGCCTGCTTGACCAGGACGATGATGAGGATGCCGAAGCGGCGGCTGCCTCACAGGACGTGCTCTTTTTCGGGCTGGGGATGGAACGGGAGCTGAACATCAACAACAAGACGGATGCGGCCCGAGCGTCCTCCGTATTGCTCGATTCCCTGTCGGCCTTGCGCAAGGCCTTCAACACCCTGACCCGCGACCCGGCCCTTGATGCGCTGCTCCGGGACAGTCAGCGTGCTTCGGGGCCTGTCCCCGCCAATCTCCAAAGGCAGATCGCCAATTACCAGGCCGGTCTTGACCGCTTGCTTGGTGGTGGTCCGACCACCGGCGGATTTTTCTGAGCCCGCTTGCGGTCCGCCGTCCCCCCGGATCTTGATCTGCCAAACACCCGCTTGTGTCATATTGGGTCTGCGGTGACGGGTTAAACCCGCCCCACAAACCCCTTGCGGTTGGTCTTCTGGCTACAGACTATGACCGGGCGGCAGGGGCGGGGCCTCGCGCAGCAAAACAATGC
The DNA here is from genome assembly GCA_964449455.1 of uncultured Alphaproteobacteria bacterium. Taxonomy (GTDB): domain Bacteria; phylum Pseudomonadota; class Alphaproteobacteria; order JAJFIK01; family JAJFIK01; genus CAYUYV01. The sequence continues at coordinate 8,404 of CAYUYV010000067.1, read as the reverse complement.
TGATGCGCCGATTGGCCGGGGCGTAGGGGTCATCGGGGAACAGGGGATCGGTGCCGGCCTTGCCGCTGACCAAGGCGACACGGTCCACATTGACGCCGGACGCCATAATTACGCGGCGGGCCGCATTCGCCCGGTCGCTCGACATCTCCCAATTCGTGTACCCATCGTCCCGATAGAAGGGAGCCCCATCCGTATGCCCCGATATGGAAACGCGGTTCGGCAGACGCCGGATGATCTTGGCCACGTGACGCAGAAGTGATTTCGTCCGCTCGAAGGGCTCGGCGCTGTCGGCCGGGAACATGGCCCGTCCCTCCTGGTCGATGAGCTGAATGCGCATGCCTTCCGGCGTGTGGTCGATGATGAGCTGCTTGGACAGTTCGGCGAGTTCCGGCATGTCCTGCATGGCCTGGCGGATTGACATTTCCGCCTGTTGAAAGAGGGCTGCTTCACGCAAGGCAAGGGCCCGGTCGAGGGCGGTCTCGCTCAAGGTTTCAGGCGCGTTGGGTTCGGGGCTTTCGTCTTCTTGTTCCTGGTTGGTGTCTTTGGCGTCCGTGTCCCGTTCTCCCTCGGTGCGTTTGGAGCGCCGGGCGTCGGACGGGATGTCCTGTTTCACGATGGCGAGGGCCCCGGCGCGCCGGGCCCCGTCCTCGTTGAAGGAGGTGCCGCCGAAAATGCCGCCAGCGCCACTTGTTGTCGCGCTGACCGAGGCCGGGGCGAAATAATCTGCGATACCCAGTTTTTGTTCCGGCGTGGTCGTATTGAGCAGCCAGAGCAGCAGGAAGAAGGCCATCATGGCCGTCACGAAGTCGGCATAGGCCACTTTCCAGGCGCCGCCATGGTGACCGTGGCCGCCCTTCTTGATCTTCTTGATGATAATCGGGCGTTCATTGTTCGCCGCCATCGCGCCCTCATCTCCCCAATCCGGACTGGATGAGATGAGGTTAAGGCAATGAGGTTAAGGGCGCCTTTGGGCACGCGTTCAAGGTTGGCGGCGCAGCAGGAGCATGTCAGGCCCGATACGATTGGAGATGAAAAGGTCCAGCAGACCGTCTCCGTCCAGGTCACCTTGTACGAAATCGAAACCATTGCCAACCGCTTCGGCCGGAAACACCGCTTCCGTCATATCCGTGAACAGACCTTTGCCATCATTGAGATAAGCCCTGTGGCGGCCCATGCCGGCGGCGCGAATGCCCTGGACATTGGTGGTAACAATATCGAGATCCCCATCGCCATCGACGTCAAGCAGATCAGCCTCAGCGGAATTGTCCTCGTCGGCGGGCAGGCGATCGCCGCCATCCTCGAATTTGCCGCGACCATTATTGATCAGGAGACGATTGGTCCGCGCCGTATCCTGCATGAAAAAGCTGACATTGCCTTCCAGAATGTCGAGATCGCCGTCCCCGTCCACATCGCCGAAATCCGCCTCGCGGCTTTCCTGGGACCGCTCGGGCAGGGCGCCGGCCTTGTCTGCGAACCGTCCTGCGCCGTCATTGATCAGCAGCCGGTTGGGCCCTTCATTGCCGAAGAGAAGATCAAGATCGCCGTCGCCATCCACATCGCCCAGCGCGGCATCCTGGGTGACATCCTCGACGGCCGGCAAATGGGTCGCGGTGACATCGGTGAACCGCCCGGCGCCATCATTCAGCACCAGGACATTCTGACCATTATTGGCCAGCACCAGGTCCACATCCCCGTCGCCGTCCACATCCCCTGCGATGACACCATTGGTCACGCCCTCGACGGGCAGGTCTTTACCCGCATCCTCAAAGCGCCCTGTTCCAGTGTTGCGGTAATACTCATTGACCTTGTCATCTTCTGTGACGATCACGGCATCGAGGTCGCCGTCCTGGTCGAAATCGGCGATGGCCACGTCCTCGCTGTCCCGCTTCACCTGGGGGATGCGATCGCTCCCGTCCGTGAATCGGCCGGCACCGTCATTGATCAAGAGAATATTGGGGCGGTATTCGCTGGCGATCAGAATGTCGAGATCGCCGTCACCGTCGAAATCGGCGAGGCCCGCGTCCATATCAAGACCCTCAAGAAGGGCGCCGGCCGGCAGGTGGTCGCTGGGGGCGCTTTTGTAAAGGGACTGTGCGGCGCTGGCCGGCGGGCTGGATGCCATCACAGCCAGGAGCGTGCTAAGAGTCATGCCGGCAAGACGAAGAACCATGGCGCGTGTCTCCTCATTCCCTCGGGATTGCCCCCTTGAAAGGGCCCACTGGGCCTTATTTTTTTGACTTCGCGTTATGATAGGACACAAAGAGCCCCGTTAGGAGACCCCCGCCCATGCCCGTCGACAGTCAGGCGTTCCGCCGTGCCCTTGGCAGTTTCACGACCGGCGTGTGCATCGTGACCTGCCCCCCGTCGAGCCAGGGTGCAGCGCCGGTTGCCTTGACCGTCAGTTCCTTCGCCTCTGTGTCCCTTGAGCCGCCCCTCGTGCTGTGGTGCATCGACAAAGCATCAGACCGGTTCAGTGCGTTCAACGCGGCCGACGCCTATGGGGTAAGCGTTTTGGGCGAGGGGCAGGATGCGGTTTCTGTGGCCTTTGCCGGTGACGGCCGGTTGTGCGATGTGCCGACTCGTATTGCACAGACAGGCGCGCCGCTCATAGAAGGGGCCATCGCTCAGCTCGACTGCCGCGTGGCGGCTCGTCACGATGCGGGCGATCACGTCATTCTGGTTGGCGAGGTGCTGACCATTGCGGTTGCCGATGAACGCCCGCCGCTCGTCTATCACCGGGGCCGCTATCGTCAGCTTGCGCCCCACGCGGATCCTTTGGCTTAAGGCACGGGTTGCGGCAACAGCTCCAGGCGGCCGATGCTCTCATTCGCGATTTCGGCCGGGTCTCGGGAAATTTCGAGAAAGGCGCCGGCGCCCCACTCTGCCACCAGATCATCATAATGCTCTGAGTAGGGATTGCCCGATTGGCCCGTGGCGATCATGAAGCGCGACTGTTCCGGATGCGCCAAATCATAGACTGCCCGATAGCCACCCCCATGGACATTCGCGAAGGGATTACCGCCGCCAATGCTATAAGAGCCCCTGGAGACCGTGTAGGACCCGCCCGCCGTTGGCACCTGCCTTGAAAAAATCCGCGACACGAGCGGCACGAAACCGAGGGGCAGGTGACTGTGCATGGCCCGGTGGGCCTGGCCCCAACGCCAATCCGTCCTGTCCGGGCCGAACCGGGCCGCAAGATCCTTGAGGCCCGCCGCAAGGCTGTCCTGGAGCAGGGCTTGGCAGGTTTCGGTCGCGTCCGTCGCCACGTCATCGCACCAGCGGGACGCCCCATTTGCATCGGCAAGCACGCGCTCGAAAAACACAGGGCGCAAGGTGGTGAAGCGGCCACCAGTGTCACCCAGTTCATCCGTCGCAAGACGATCTGCAAAGGCACGCAGCCAGGCCACCATGATCAAGGGCTCAGCCCTGTCCTGGTCCATGTCTCCATTCCAGGCGCGCAGCAGGGCTAGGGCCTCGTCCAGATCCGCACGCGCCGGCGTTTTGTCCAGCATGACTGCAAGGAGGCGCGGGCGCAGACCGCTGCGATGGTCGTCCATGATGGCCGCGAAACTGCCCGCCGTGTGGCCCGCCTCAGCATCGATCAGTGCCCGGATGCGTTCCGCCCGATAGGGCAGGCTCCATTCGGCGGTAATGAACCCCTCATAGCCCTGTGGCCGGATGTCGTTGTTGGCGGTTACGAGAACGCCGTCCTTGGGGGACCAGATTTGGGGCCAGTCGGCGGGGTCCATGAGGCCGGTCCAGATCTCCTTGTGGTCCCAGCCCGCAACAGGCACAAGCCCGCCGCCCGGAACTTCAGGATTGCGCAAGGGTACGGCCCCGGCGGCAACAAAGCCGATCGCTCCTTGGGCATCGGCGAAGACGAAATTCTGCGTCGGGGTGGTGTAGTCGGCCATCAGGGGCCGGACGGCGTCGAGACCCTCCGCTTCCAGAATGCGCACCGACACCTCAAAAGTCCGGTTCCGGGGTGTCAGGCCGGTCCACATGACAGACCACACATGGCCGTCGGGCGCCTGGTCCTGGAGCAGGGGAATGACTGGTCCGTGGCGCGTCGACCGCATGGTCTCGGTGACCGTTGCGCCAAGGCGGACCTTGAACACTTCTTCGCGTGTCGTGAACGCGCGCGCGCCATCCGGCGTCAGATAGGCGTCTTCATCGTTCGGGGCGAGACGCTCAAGGACCAAATCCTGGACATCGGTGCCCGTATTGGTCATGCCCCAGGCCACCTCATCCGTGTGCCCCAAAAGAACGGCCGGAATGCCAGGCAATGTGGCGCCCACGATGGTCCGCCCGGCGATCTCCAGATGGGTGAGATACCACAGGCCGGGCATCATGAGTCCAAGATGGGGATCATTGGCGAGCAAGGGCGCCCCTGTGGCTGTGCGGCTGGCGTCCGCCACCCAATTGTTGGACGCTCCGAGGGGCAACTCAAAGGGCAAGGCGGCCCGGATGGCCGCAGGGTCCTCCGGCTCGGCCGGCGGGGCCATAAACGGCGACAGATCCACACCCTCAGGCAGGCCCGGTGCCGGGGCGAACAGATCCGCGATCTGTTCCGCGTTCAATGTGTCGGTCCGGGCCAGATCCAGACGGGCAAGTTCCGTGAACGCATTGGTTGAAAGGCCAAGGCCCAGCATGGACATCAGGATCAAGGAATGGTGGGCCTCCCAACGCTCGGCCGGGGCCTGGAGAATGAAGAACTCGGGCGGCAGGGGGCGATCCCGATCCTCGATGCGGCTGTTCACACCGGCAGCATAGGCGCGCAGCACGCTCTGCACATCCGGCGACAGGGCTTTGAGGCTTGATTTTGCGAGCCCATCAAGATCCAGGGCACGGATGGTGCGGTCCACGTCAAGGGCAAAGCGCCCGAACAGTTCGGCAAGGCGCCCCTGGCCGGCCCGCCTCAGGATGGTCATCTGCCATAGCCGGTCCTGGGCATGGGCGAGTCCCAAGGCAAAGGCCCCATCAGCCAGGGTTTCAGCCGTGATATGGGGAATGGCCTTTTGGTCCCGGACGATCTGTGCCGGAGCCATCAGCCCACTGACGGTTAAGCGACCCTCATAGGTGGGCAGGGATTGGCGCAGGCTGATGAACCGCTCCGCGGCGAACAGCAAGGCGGCGATCAACACAATGCCAAGGCCCAAAGCCGGCCAGCGCAACCAGCGCAGGATCCATCCCAGCATGGCCCTACCGTCCTTCGCCCGTCAGGGTCAGACGGTCGGCAGTCCCGCGCAGGCGATCGCGGTTCGTTTCGATGCGGATGGTTCGTCCATCACGCCACAGGGGCATCATATCGTCATAGTGGTCCGACAGCACATGGCCCGACTGGCCCGTGGTGATCACGATCCGCGAATTGGTCAGGTCACTGAGATCGTAAATCGCCCGCATGCTGGCCGAGAAGCTGGCATCGAACCGGGTGCTGCCGGTCTCTGCCCAGAACGGCGCTACATTGACCGTATCCACGCCGCCGCCTGCCGGCGTCGAGCGGGAGAACAGGCGCCCGATGACCGGCACGGCGTCCAACGGCTGGTGCGGAAAACGCATGCGGTGGGCCCGGTCCCAACGCCACCGGTCGATTGTCTCGCCATAAGTGACCCGGAGCTCTTCAACAGCCAGTTCGAGGGCCCGGGTGATCAGGGGTCCACAGGGTTCGCGATTAGCCGAGGTGATGACGTCACACCAGGACTCGTTCTCCCCCGAAAGAACCGTGAAGAGGAAGTTCTCCCGGGGTTGGCGGCGGCGCGGAAAATCCGCCCCGAATTCATCGGCGGTGATCAAACGTTCCAACTGGGCGATCCAGGCGACGTAAATCAGTGGTTCCGGTCGATCGCCCTCCATGGCCGCGTCCCAGTTGGCAAGGCGTCGTTGGGCCTCGCCGGCAAGGCCTTCCGGCGCGCGCTCGGCAAGCAGATAAGGCAGCAGACGCCTGGCTTTGAGGGACACGGTGTCATTCTGGATGGCGTTGAAGGTGGTGAGGTCGTGGCGGTCGATTTCGGTCAAACGCTCATTGATCCGCCGAGATCGTTCCGTGGCGTTCCAGTCTGCGGTCAGGGTCTGGGGAAAGCTGTCGGGCACGATCTGATTGTTGGCCGTCACGATGAGGCCGCTCCCCGGATTTTTCACAAAGGGCAGGGCGTCATAGGGCACAGTGCCCTGCCAGTCATTGCGCCGGAAGGTGCCATCGACGGGCAGGCGGCCATTGCTGTCATGGTCAGGGCCACGGAGCGGCACCCGTCCTGGTGCAAGATAGCCCGTATCACCGTTTTTATCTGCATAAAGAATGTTCTGCATCGGCCCGACAAAGGACCGTCCCAGCTCCTTGGCTTCTTCGTAAGAGGTGACGCGCATCAGGCCGAGAGAAGTGGCAAAGCTTGCATCCTGATCATCGAGCATGGTCCAGGCCAGGGCCACTTCCTGGTTCTGGGCGCCGAGATCGGCGTATCGGGTGTATTTTTTCGGCATGACCGGCCCATGCCGGGTCTTCTTGAACGTTACGGAAACCGGTTCGGCACCCTTTACCTGGATTTCCTCCGGCCGCAGATCAAAGAACTCATAGCCGTCTTCGACCGCATAGGCCGTGGCATCGTCCGGATTGCGGGTGACCACGTAAAGGTCCTGGGTGTCGGGACCTGTATTCGTGAAGGCCCAGGCCGCGGTCCCATTGTGCCCGAGCAGGACCGTCGGAATGCCGGGAAGGGTCACGCCCACCACATCGAGATCCACAAAGGCAAGATGGGCCAAATACCAGATGCCCGGAATGCTCGCGCGCAGATGGGGATCATTGGCGAGAAGCGGTGCACCCGAGATCGTGCGCCGTCCGTCCACGACCCAATTGTTGGAGTGTTCCGCAGGGGAGCCGTCGAGCGCGCCCTGGCCCTCCGGCGCTCCAGGAATGCCGGGAGATGGCGCCGGGGGTGCGATGGGCGTGATGCGGCGCGGCGCGGGCGGGGGCAGGCCGAGATCGTCCGCATCAAGAGACACGAAATTCGGCAGGACATAAGGATCGACATAGTCCGCCGCCTTTTCCGGCCCCAGAATGGCTTGGAACCGGGCCCGCGCGAATTCCTGATTGGCATTCGTGCTCAAGGTCAGGCCCATGAGTTTGAGCGTGGCCAGGCTGTCAGCCGGCTCCCAGCGCTCTGGTGTCGCGCTGAAAAACAGGAACTCAGGCGGGCGTTTAAAATCCGGATCCTCAAGGACCGCATTGACGCCTTGGGCATAGGCATCAAGGGCGCGCCGTGCCTCTTCGGGCAGAACATCCACGCTGGCAACAGCCGCATCATAAAGGCCCAGAGCGCGGAAAAAGACGTCGCTGTCGAGGGCGGGTGCTCCAACGACTTCCGCGAGCCGGCCTTGGACAGCCCAGCGATTGAAGCTCATCTGCCAGAGACGATCCTGGGCGTGGGCATAGCCCAGGCCGAAATAGACGGCTTCCTCGTCATTGGAATAGATATGAGGGATCCCGAAGCCATCGCGCAGAATGTCCACCTGTCCCTCAAGCCCTGCGATTTCGCGGGTCCCTTTGGTCCAGGGCAGGGATGAGCGGATGAAGAGGGTGAGCGTCGCTCCCGTGATCATGGTCAACGCCAGAATCAGGAGCAGAATCACACCAGTCCATTTCATCAGGGCCTTCAGCATAGTCACCTCCCCCTAAGTCCCAATTTCATTATAGAAACGGGCGATTCCGCTCGCAGTTCCAGCACCGCACGCCGTCCGGTCGCCGGACCGTTCAGACATTGTCAAAATGGCATAGACCCCACAGACGCCATGGAACCATGTCACGTCCATGGCGGGCAACCAATCGGCAGGAGGAGCATCATGGGCCAATCGGTCGCGTTTCTGGGTCTTGGGGTGATGGGGTTTCCCATGGCGGGCCATCTGGTGAAGGCTGGGCATGCCGTGACGGTCTACAACCGAACGCTGGCGACTGCGGAGCGCTGGTGCGAAGCGCACTCGGGCGCGCTCGGTAAAACGCCGAGAGAGGCTGCCCAAGGCGCGGATGTGGTCTTTGCCTGTGTGGGCAATGACGATGATGTGAGGGCGGTGACCCTCGGTGACCAGGGGGCCTTTGCCGGTATGGCGCAGGGCTCGGTCTTTGTTGATCACACGACGGCGTCCGCGGGGTTGGCGCAGGAGCTGGCGGTTACGGCCGCCGCCCATGATATCGGCTTTGTGGATGCGCCCGTGTCCGGAGGACAGGCGGGTGCCGAGAATGGGGCCTTGACCATCATGTGTGGAGGCACCGAGGCCGATTTCGCGACAGTCAGCCCCCTGATGGACTGTTATGCCCGCATGATGAAGCTCATGGGCCCGGCGGGCGCGGGCCAGCTCACCAAGATGGTCAACCAGATCTGCATCGCGGGCCTGGTGCAGGCGCTGGCCGAGGGGC
>CAYUYV010000066.1:0-24209 GCA_964449455.1 uncultured Alphaproteobacteria bacterium | reverse complement strand
GGGAATATGCCTGCCGGGCCGGGACAACCACGCCGTTTTCCTTTGGGGAGACGATTTCCACGTTCCAGGCCAATCATGACGGCTATCTCCTTGATGAAAACGGCAGGGAAGGTGTGTTCCGGGACCAGACGACCCCGGTGGGGACGTTTCCGGCCAACGCCTTCGGCCTCTACGACATGCTTGGCAATGTTCGGCAATGGTGCGAGGATTCCTGGCACAACAGCTATGTCGGTGCGCCGGCGGACGGGTCGGCCTGGGTTGCCAATCCGACCGGCAGAAACGCCCGTGTTGTTCGCGGCGGGTCCTGGAGCGCCAGTCCGTGGACCCTGCGTTCGGCGTCCCGCATCAGGTACTATCCTCGGGACCCGATCGACAATCTGGGTTTTCGCGTTGTCAGAACGCTTTAACCCTTTTCTCTTTTTCCTTTTACCCTTTGAAAAGGGGGGCGAGGGGGCTTGCCCCCTGGTCGCATCGGATGTGGCACCCGGCCGCCCGCTCACGCCTGTGGCCGGGCCTCCAAAAGATCACTTCTCCAGTCCCAGATGGCGGCGCACGGAGCCGCCGGGCCATTTGTCGGCCCATTTGCGGATGGTTTTGACAAAATCCTTGGGCGGATCTTCAGGCAACACGATTTGCAGGGTCACAAGCTGGTCGCCGGGCGCGCTCGCCTTTTCCGGCTGAATACCCCGGCCCCGCAGGCGCAAGGTGGTTCCTGTGTTGGCGCCGGGCGGAATGGTCAGATGCACCACACCATTCAGGGTCGGGACCATCACCTTGGCACCAACAACGGCCTCCACCAGCGTCACCGGCACGGTGACATGAATGTCGTTCTCTTCACGCTTGTAGAAAGGATGGGGACTGATCTCCAGGCGGAGCAGCGCGTCCCCCGTCACGGAACCGCTTGACCGGCCCATGCCCTTCAGGCGGATCTGCTGGCCGTCCTTCACCCCGGGCGGGATGGTGACATCCACCGTCCGATCACCGGTCAGGCGCACCCGGCGTTTTCCGCCAAGGGCCGCCTCTTCAAAGGTGATGCTGATCCGATAGGTCTGGTCGAGCCGCTGACCGTCTCCGCCGGCCTGGCGCTCGCGGGTCCCGCTGAAGAAATCCGCGAAGATCTCTTGATAGCGCGAGCGCACCGCCTCTTCGGTCTCCCGCGTGTCGTCATCGGGAAAGGCCCGGGACCGGCGGGCCTCGCCGTTTTCCCTGCTGGCATTGTCTCTGCTGGCATTGTCCCTGCCGGCATTGTCCCGGGCGGAAGTCTCCTTGGCGGCACGCTCCTTCGCGGCGTTCTGGTTCGCGGCATTCTGGCGGCTGCTCCAACTGCTCTGGCCGCCGGCGGATCGGGTGTCTCCGGCGCCGCTGGTCCGGTTCCGTCCGGCTGCGCCATTAGGGGCCTCGGTCCTTGTGCCATTGCGCTGGGCGGAGGCGCCGGCGGTCTGGCTGCGGTGGCTGGCGGTTCCATTACGCCGGTCCCGGCCATAGGAGCGGGCGCCGCGACGGCGGAAGGCGCCGGTGGCGTCGATCTCGCCCCGGTCGAACCGGCTGCGCTTGATGGGGTCCTTCAGGAACTCATAGGCCGCCGTCACTTCCTTGAAACGATCGGCCAGGGCCGAGTTGCCCGGATCCGCATCCGGGTGGAAGCGCTTTGCCAAAAGCCGGTATGCGCTCTTGAGTTCGGCTTCGGTGGCCGTGGAGCGGATACCCAGAACGTCGTAAGGATCGCGCATGGATTAATCCAGTTTAACGATGCCGCCTTGGGGACCGGATCAGCCCGGTCTCAGACCATCTCGTGCCGACCGCCCACCATCCCCCAGCATCACCTTCGATCCTCTGAAGAAGTGTCTTCAGGATCGGCGAATATGGCGCAACCGGGCAAAACGGCCTTGTCGGGCCGTCATGGCATCGGGCCGCCTTATCTTCACGGTGAACGTTCGGAGATTCGGACCCGCCACTCTCCAAAAAAGATGCCCTCACGGCGTGCCATCGGGATCCGCAGCGTCTGGTGTCCCCGTCTTCGCCCCGGTCCCTTTGAGTAGGGTGTTAAGGTCGCGAGGCGGCGAATTTGAGGCTGATGTGTCGCCTTTTGCCTGTGGTGCCGCCTCCAGGTCATCCAGGGCCTGTTCTGTGGACATGACAGGCAGCACCGTGCCGGCGCCCGCCAGGCGATGGGCGGCGGCCTTGGCCTGAGCGTGGCCCAAGGCGGCGGCGGCGCTGTAAAAGGCGAGGGCCTTCGTCTTGTCCCTCGTGACGCCGCTGCCGGTCTCAAGCTGCAGGCCCAGAAGATATTGGCCATTGGCGCTGCCCAGCTTTGCGGCCCGGTAGAACCAAAATGCCGCTTTGCGGGCATCCGGCTTACCGCCCTGACCATCACGCAGCATCAGGCCCAGATTGGCCATGGCCGGGGGATATCCGGCCTCCGCTGCCTTGCGATAGGCCTTGCGGGCGGCTTTGAGGTCCTGGGGAATGCCCGTGCCGAGCCGCAGCATCTGCCCCACATTGCGCTGGGCGGAAAGGTCACCCTGCCGGCCAAGGCGGCGCCAAATGCGAAAAGCGGTCTCGAAATCCCCTGCGTCATAGGCGGCGACGGCCTCGTCGAACCGGCTCGTCTTCTTTTCCGCCGGCTCTTGGGAGACGGCAGGGGCAAGCGGCGCGGCCGCCGCCGGTTGGGCAAGGCCCGCAAAAACTGGGTTGAAAAGGCACAGGGTTGCCCCTGCCAAAGCCAGCGTCTTACGCATCCGGCCCCACATTGTCCGCCCACACGCAATCCACCCTAAATAATCGATTTGCCTTGAGCTGTCGCCTGTTTCATCACTATGTCCGATCGGCCAGGGATGACGCGGTGGGCGGGCGGTCACCTGACCTGATGGCGTGCCCCGGCGCGGGCGAGGCAATGGAACAGGCGAGAGGAGGCACCACGGTGAGTGAGCAGACGGCAACAGTGGATGCGCTGGTTCAGGAAAGTCTGATTGAGGGTGATGACCCTTTCGCCTTGTTCGATGCCTGGTTGAAAGAGGCCGAGGCCCGCGAACCCGCCGACGCCAATGCCATGACCCTGGCGACGGTCGACGACACCGGACTTCCCGACGCCCGGATCGTGCTGCTCAAGGGCCTGCGGGATGGTCAGTTCGTCTTTTACACCAACACCCTCAGCGCCAAGGGCCATCAGCTTGGCGGCCAGCCCAAAGCGGCCCTGTGTTTCCACTGGAAGAGCCTGGCGCGCCAGGTCCGCCTGCGTGGTCCCGTTGAGCTGGTGACGCCTGAAGAGGCCGACGCCTATTTCGCCACGCGCCCGCGAGGCAGCCAGATTGGCGCCTGGGCCTCGCGCCAGTCGACCGTGCTTGAGACGCGCGGTGCCCTGATCGATGCGGTGCAACAGACGGAGACGGACTATGAGGGCAAGGATATTCCGCGTCCGCCCCATTGGTCCGGCTATGCCCTGACGCCGCTCAAAATGGAGTTCTGGCAGGACCAGCCCTTCCGCCTCCATGACCGGCTGGTCTTCGAGCGCGCCGGTCTGGGCGCTGCCTGGTCCCGGGGGCGGGTCTTTCCCTGATGGGGGAGCGGTCCGCGTCCCCATGCAACAGGCTGGATGGCGCAGGTCGGGACACCACGGGCCCGAAGTCGCAGGACCTGGGCGGGGGAGGTGTGCTGCCCATTGATCCCCGGCGCCGGGCGACCAGTGCCGCCGTGATCGTGGCCGCTCTTCTGATCGTGGTGAAGGCAGGGGTCTATGTGGCCAGCGGCTCCGTGGCCCTGCTCAGTTCCCTGACGGACTCGGTGCTCGACCTGCTTGCCTCTGCCGCGATTTTTGTGGCCGTCCGTCTGGCGATGACGCCCGCCGACCATGACCACCGGTTTGGGCACGGCAAGGCGGAAGCCCTCGCGGGAATGATCCGGGGTTTGCTGATCATTGTGGCCTCAATCCTGCTCGCCGTGGAGGCTGTGGGACGGATCATCCATCCTGAGCCCGTGCGCAATGGCGGCATGGTGATGGTCGTTCTGGGCTTTTCAGCCGTGGTTTCCTTGTGCGTGGGCCTTTATGAGGTCGCCGTCTACCGCCAGACCCGATCCATCGCCATTGGTGCCGACGCCCTCAACTATCTGGCCGATGCCCTCATTGCCCTTGGTGCCATCGGGGCCGTGTGGCTCGCGGGCCAGTCCGGGCTCCTGATCGTGGACCCGCTGTTCGGGTTTTCGGTTGCCTTTGGCCTTCTCTTTTCGGCATGGATGCTCGTCCATCAGGCTTTCGACCAGCTCATGGACCGGGAAATGTCGGAAACGGACCGGGCGCGGATCAAGGCCATCATCCTGTCCCACCAGGAGGTTCTCGGCGTCCACGATCTGCGCAGCCGCCGGGCGGGGCCCAGCATGTTCATCCAGTTCCATCTGGAGCTCGATCCTGAACTGACGCTGCGGGAGGCCCACCGGGTGGCCGATGAGGTGGAAGCCCTGGTCGCGGACGCCTTTCCGGGTGCGGATGTCATTGCCCATCAGGAGCCCGTGGGTGAATTCATCGAAAACGACCTTGTACGGACATGAGTGGTGGGGCGGACGGCATGACAAACACCACGGACCAGGATCTTCAGGCGACGTTGAGGGCGGCGCTCAAATCCGGTGCGCCATTCGGTGTCGACGGTCCGGTAAAGACCGTGGAGACGCATATCGCCGTTGTGTTTCTAGTCGGTGATCGGGCGTACAAGATGAAAAAAGCGCTCTCCCTCGGTTATCTGGATTTTTCCGGGCGGGACAATCGGCGTGCGCTTCTTGAAAAGGAATTGAGGCTGAACAGCCGTACGGCGCCGGACCTCTATCGCCGGGTGGTTCCAGTCACCCGGACGCCGGACGGGCGGATTCTTGTTGATGGGGACGGCGAGGCCGTCGGCTGGCTCCTTGAAATGCGCCGCTTTGACCAGAGTGATCTCCTTGCGCGCCGCATCGAGCCCGATCCGGGTCCTGAACAACCGTCGGAAAGCCTTGCGGTTCCCCTGGCCGAGGCCATCGCCGCATTGCATCTTCAGGAAGGGCCTTGTCGCACCGAGGGCTGGCATGACGCGGTGGCCCGCGTTTTGGACAATATGACGGGTCATGTTCGCAACGGTGCCGAAGGCGTGCTGGATCGTGAGGCCGTTGCGCAGTTCACGGAGCAGGCGTTCGAGCGGCTTGGCGCCTTGAGCCACCGGTTCGAACAACGGGCCGAGGCGGGATTTGTGCGCCTGTGCCATGGTGATCTGCACTTGTCGAATATCGTGGTCCAGGATGGCCTGCCGGTCCTTTTTGACTGTATCGAGTTCAATGACGACATCGCCTGCCAGGACACGCTGTACGATGTTGCCTTTCTCCTGATGGACCTGATGTTCCGGGGGCGTCGCGATTTCGGAAACCGGGTGTTCAACGCCTATCTGTCGGCCTTGCCGTCCACCGATCGGTCCGCGGCCCTTGGCATGCTGGAAGCGCTCCCGTTTTATGGGGCCTTGCGGGCCTTGATCCGCTGCCATGTGTGCCTTGCGCAATTGCCGGCGGATTTGGCGTCGGAGCATGACGAGGACGCGGCGACCATGGCCCGGGCCCGCGGCTATCTGGCACTGGCGCTCAATCTGTTGTCGGTGCGGCAAGTCTGCCTTGTGGCGGTGGGTGGCTTGTCGGGATCGGGCAAGTCCACGCTCGCACGGGATATTGGCGGCGCCTTTGAGGGTCTTCTCGGGGCCCTTATCCTGCGCACCGATGAGATCCGCAAGCGGCTCCACGGCACGCCGCTTGATCAGGCATTGCCTGAAACGGCTTATGCGCCGGAAACGAGCATCACCGTGTATCAGACCCTCGAAAAAGAGGCGGCAATGGCCATTGGCCAGGGAATGCCAGTAATCGTGGACGGCGTCTTTGCCCGGCCCGAACAACGCGCGGCCATTCGCGCGCTGGCAGACCGGCTGGGCGTACCCTTTATGGGCTTCTGGCTGTCGGCGGAACCGCAGGTGCTGGCCGCCCGGGTCCGGGAGCGGCGGGGGGATGTCTCGGACGCAACGGAAGAAATCCTAAATCGGCAGTTGCATTTCGAGTTGGGGGAAATCGACTGGATCCAGCTCGACAGCGGCCAGGGGCGCGCCACCGTCGCAGCGCAAGCGCAGGCATGGCTGAACCAAGGGGACGGGCGGGCAGCAAAAAAGTGACAGACCTTGGCCGGTGCCCGGCCTCAAGCTAATGTTATGTCAGAACAAAGCCTGAATGCTGGCCGCCTGGCGACCGGCAGTCCGGTCGTTTTGGCATTCTGGAAACAAGGCCGCCCGATGAAAACGGGCCGCCCAATTAGGGTTGGAGCGCTCCATGCACGGATTGATGCAGAATTGGCCCCTTCTCATTCATACGATCATCGATCACGCGGCGCGAAATCACGGCGATCGCGAAATCGTGACGCGGTTGGTGGAAGGGCCGATCCATCGCTACACCTATCGCGACCTGCATGTCCGTGCCCGCCAGGTGGCTAATGGCCTGAAGGATATGGGCGTGACCCTTGGCGACAAGATCGCAACGCTCGCCTGGAACACCCATCGGCATGCGGAGGTCTGGTACGGCAGCATGGGCCTTGGCGCCGTGTGCCACACCATCAACCCGCGCCTGTTTCCGGCCCAGGTGGCTTACATCGTCAATCACGCCGAAGACGATGTCCTGTTTGTCGATATCACCTTCCTAAAGCTTCTTGAGGCCGTGAAGGACGATATCGCGCGCATCAAGGCCTTCATTGTGCTGACTGACAAGGAGCACATGCCCGAGACCACGCTGCCCAACGCGATTGCCTATGAGGAGTGGCTGGCGGGCTATTCAGCCGATTTCACCTGGCCGCAATTCGATGAGAACACGGCTGCTGGTATCTGCTACACCTCAGGCACGACAGGCAATCCAAAGGGCGTCGTCTATTCCCACCGCTCAAATGTTCTGCACACCCTCGCGGTCAATAATGCCGATGGCATCGGCATGACCAGCAAGGACACGATCCTGCCCGTGGTGCCCATGTTCCACGCCAATGCTTGGGCCATCATTTTCGGCGGCCCGTCTGCGGGAACCAAGATGGTGCTGCCCGGCGCCCGCATGGATGGCGAGGCTATCTATGAACTTCTGGACACGGAACAGGTGAGCATCACGGCCGCCGTGCCGACGGTCTGGCTCATGCTGCTCCAATATCTGGAACAGACCAACAAGCCGCTTGATCACCTGCGCCGGGTCATCATCGGCGGCTCGGCCGCACCGCGCAGCATGATTGACACCTTCAAGAAACGCTATGGCGTTGACGTCCTGCATGCCTGGGGCATGACGGAGATGAGCCCCATGGGCACCCTGTCCCAGCCTAAGGCCGGGATGGACGATCTGCCCTGGGAAGAGCAGCTTGACCTGAGGTGCAAGCAGGGCCGTGTTCCTTACACGGTGGAAATGAAGATCGTCGATGACGAGGGCAAGGAACTGCCCTGGGACGGCAAGGCCTTCGGCCGCCTTATGGTGCGCGGACCGGCGGTTGCCGGCGCCTATCTGAAAGGGGAAGGCGGCACCATTCTGGATGGGGACGGCTTTTTCGACACTGGCGACGTGGCCACCATTGACGGCCATGGCTTCATGCAGATCACGGACCGGGCCAAAGATGTTATCAAGTCCGGTGGGGAGTGGATTTCGTCCATCGATATCGAGAATCTGGCGATTGGCCATCCCAAAGTGGCCGAGGCAGCCGTGATCGGCATGGCCCATCCCAAATGGGACGAGCGGCCCCTGCTGATTATTGTGCCAAGGGACGGGGAGACTCCGACCAAGGAGGAAATGCTGGACTATCTCACGGGCAAAATCGCCAAATGGTGGATGCCAGACGATGTGGTCTTCGTCTCCGATATCCCCCATTCGGCAACGGGTAAGATCCAGAAGGTCGCCCTGCGGGAAAAATTCAAGGATTATGTGCTGCCGACTGCAAAGGATGGCGGCTGAACAGACACGGTGTCCGGGGCCATCAAGGGTCACCGGCACAGTGCTTCAGGAAAAGGACGTGTCAGGATGAGTGACCAGTCGACGACCGTGGCCGGCCCCCGGAAGACGCCCCGTCTCACCTGGATGGGCCGTATTGCCTTTGTGTGCGCTGTCTTGGCCCTGGTGCTGGCCCTGGTCGCGCCTTTGGGCTATCGCAACGAGATGATGGACCTGCAAGCCGCGCTTTTCTATGTGTTCGGTTCTGCGGCCCTGCTTGCTGCTCTGGCGCTGGTGCTGGGTGTCATCACCACCTTGGCGGCGACATTCGTCCGCCCTCGCCCGGGCATTCTGCTCGCGTTGTTGGGAGGGATTGTCGGGGGCGCCCTCCTGGCCCAGATCCTGTCCTTCTTTTTCCTTGCCCAGTCGGTGCCGCCAATCCACGACATCACGACGGATACGGAAAATCCGCCGGCCTTCGCGACCCTTGTGGATTTGCGCCGCCAGGACAAGGCCGCCAATCCTCCAGAATATCCTGGTGAAAAGGTGGCCGAACAGCAGCGCGCCGCCTATCCTGACATCAAGACCATGGTGTTTCCGAACGGGACCGTTTCCCAGTTGATGACCCAGGCGGAAGAGGCGGCCCGCGCCCTTGGCTGGACGGTCAAGACCGTGTCACCGCCCCACGCTTCGGGCATGCCGGCCAAAGGACTGCTTGAAGCGACTCAGACGAGCTTCTGGTTCGGCTTCACCGATGACATCGTGGTGCGGGTGATGGATCGCGCCGAGGGCGGCGTCATGGTCGACATTCGCTCCAAGAGCCGGGTTGGCATCAGTGACCTGGGCCAGAATGCCAAGCGCATCCGCGCCTTTATGGAGCGTCTGAACGCAAGCTGAGCGGTGCCGTTGTCACGGTCGGCGGCGCATCTCGCGCCGTCGCATCGGCATGGCGTCGATGGTGTCAAACAACCGTTCGGCGCTGAGCGGGGTGGATTGGCGCAGTTTTTCGTCGCCATCCTTGCCGACCAAAATGACCATGAACTGGTCGGGCGCCACGGCGAAGACCGACCGCAGAGTGTCCGCATCGGCAGACACCTTTGCCGGGCCCCCCTTGGCATCCTGCAGCGTCACCCGATCCGCGACCACGCGGAACACGGCGATGTCCCGGTCCCAAAGACCCTGTGCCGCAGCCTTGAGAATGGCGTCCTGCGCGACCACGTCCGGGTCCGGGTCCGGGTCCGGGCCATTGGGGCCTGGCGCAGGCGCGAAGATGAGCACCGGGCGGTGGCGCCAGCGATAGGGCGCGAGTGGATCCGTCTCGGCGCGGGACGGCCCGGCGGAGCAGGCGGTCAGAGCCACGCAAAAGCCGGTCGCCGGCATCAAAATTTTGAGAATGTCCCGGCGGCGTCTCAGCTGGCCCATTGCCATGGCCTTGCCTCCTGTTTCGGATCCTATCCCTTTGGCTCCTACCATTCGGGGGAGACGACGGGCAAATCCGACACCGGACCCGTCCACTGTGCCACGGGTGGCAGTGCCGCCTGACTTGGCCCGGATGGCGCCAACGCCTTAGGGTATGCCAAACTTCGATCGCCGGGTGGGCGAGGCCCGTTCATGGCGCGAAGCCTCTATGGTGGAGAACACGGGCCGGCGGTTTGGCGGCGGCCTGCGGCACGACTTGGGGACGGATCACGTGGAGCGCGACCTTACTGAGGGGCAAGGGCCAATGCAGCCGGAGACGGCGGGCGATCCGGGACCGGCAACGATTGATCCTGGCGTGCCCGCAGATCGCGGGCTGCCCCATGCCGGACCGACCCCTTTGGGCATGGGGACCGGACCCGGGGGGACCGTCGCGCCAAAAGCATCGGACACGGTTCAATTTGTCGAAGATGCCCGAACCCTCCAGCAGCTCATTTTCTGGAACACGCTTTCGACCTTCATGACCCTTGGGCTCTACCGGTTCTGGGCCCGCACACGGCTCAGACGCCATTTTTGGCACCGGGTTATCGTCGCGGGCTCGCCGGCTGAGTATATGGGTCATGGCTTTGAGCTCTTTGCCGGTTTTGTGGTGATTTTCCTCGCCGCGGCCGTTGCGTTCCTGGCGTTCCTTTTCTCATCCATCTACGCCTATGGCGACAGTACCCTGACGGACCTGCTCAGTCTCTCGCCCATCGCGCTCTTGCCGCTCCTGTTGCCGTTGGCCCTATTCCGGGCGCGCCGCTACAGGCTCAATCGCACGGTGTGGCGCGGAATTCATCTGTCCCAGGATGGCTCGGTCCTTGTTTATATGGCCATCTGGGCAGGGAGCTTGCTGCTCACCATACTGACCCTCGGTCTTGCCTATCCGGCTCGCAATCTGTGGACGGAGCGCTATCGCTTGACCCACACCCTCGTTGGCGATCAGCGTGTCACCTTTGGCGGCCGAGTCCTGGCGCTTCTCGTGCCCTGGCTGCCGGCCTGGCTGTGCGGTCTTGTGCTGCTGGCCGCGGCGGCAGGGGGGAGTGTGTGGTGGGAGCTGCACAGGGCGCTCGGCACTCTGCCCGCTGGAACCAACAATCCGCCAGTGCCTGAACCCTGGTCCGATTTTTACGCCGTGTCGCCCGCTTTGTGGGGACTGGCCGTGCTTGTTTCGGCGCTCCTGTTTTATGTGACCTTTGTCCGCTATCGCGTGGTGGAGTTTCGCTATGTGGTCGGGCATCTGGAGCTTGCCGGCGCCCGGTTCAGCTCCATGCTTTCGATCACGGATGTGTTCCGTATCGTGACGCCGGGCCTTTTGGGGCTCTTGGGCTATGCGGTCTTGTCCGGTGTCACGGTCGCGAGCATCTATGAAGTGCTTCGGGCCCTGCCGAGCCATGCGGCAGGCGGCGCCGGCGCGCTTGTGATGGCGGGAAGCCTGATCCTGATGTCGGTGGGTCTGCTCTTTGCGGCCTCTTATGGTGTGTCGGTGATTTCCAACGTCACCCTCCGGGCACGGCTGATCGGCACCGTTGCGCGATCGCTTGAGATTGACGATCCCAAGGCCCTCGATCGGATTGGACAAGGCCCGCTGACAGGGACCGGGCCGGGCGAAGGGCTCGCGGACGCATTGGCTTTTGGGGATTTCTGATATGAGCTTGCCTACCGGTCAGGAGCGCCCGGCCAGCCAGGACCACCGCATGGCCCAGGCGATCTTCTATGACGGCCAATCCGCCTGGGGCCGCAGCGTCGTCGTGCGCCTGGGGGATGACACCATTGAAATCACCGAGGGCGAAGACGGCTCGGTTCTGGCGTCCTGGCCCTTCAAGGACCTGCTGGCGGCTGGCGGAACCCATGACGGCTGGGACTTGCGTCTGCGCGCCAATGGCCATCCGGGGCGTCTTGCGGTACACGGACAGGCTTTCGTGGCGGCCCTGCGCCAGAATGTGCCCTCGCTCATGCATGAAGGCAGTTTCGATCCCCACCCGTTCCGCTTCGTGCTGGCCTTGAGCATGATCGTGCTGGGGGCCGTTGGTAGCCTGTTCTTTATCGTCATTCCCCTGATGTCTGGCGGTCTGTCCCATCTCGTGCCCGACACCTGGGAGCGCGAGGTTGGCACGCGGGTCCATGACGCGATGATCGCGAGTTTTGCCGAGCAGCTTGAGACCACGTCAGACAAGCTGCGCTGCACGGGCATCGAGGGAGACCGGGCGATGCGGCGCATGGTCAAGCGTCTGGCGAAAAGAATGGACCTGCCCCACACGGTCGATGTGACGGTGATTGACGTGGACAATGTGAATGCCTTCGCCTTGCCGGGCGGGCGGGTCATTGTCGCCCGGGGCCTCTTCAACTATGCCCGCTCCGGAGACGAGGTCGCCGCGGTCATCGCCCATGAGATGGTCCATGTGAAGGCCCGTCATCCCAGCCGCAATGTGATCGAGGGGGGCGCGACGGCTCTGCTCCTCAATGTGTTTGTGGGCGGTTTTGGCCAGCGGCCCTTGGAGTTTTTTGTGGGCAACATGCTCATCAGCGCCCGTCACTCTCGGCATCGGGAATTGGAGGCTGATGCGGGTGCGGTCAAGGCGATGGCCGATGCCGGGCTGGACCCGGCTGCGCTTGCCACATTCCTGGAGCGTATTGCCCGGAACGCGACCGGGTCGACCCATGCCGTGAGCTGGCTGTTGACCCATCCGGTCTCGGCCAAACGGGCCGAAAAGGTCCGGGCGCTGATCCCTGAAGGTGGGTTCGACGCCTATGGGGCCGAGCCCAAGGAGCCTGGTATTTCCTGGGCGGATCTCACCCATCTGCGGGCCATGTGCAGCCAAAACCAGGCTGGAAGCGGTCAGCCGATCCTCAACGTCCCTAAGGATCGGCGGATATGATCGACAAGGCGCCGGACCGCCCCTGACAATCGTCGCCCCGGGGCCGACATCGCCGCGATGATCAGTGTTCCCCCATCATAGGTCGGCAGGACCGGGGCCAGTCGCCCGGCCTCAAGATCCGGGCCCACGATGAAGCGGGGCAGAAGCGCAATGCCAAGGCCCGCCCGTGCGGCGCCGGCAAGCAGAAGTCCGTTGTCCGCCTGCAGGCGCGGTTCGATTTTCATAGAGATGCCTTCGCCCTGGCCATGTCCAGGGCCACGCAGGCGCCACTGGGGCACGGGCGAGGGCAGGGAATAGGCCAGGAGCGAGCGGCCCATGAGATCCTCCAGGTCCTGCGGCATACCTTCCGCAGCCAGATAGTCCGGACTGGCCACGAGAACGAGGGAATCCGTTCCCAGACGATGCTGAATGAGCGAGGAGTCCGGGAAGTCCGGGGCCAGGCGGATGGTCAAATCAAAGCCCTCGGCGATGGGGTCGATGAACCGGTCTGACATGGACATATCAAGGCTGATCCGTGGATGCTGGGCCGTGAAGTCCGCAAGAACCGGGGCAAGATGAAGCTGGGCGAAGTCAACCGGCGTGTTGAGGCGCAAGCGTCCTTTCGGCTCCGCGGCCAGGTCTCGCACTGTGCATTCGGCATCCTCGATGCTCTCAAGCAGGGCAACGCACCGATCAAAATAAACCCGGCCCGCATCGGTCAGGCTGATGCGCCTCGTGGTGCGCTGGAGAAGACGGGTCCCCAGATGATCTTCCAGGGCCTTGACCTGTTTGCTCACGGCTGCGTTGGAAAGCCCGAGCGCCCGGGCCGCGGCAGCAAAGCCGTCCGACTCGACCACTTTTCGAAAAACCGCCATGGCGGCCAGACGATCCATTGCAAAGGCCGTACTGTTTCTCAGGCCGGGCGGTAGCTGGCGGAGAGCGTGGGTGCGCCGTCACAGGTGACACGGCCCGCCGCCACCAGATGAATGAGGTGGGCGTGGACGGACAAAGCGGCCGCCGGGTGCAGGCGAGCATCCACATCGACATAGATCCGGCGGACCATGGCCGTGATGGCGGTGTCGCCAGCGGCGAGGGCGTTCAGGATCTGCGCTTCGCGGCCCAGCCGATGTTCGACGAAAGACTGGATGAAGGCCTTCACATCCCGGTCCGGCGGCAGGACCGGCGCGCCATGGGTTGGCCAGAGGCTTTCATCGTCCCGGGCGAGCAGCTTGTCGAGGGACGCGAAATAGGCGGCCATATCCCCGTCCGGAGGCGCGACGATCGTGGTGGACCAGCCCATCACATGGTCACCGCAGAACAGGGCCTTGGCTTCGCGATAGGCAAAGCTGAGATGGTTCGAGGTGTGGCCGGGCGTGTGAACCGCTTCGACGGACCAGCCATCCCCTTCGATTATGTCCCCGTCCTGCACCGTGACATCGGGGACGAATTCGAGATCGCCCCCTTCATCGAGCGCCACATTGCCTTCGCGCCGGCTGGCTCCGTGGGGACCGAAACCGTAGGTCGGCGCGCCGCACCAGGCCTTGAGCGGTGCAGCGAGAGGCGAATGATCCTTATGCGTATGGGTGATCAGGATATGGCTGACCGTCTCGCCCTCAAGGGCCGCTTTGAGGGCATCAAGATGCGAGTCGAGCAGGGGACCGGGATCAATCACCGCAACCTGACCCTCGCCGAGGATATAGGTTCCCGTACCGGTAAAAGTGAAGGGGCCCGGATTGTTGGCGATCACGCGGCGGATCATCGGGGCGACGACGTCGCTCCGGCCATATTCGAACGCGAATTCACGGATGAAAGGAATGCCGGCCACGATTGCTACCCCATCGCTTGGACGCGCTTGGATGTCGAAGGCGATGGGCTCGGCCGGCTCCAAACATGGCGTGGTCGGAGTGCGCGGATTCGAACCGCGGGCCCCTGCCTCCCGAAGACAGTGCTCTACCAGGCTGAGCTACACTCCGTGACCGCCGAGACCCCACTCTCTACCGGCTCATCGCCCAAATCTCAAGCATAAGGTCCGGGCGGCCGGCGGAAAAGTCAAATGGCCCCCGATCAGAACGTGACGACACTCACGTCAGCGTCGACATAGATCTCGACATCCAGCCAGCTGAAACGGCTGGCGCTATAGACGTTGAAATCCACACCATTGAGCTGGGTCTGGGACACGGTGAAGTCCTCGCCGACGCCGCCAAAGCTGGTGTCGAGTTCGACCACATCGCCCTCTTCGCCGAGCACAATGAGCCGATCATTGCCGCTGCGGAATGCGGCTCTCCAGCTCATGGAAACGGTATTCTCGAAGCCATTGTCCATGTCGAACTGTTCGACATTGAAGATGAGCGGGTCACCGAACAGCAGGTCCCCGTCGCTCTCCAGGTAAACCGTATCAAAGCCATCGCCGCCATTGATGCGCGAGTCATCTGTATCGATGATCAGAAGGTCATCGCCATCCCGGCCCCGCAGGTCATCCGACCCGCTCCCGCCATCAAGGACGTCATCCAAGTTTCCGCCAGAGATAAGGTCATCGCCCAAGCCACCATTGAGGAGCACTTCGCCCGTCGACTTGTTGCCGCGAATGGTGTCGTTCCCTGCACCCGCGAAGACGATTTCCGCCTGGAAGATGCCATTGTCATCGTCGTCACCAATCACGACATCAATGCCGTCAAAGGTGTTGACGTTCGGCCGCCTGGAAAAATCTGTCCAGAAATCATCGACATGCACACCGACCAGCGATGACAGAATGCCATCCATGGTCGGATCAATATCAATGTGCTGGGTGGGGGAAAATTCGTAGATCTCCAGGCCATCCAGCTCGTAATTGTCTGATCGATTGCTGTCGGGAATATCCGCAAATGGCGTAATGGGATCGATGCTGTTCGAGCTGCGCAGGGTTGTCCCGTAAGTGTTCGCCCGTCCGAACGTGGCCTCGATTTCCGCAGCGATTTCTTCCTCACTCGCCCCAGGGTTCTCGGCTTCCACAAAAGCGATGATCGCAGGGTCTTCAAGGTCGAAGCGTGGGCCACTCTCGCGTCCAAGATCGAGGCGGAATTCTTCAGTAATGACATCTCCGAGCTGCAAATGCACGAAAGCATTGTCGATGATCTGTGCCTGGACAATGTCACCCTCCGGACCGGCCAGGTTGTTGCCGTCCCTGTTGAAGACGCCAAAGCCCAAATTCTCAATGGGATTGCTGGTGAAGTTCAATTGGTCCGCCACGGACTGATCATCGACGAGCACGCCATCGATGCCTGAGAACTTCACGAAAAGGTGCTCGCCGACGACATAGACTTGATCGATCAGGAGCGGCTTGTCGCCGCCATCACCCAGGATAATGTCAGCAGCGATGTGCCCCATCTGCTCGCCCATCAGCCGATAGCCCATGCGGGTCAAATGGGCATTTGTGCCCGTATCCTGATCTTCAGAGTACACATTTTGATAGGCATGCTCGACGGCACCCAGGTGATAGTTGTCCGACTCGCTCTCTGTCACAAGCTCCAGCTGATGCACCGGCAGGTCCCGCTTACCAAAACCACGCAGCTGGTTCACCAGGACTTCAACGCTGAAATCAATTCCCGTTGCCTGTTCAAGATCCGTTTCGAAACGGGTCACGAGTTGCTTGAGCAGATCATTGTAGGAGTAGGTAACACTACCAAATTGTCCGATAATTGGATTGTTGGCTTGGCCATGGATCCACGTAAATACCAACTCGGTATCGACGTCCCGCCCCATGTCTTGCGCAATGGCGACGGCATCGATCGACTGATTGATGAGGTTCTCCAGATAGACGGGCCGGTCGTCGGTGGAGCCCACATCCACGCCCACGTCACCATCGGCGTTAATATACATGCTGAAGGTTCCGTCGGTCTCTTCGACCGCGAACAGATCACCAATCTCGACAGCGGCGAGACCGTCCTCAAGCGAGGAGAAGATATCCTTTTCGCGGATCATCAGCTCCTGGATCGATCGACCGCCCCGGCCGCCCATAATATTGACAAGGCTGGGTGCCTCAAGACCAGCCGCCTCATAACGGGACACGAGAGCTTCTGACATGCCTGAGGCATGGGTCTCGAACACGGTCTGTCTCAAAGGCTGGAAGCCAGTGGCCGAACCCTGCTCGTAGAGTTCGCCTTTAAAGCCAATATTAAGACTGAGATTGGTGGGATCATCCAGGGTCAGGACTTTGTCGGGGAACTGTGTCTGTGCCGACAACAAGGGAAAGCCCGCCTCGGTTTGCTCGGGCGGCGAATTAAAACCAATGGCGAGCGACTGGCCGTGATGGACCAACAGCTTTACGCTGTTGTTCGTGCCAGGCTCTGCATTGGTGGTCTGCTCCCCATTCAGCGAATCGAAAACGACCAGGTCCGCTTGTGAAAGTTGATTGTCGTCTTGAGCACTCAAATCGGTAAATGGATTTTCAACCTGGTCCACATCGGCAGTAACCGGTGTGCCGTCGACAAAAATCGAGTCCTCTTCCATTGATGAGACATCAAGAGAAATACCCGACATACCAGCCCCTCCTGCATCCGTGAGAACATTGCCCGATGAGCAAGGCTCAACACGAGATTCCTAAAATAAAAAAAACGCCTGAAGGCGCGTCCATTTGATGCTTGCGGCTCACGTCAACGTTACGTGTTTGATTTTCTGCAATTTTTGCGTCGGGAACGTACAGAACCGGCAAGATCTTGTCCACCCTGTTCTTGCCGAGTTTTTGCTATCCTTGCGGGAAATTCACGGGTGCTGGTGGCATGACAAAGAGGGTGGACACCGTTGATGCGCGATGCCCTGAACCGGCCGTCGCCAGGTCGCTCGTCACGGGCGTGCAACGGCGGTACCGATCGCGTCATTCACAGCGACAAAGCCGTCCTGTCGCAGGCGTATGGCAAGGTCCTCAAGGATCTTCGCCACCAAAACCGGCCCCTCATAGATCAAGGCGGTGTAAAGCTGAACAAGGCTCGCCCCGGCTCGGATCTTGGCATAGGCCTCTGCGCCGTCGCCGATCCCGCCGACGCCAATCAAAGGCACGGCTCCATTGGTCAGCCGATAGAACTGGGAGAGCAGCCGGGTCGATGCGGCAAACAACGGCGCGCCAGACAAGCCGCCGCGCTGGCTGCGCGCAGGACTGCGCAGGCTGTCCGGTCGCTCCACAGTGGTGTTTGAGACGATCAGACCATCAATGCCCAGGCTCATCGCCACATGGGCAATATCCTCCGCCTGTCCCGGCCCAAGATCGGGTGCCACCTTCAAGAGTACGGGACGCCTGCCCCAATCGCGGCCGAGGCGGGACCGGCACTCGATCAAGGCGCCAAGAAGCTGCTCAAGCGCTTCTCGATCCTGGAGACCGCGCAGGCCCGGCGTGTTCGGCGAGGACACATTGATCGTAAAATAATCTGCATAGGGATAGAGGGTCTGAAGTCCCTGCACATAGTCCGCCGTACGGTCTTGGCTATCCTTGTTGGCCCCCAGATTGGCACCGACAAGGCCCCCTCCGGACGACCAGCGTGCCTTTAGTCGTGCAGCCACCACCTCAAGACCGTCATTGTTGAAGCCCAGCCGGTTGATCACCGCACGATCCTGGGGCAGGCGGAAGATGCGTGGTCGGGGATTGCCGGCCTGGGGCAGCGGGGTGACGGTGCCACATTCGACAAAGCCAAAGCCGAGATTCAACAGCGCATCGGGCACCTCGGCATTCTTGTCAAAGCCTGCGGCGAGGCCCAGCGGATTTGGAAAATCGAGCCCGAGGACCCTTTGGCGAAGCACAGGGTCCGGGGTCGGGGGTGTGTGACCGCCAAGGCCCCATTTTAGGGCCATCAAGGTGGTGTCATGCGCCCGTTCGGGCGCCATCGCGTGGAGCAGGGGGCGGGCCACGCCAAACAGGGCGCTCACTGGTCTGCCTCCACCGGAGGCCGGGTGCGCCAGTCTTCCGGAAACGCATGGCCACCATCGGTCCGGGCCGGCAGATCAATCCGCCAGCGGACGGTAGACAGGGCGAGCGAGGCGTAAAGATGCGGGAAAAGCGCGCCGCCACGGGATGGCTCCCATTTGAGGGCTTCGCCAAGGGAGGCAGGGTCTACGGCCACGAGCACAAGATCGCCCGCGCCGTGGAAATGTTTCGCCGCCGTCTCCTCCACCTGGTCGGCGTCAGACAAATGGATGAAGCCATCGGCCTCATCCACCGGCGCACCCGTAAAGACACCGTCCGTCTTGAACGCATGCCATTGGTCCGGCGTCATGATTTTGAATATCAAAGCGGCTGTCATCCCCCGACATCCTCTTCCTGTCGTCCGTGTTCACCTCTTCTGGCCCGGAACGGCCGCCCTGACCGACCGGGCGCAAGCCCTGTCTTCTGGCGGCCCGTCAACCGCCAACCCGATTTACCGCCACCCGATTCACCACTAATGGGCCTATCGGCGACCCTGAATCGCCGCGGCCAGTCGCGCTCCATCCCGCGATCCGGCCGGTGACGACAATGTCGCCAGCAGCGCGCCAGCGACCTCATGGTGAAAGCGCTCGACGGCATCCACCGGTGTCTTTGTCCGGGCCGCCTCAAGGGCTTTGCGGGCCGCTTTGGCATGGCGCTTGTGGTCAAGCACAAGGGCCGCCGCTGCATATTGCACATCGATCATCAGTGACGCACCAGGCATCGCCCTTGCCGCTTCATAGCGGGCCACTCCATCATCGGCATCCGCACCATAGATCACTGCGGCGGCAAAAGAACCCGCACCGGTTACCACCTCCAGATGCCAAGCGCCATCCACTGCAAGGGCATAGGGCTCCTCCGGAGCGAGCTTCAGGGCGGCGTCGATATGGGCGCGGGCTTCCTCCGCATAGCCGCCGCTTGCCGCCTCGACCGGGTTGACCGCCCGGGCCTGGAGACCAAGGGCGATGGCCCTTTGGAGATGGCCTTCGACAACGCTCCCGTCGATCCGCACCGCCTGTCCCGCCAGTGTCTCTGCCTCTTCAATCAGGCCGGCGGCCCGGGGGCTCAAGGGCTCCACCATCACCGCGGACAGAACGGCACGGGCCGCAAAAGCATAGTTTTCCGCACGCAGCATGGCAGGTTTTGATTCATCCGCGGCCAGGGCCAAAGCTGCGGCGCGGGCCGCATCGAAGCAGCCCTTCCGGAACAGGCCACGCGCCTGATCACGGGTGGCGGCGTCGGCATCGGGCCCAGGGTCTGCTGCACGCGCGCCGGCATCTGCGATCGGGCAGGGCGGCGGAGCCACGGGCAGGGCGGCAGTGCCTGTTGAGGCAAGAACGGGAGCTGAGAGGCCTATTGCCAAAGCCGATAGGCCAAGGACGATCATGGCAAAGACCATCCGCATGGGACGCATGGGGCTGAAACCTTCCGAATAGAGAACGGTGAGCATGGTCGTCTCCCCTGTTCATCCCCCGCGTAAGCCAAGAGCCGCGCCCCCGCCGGTCGTGACGGGCCGCGGCCGAGCCCCTAGAGCGAAGCACCCGGCTGGGGCGTATCGCTGCGCGTCCCGCCATCCTGCTTCTGGCCTTCGATCAAGGCGCCTTTCAGGGCACGGTCCAAGAGGTCGAGCGTCTGGTCCACCCCGTAAAGGGCGATAAAGTTCCCAAACCGTGGCCCCTGGCTCTGGCCAAGCAGCACTTCATAGATGGCTTTGAACCAGTCCCGAAGATTTTCAAAGTCGTGGGCCTTTCCAACCGCATAGACGAGCGACTGTATTTCCTCACCGTCCCGTTGGCCGGCATCAAGGCTCTTGAGCTGGGCCCGAAGATCCTCAAGGGCAGCCCGCTCTTGATCCGTCGGCGGACGGAAGACTTTGGTCGGCTTCACAAAGTCATGATAGTAGGTGATCGCATAGCCGACCAGCGTATCGAGGAGCGGGGTCGTCTCCGGCGTCAGATCCGGATTATAGGCCTTGATGAAGCCCCACAGCACCGCGCTTTCGCTCGCATTGCTGGCGCTGACGAGATTGAGCAGCAGGGCAAAGCTGACCGGCAGATCGATGGCCGGCGGCGGTCCGCTGTGAATGTGCCAGGACGGATTGGCGATCTGATCGGCCGGTTCCTGGTCCGGGAACTTGGCGACATGGGTCAGATATTCATCGACCGCCTTCGGAATGACGTCGAAATAGAGCTTCTTCGCCCGGCGCGGCGCCTGGAACATGAACAAAGACAGGCTTTCCGGCGTCGCATAGCGCAGCCAGTCCTCAATCGCGATGCCATTGCCCTTGGACTTGGAGATCTTCTGGCCATTCTCGTCCAGAAAGAGCTCATAACTCAGCCCATCCGGCGGGGTGCCGCCGAGGGTCGACACGATTTTCGAGGATAAGGTCACTGAGTCGATGAGGTCCTTACCCGCCATCTCATAATCGACGCCGAGCGCATACCAGCGCATGGCCCAGTCCGCCTTCCATTGCAGCTTGCAGTGGCCGCCCGTGACCGGAACTTCCGTACGCGTCCCGTCTTCTTCTTCTTCATAAACGATCGTGCCGGCATTGTGGGAGCGCTCGACGACCCTCACCTGGAGAACCTTGCCGGTCCGTGGACAGATCGGCAGGAACGGGGAATAGGTCTTGCGCCGCTCCTCGCCAAGGGTCGGCAGGATGATGGCCATGATCTCGTCATAGCAATAGAGGACGCGCATCAAGGCGTCGTCGAACTGCCCGCTCTTATACATTTCGGTCGAGCTGATGAACTCATAGTCGAAACCGAACTGATCCAGAAAGGCCCGCAGCCGCGCATTGTTGTGGTGCGCGAAACTCTCATATGTCTCGAAAGGATCCGGGACGGTCGTCAGGGGCTTTTCCAGATGCTCGGCCAACATCTCCTGATTGGGCAGATTGGTCGGCACCTTGCGCAAGCCGTCCATGTCATCGGAAAATGCGATCAGGCGCGTCGCCGTGCCCGGCTCCAGGGTCTCGAAAGCATGGCGCACCATGCTCGTGCGGACCACCTCGCCAAAGGTGCCGATATGGGGCAGGCCCGAGGGCCCATAGCCCGTCTCGAACAGCATGGGTTTTTCTGGAGCCTTCCTCCGGCGGGCCTGGAGCTTTCGGGCTTCCTCGAACGGCCAGGCTTTTGCGTCCTGGGCGAGGGCCTTGAGCAGGTCCGGGGTCGGAAGGTTGTCCTGTGCCATTGGGATGGGCCTCTGGATCGAGGGATTGGGAACATAAGGGTCGCAAAGCAACCCATGCCGGCAGGTGCTGTCAAGACCGGCTCCCGGACCTTTCTCCACTCACAAAGCAAAAAAAAAGCGACCCTGGAGCGCCAGGGTCGCTTGATTCGATCGAGAAAAGGGCCTTGATCGTCGGGTCAGAGCTTGTATTTCGCTGCGAACTGGGTCCGGAAAAGGTCCCCGCTATTGCCGTTTTCAATGGTGCGTGAGGCGAAGGTGGTCTCAAAGCCAAAATCAAGCTTGGGCACCGGCGAATAGATCAGGCTGGCCCGGACACTCCTCACATCCCGGGTTTCTGCAACGCCCGTGAACTGGGTGTCGTCGAAGGCCCGGAAGCCGCTGAGGGTCACGTTGGAGCGCCATTTGTCGCTCCAGAAATGCTGGTAGGAGAAAAAGCCGGAAAACAGGCCCCGGGCTTCCAGGTCTCCAGTACCCGTATCGACGGCATCATTGATAATGTTGACACCCACATAGCGGCCAATGCCGTCCCCGGCGGTAACCATAAAGCGGATGACGTCCCGGGTGTTGAACACGGGCATTTTGCCGGACACCGATGCGCCGTACCCAACCGTCGTGGCTGTTCCCTCGCCAAGACTGCCAACATTTTCAGCGCGCAGCTCACGCAAAATGCCCTGGACGCGCACGAAGCCCCAGTCGCCGTCAAAGGTATAGCGGGCTGCAAAGTCCGGCATGCGGTCATCGCCGGCCAGGATTCGCGTGCCCCCGCCAAAGGGTGTCAGCGCCGTTTCCGGCTGTTCCAGCGCCACCTGGAGATTACCAATGCTGTAGCGGATCATGGGCTGACGGTTGAAGACCGTGCCTTCCGTCGGACCGATGAAGTCCACCCCATCCGGAAGGACAGACACGTCGTGGAACGTGGACCAATTCTGGCCAAACAACCACGTCCCTGGGGTCAGGCCGTCAACCGTGAAATAGGCACTGCGAATACGCAACGGGAAGGTGTTCGAGACCCGTTCGTCCCCATCATTGGTGACCTGGAAGTCAAATTCCACATGGCCGCCCAAGGTGATCCCGTTTTCAAAAGCGGTTTTGGTCTTGAACAGAGTACGGGTTTCACGAGGGTTGAAGTCGATGTCGATATCGTTGCCTTCTTCAAACCCGCCCACACCTGCAAGCACAGGAATAAGACTTGGAATGTAGAAGTCTCGGCCAAGGCTGCTCGAGGGCAGTTCGCCGTCGCTGAAACTCGACGCAATGACGTCAAGCTTCACATAACCGCCGAATGTCAGTTCGGTTTTGCCCCATTCGATCGTCTTGCCGCTCACTTCTTCTTCCGTCGGCGCTGCTTTTGCTTCAAGTTCAGCGGCGCGGGAGCGCAGATACTGTTGCTCTTCTCGGAGCACGCGAAGCTGCTCTTGTTGTTCTTTCAAGACCGTTTCGAGTTCATTGATCCGGTCGTCAATGCGTTCCCCATCGGCCCAGGCCGGCGCAGCCATGGCGCTGCCCATCAGTATCGTTCCAAAGACGATACACCGCCCCCTCGAATACACCATGCTCGTCCTCTCCCTTAGTCCCCCGGTTTGATTTTAGAGCCAGTGGGTGTATGGCCACAGGCTCGGCGTGCAGTTGGACCGATTGGAAGATCCAATCAACTTTTGCAAGATATTAAAAAAGGCCCGCCCTCGCTTGTTTCAGATCAAGGACAAACCCGCACCAGCGCATGATTTAGCTATCGAGAAGGGGGGGCAAACGCTCAACGTTTTTTGCGGGGACGTTTTGCACGTGTCCCGGGTTTTCCGGCTGTCGAGCGCGGCTTGGCCCGGTCTTCCACCCGCTCTTCTATTGCGGATTGCCGCGCAAACGGATCATCCATCACCGCAAGCTCTGTTTCCTGAAGACGTTTGATCTCGTCGCGCAGGCGGGCGGCGTCTTCAAATTCCAGATTGGCGGCTGCTTCACGCATCCGTTTTTCCATGTCCTCAATATGGGCTTTCATATTGTGCCCAATGAACGGGGTCTCTTCCTCCGACATCCCCGTATCGACGGTGACCCGGTCCTGCTCATAGAGGCTCTGCAGGATGTCGCCGATGGACTTGCGCACCGTTTCAGGCGTGATGCCGTGTTCTTTGTTATAGGCGAGCTGTTTCTTACGCCGGCGCTCGGTTTCCGCCATGGCGCGCTCCAGCGAGCCAGTCATGGAATCCGCATAGAGAAGAACCCGCCCGTCCACATTCCGGGCCGCGCGGCCAATGGTCTGCACGAGGGAGGTTTCGGAGCGCAGAAAGCCTTCCTTGTCCGCATCCAGAATGGCCACAAGCGCCACTTCGGGGATGTCGAGGCCCTCCCGCAGCAGGTTGATCCCGATCAGAATGTCGAAGGCGCCCAAACGCAGATCCCGAATGATCTCGATGCGCTCGATCGTGTCGATGTCCGAGTGCATGTAACGGACCTTGAGGCCCTGCTCATGCATATATTCGGTCAGGTCCTCGGCCATGCGCTTGGTCAGGGTCGTGACAAGCACGCGCTGACCTTTGGCCACCACCTCGTGGCACTCCGCAATCAGATCATCCACCTGAGTCTTCGCCGGGCGTATGATGCACACGGGATCCACAAGGCCCGTCGGCCGGATGACCTGTTCAACAAACACCCCATCCGTGCGCTCCAGCTCCCAGGACCCTGGGGTCGCGGAGACATGGACCGTCTGGGGCCGCATGGCCTCCCACTCCTCGAATTTGAGCGGCCGATTGTCCATGCAGGAGGGCAGGAGGAAGCCATACTCTGCCAAGGTGGTTTTGCGCCGGTAGTCGCCTTTATACATGGCGACGATCTGGGGCACCGTC
>CAYUYV010000065.1:17742-24210 GCA_964449455.1 uncultured Alphaproteobacteria bacterium | reverse complement strand
GGTGCCATGGAGGTGGAAGGTCGGGTGCCATGGAGGTGGAAGGTCAGGTGCCATGGAGGCGGAAGGTCAGGCCTTCCGCCTGGGACAAAGCCCACAGGAGCGTATCCTGGCGCCCATCAGCCCGCCTGGGCCTCGCCGCGCGGTCCATCGACCACAATGATGCTCCGCAAGGAGAGGATCAGCACGACGCCCAAACCGTGGAGCAGGCCGCTCGCTGCGAACAGGCCGGCGAAATAGGCCGCATCGTGCTGGGGATCGACAGCGCCGGCGCCATGGGACCAGCCATGGATTACGGCACACAAGCCAACGAGTGCATAAATTGGCGCCCTTACCCGCCCGCGAAGCCAGCCTGCACCCAGCACAGCGGCACCGAGCATGAACGCAGCGATCGCCGGGAGCGCCGCAACACCCTCCATCGTGCCTGCAGCCAAGGCCCAGGCGGCGCACAGACCAACACCCATCAGGGCCATGAAGACAAGTGGCAGGACCAGCAGCTCTCCCGCGCCGCGCCGGGCGGCCAACATGCCCACGGCCAGCATGGCCAGGAGATGGTCTGGGCCCAGAACCACATGGCTGAAACCGCCGGCAACGCCGTGGGGGCCATGCCCGTCATGGGCCAGCGCCGGCGCCGCACCCGCCATAACCAGCCCGCAGGCGATGGCTGGCAGAGCAAGAGCCGATCCTTTCAGGGACGGCAAGGCGTGGGATGGGCGTGGGGCCGTATCACGGCGCTCAACAACAGTCATGGCTGCCTCCTCCAATTGGCAACGGATCGATGGAACGGTCCGATCTCGCAGCGGTTTCCCTCTCGGCGGTCTTCGCTCCGTATACGCATGGTCTGTCAGCGGGGCGGCACAACTTCAGCGAGGGTTTCTGCCGCCGTCTGCCCGGGAAAAACGGTTCAGATACCGAAAATCCGCCTGCACCGTCACCTTAATGCGTCGAGGACCTTGAAAATTTGATCTAGGTCATCAGGCCGGCGGCGTGACTGAGTCACGATTTGAGCACGCTGAGGAAATCGCATGTCTTTCTCGGCAAGAAACCGGGTCTACGGGCACGGTGCCTGTGTGCATCAATGCGGCGCCGGCGGCCGTTCCGCATGCGGCCAGAGGGGCGAAGGCGGGCTTTCCGGGCAGACCAAGGCAACCGGGGCGAGCGCTTCAGAAGAGAATGAGGGAGCCGGACAGGATGGTTGAAACCTTCTACGACGTCATACGCAGACAGGGCGTCAGTCGACGTTCCTTCATGAAATTCTGTTCCCTAACGGCCACATCCCTGGGCCTCGCGCCGGCATTTTCGCGAGACATCGCCCATGCCATGGAAACCAAGCCCCGCACGCCGGTGATTTGGCTTAATGGGCTTGAGTGCACCTGTTGCTCGGAAAGCTTCATCCGGTCGGGCCATCCGCTGGTCTCCGATGTGGTGCTGTCGATGCTCTCGCTCGATTATTCGCACACGTTGATGGCCTCTGCCGGCCACCAGGCGGAGGAGATCCTCCAGGAAATCCGCGAAGAGTATAAGGGCGGTTATATTCTGGCCGTTGAGGGCAATCCGCCCCTCAATGAAGACGGCATGTATTGCATCAATGCCGGCAAGCCATTTGTGGAACAGCTGAAGACCATGGCCGCCGATGCCAAGGCAATCATTGCCTGGGGCTCATGTGCCTCTAATGGCTGTGTGCAAGCAGCCCGGCCGAACCCGACCGCGGCGACGCCGATCCACAAGGTGATCCGGGACAAGACCATCATCAAGGTGCCGGGCTGTCCACCGATCCCCGAGGTCATGACCGGGGTGATCACCTATATGCTGACCTTTGACCGGGCGCCGTCCCTCGACCGGATCGGCCGGCCCAACATGTTCTATGGCCAGCGGATTCACGACAAATGCTATCGCCGGCCCCATTTCGATGCCGGTCAGTTCGCCGAGGCCTGGGATGACGAGGGCTCGCGCAAGGGCTTCTGTCTTTACAAGATGGGGTGCCGCGGTCCCACGACCTACAATGCCTGTTCCACGGTGCGCTGGAACGGCGGTGTGTCCTTCCCCATTCAGTCCGGCCACGGATGTATTGGCTGTTCTGAGGAGGATTTCTGGGACAATGGTCCCTTCTACGACCGGCTGGCGAAAATCGAGACGCCGCTCGGCGCCGAGGCCAATGCCGATGATATCGGCCTTGCCGCGACGGCCGTTGTGGGCGGTGCAGTGGCGGCCCATCTGGGCATCACGGCCCTGCGCCGGGCCCGTGACAGCCGGCCGTCCGACCACGGCGCGAAGCAGACCAACGACGCGGCCGAATAAGGGGAGGGCTGAACAATGACCGTCGTGACACCCAACGGGTTCAACCTGGACAGTTCCGGGCCGCGCGTGGTGGTCGATCCCGTCACCCGGATCGAAGGCCATCTGCGGGTCGAAGTGAACGTGGATGAGAACAATGTCATCCGCAATGCCGTCTCCACGGGCACCATGTGGCGCGGCCTTGAGGTGATCTTGAAAGGCCGGGACCCGCGCGATGCTTGGGCCTTCGCCCAGCGCATCTGCGGCGTGTGCACGGGGACCCACGCCCTCACCTCGGTGCGCGCGGTGGAAGATGCGCTCAAGATCGAGATCCCCGAGAACGCCAACACCATCCGCAACATCATGCAGCTGGCGCTCCAGTGTCACGATCACATCGTGCACTTTTATCATCTGCATGCGCTCGATTGGGTGGATGTGGTCTCCGCCCTGTCGGCGGATCCGCGAGCGACATCGGAACTGGCCCAGTCCATTTCCGCATGGCCCCTGTCGAGCCCGGGCTATTTCCGCGACCTGCAGAATAAGTTGAAGAGATTCGTGGAAAGCGGCCAGCTCGGTCTGTTCCGCAATGCCTATTGGGGGCACCCGGCCTACAAGTTGCCGCCCGAGGCCAATCTGATGGCGGTCGCCCATTATCTGGAGGCGCTCGATTTCCAGAAAGAGATCAAGAAGATCCACACGGTCTTCGGGGGCAAGAATCCGCATCCGAACTGGCTCGTGGGCGGTGTTCCGTGTCCGCTCAATGTGGACGGGGTCGGGGCCGTTGGCGCCGTGAACATGGAGCGCCTCGAATTCGTCAAGGGGATCATCGACCAGACGATCACCTTCGCCGAACAGGTCTATCTGCCGGATCTTCTGGCCATCGCGTCCTTCTACAAGGACTGGACCTATGGCGGTGGTCTTTCCTCCAAATGCGTGCTGGCCTATGGCGATATTCCGGAACACGCCAATGATTACTCCCCGGACAATCTGCTGCTGCCGGCCGGGGCCATCGTGGACGGGGACCTGTCCCGCGTGCACGACGTGGATCAGCGGGATCCGGAGGAAATCAAGGAATATGTGAACCACGCTTGGTATTCCTATGATGATGAAGCCGTGGGCCTGCACCCCTGGGATGGGGTGACCGAGCCGAACTATGTTCTTGGCCCCAACGCCAAGGGTACCCGGACGGACATCAAGGAACTTGACGAGGCGGCCAAATATTCCTGGATCAAGGCGCCGCGTTGGAAGGGCCATGCAATGGAAGTGGGCCCGCTTGCCCGCTACATCATCGGCTATGCCAAGGGCATTCCCGAATTCAAGGAGCCCACCGAAGCCGCCCTGCGCAAGCTCGACCTGCCGGTCGAGGCCCTGTTCTCCACCCTGGGACGCACGGCAGCCCGCGGCCTTGAATGTCAGTGGGCGGCCCATACGATGCGCCACTTCTACGACAAGCTCATTCGCACCATAAAGGCGGGCGACATCTCCACGGCCAATATTCAGAAATGGGAACCCAATACCTGGCCGTCCTCCTGCAAAGGTGTCGGCTTTACCGAAGCGCCGCGCGGGGCTTTGGGGCATTGGATCCGCATCGAAGACACCAAGATCGCCAATTATCAGTGCGTGGTACCAACAACCTGGAACGCCGGTCCGCGCGATCCGGAGGGCAATATCGGCGCCTATGAGGCTTCGCTGCTCGACACGCCGATGGCGGACCCCGAAAAGCCTGTGGAAATTCTGCGCACGATCCACTCCTTTGATCCGTGTCTGGCCTGTTCGACCCATGTCATGAGCAATGATGGGGAAGAGCTGGCTGAGATCAAAGTCCGGTAAGGAGGCTCGTTCCCATGGCAAATGTGGCCGACGCCAAACCCCACACACCCAAGCGGCGCAATTTCTTTCAGGCCGTCGTGGAGGAGTCCACGGAAGTCACGAGCCCTGCGGCGAAAGTGTATGTGTACGAATCGCCCTTGCGCCTGTGGCATTGGGTAAACGCCCTGTGCATCACCATCCTGTGCATCACGGGTTATTTGATCGCCAAGCCGCCGCCCAGCCTGCCGGGCGAGGCCTCTGAGCATTTCCTGCTTGGCAATATCCGCATGGTGCATTTCGCTGCCGGTCAGATCATGGCCGTCGCGTTTCTGGGGCGCATCTATTGGGCCTTCGCGGGCAATCACCATTCGCGCCAGATCTTTCTGCTTCCGTTTTGGAGCCTGAAATGGTGGGGCGAGGTGATCCATGAGATCAAGTGGTACAGCTTCGTGACCCGCTACCCCAAGAAATATGTCGGGCACAATCCGCTGGCTCAGATCGCCATGTTCTTCCTGCTGGTCATTCCGATGGTGTTCCAGATCCTCACCGGCTTTGCGCTGTATGCGGAAGGACAGGGCACGGATACATGGTGGTTCGCCGCCTTTGGCTGGGTGTTCGGTTTCTTCAATGACAATTCCTTCGCCGTGCACACCTATCACCATCTGGGTATGTGGGTGATCGTGGTCTTCTCCATCGTCCATATCTATGCGGCGATCCGCGAAGATATTATGAGCCGGCAGAGCCTGATCTCGACCATGGTTTCGGGCTGGCGCTACTTCAAGGATGACAAGGAATGAGCGGCGTTGAAGGGGCGGCAAGGGCCACAAAGCGCGACGGTCTGGACGCCTTGATCCTTGGGGTTGGCAATCTTCTCTGGGCGGATGAAGGCTTCGGCGTGCGATGCGCCGAGGCCTTTGCCGAGCGATTCGTCCTGCCCGAGGGGACGGATGTGGTCGATGGCGGCACCCAGGGACTTGCCCTGGTCAATATGCTGGCCGAGGCACGGCGGATCCTCATCTTTGATGCCTGCGATATGGGCCGTTCGCCTGGTGAACTGATTCTGGCGCGCGGTGATGACGTGCCCCGTTTCGTTGCCGGCAAAAAGGTGTCTTTGCACCAGACCTCCATGATGGAGATCTTGTCCCTTGCCGAGTTCATGAGTGAGGTGCCGCCGATCCGCATGACACTGATCGGATGTCAGCCGGCGGAGCTTGAGGATTATGGCGGTGGCCTCACGTCTTGTGTTGCGGCGCGTGTGCCCGAGGCCCTGGACCTGGCGGCCATGGAGCTGGAGCGCTGGGGGCTCATGCTGACAGATCGTGCTGGTACGGAGCATGGGCGGGGCGCCGACCCTATCATGCCGCCGGCTGTGGGGCGGAGCCCATACGAAACCGAGCGCCCCAGCCCGGAGGCGGCGTGCCGGGTCGGTGATGATCGTGTGCTGCACCGTGTCTTGGCGGCCAAACAATCCGAGGGAGTGATCTGAAGGCCATGTGTGTCGGCATTCCCATGACCGTCGTGCAGGTGGATGATCTCAAGGCGACCTGTGTGCCTCTGCTGGAGGGCAGTGCGCCGTCCATGGTGACATTGGCCCTCACGGGACCAGTGCCTGTTGGCGGACATGTCCTCGTTCATCTCGAGTCGGCAATTCGTGTGCTGGATGCGGAAGAAGCCGGACAGATCGCGAATGCTCTGGCGGCCGTGACCGCAGCCGCGTCCGGTCAGCCCTTTGACCATCTGCTTGCGGATCTCATCGATCGCGAGCCGCAATTACCGCCTGGATTGGATGGAAATCGCTTGCAGGATATGTCCGATTAGACCACTATAACTAGACCGGATGATCTGGCGATGGCTCGGTATCAGACCGGGCACGCATGCAAGGCGCGGGAGTGGTTCCATGGGGCAGGCGATCATCAATGCTCTGGTGACGGATGGTGAGGCGCAGACCGTCACGGCGACCTCGATCGCTGGATATCTTGCCGAAGAGACGGGCAAGGTGGCGGCCCTGTTCTTCACGGGCGATCCCGAAAAAAAGCCCGAGACGGCTGATGTGGCAGTGGTCGTGCGCGAGCTGGTACGAAAGAACCCGGAGCATCTGCGCCTCGGGGTTGTCGCGCGCGAGGACGAAGCCGCGCTGATGAAGAGCCACGGCGTGACCACCGTGCCCAGCATCGCCTTTTTCAAGGGATCTCACCACATTGAGACCATTGCGCGGATCCAGGATTGGTCCGTCTATCAGGATCGGCTCGCGGCCATTCTGGCAAAATCCGGTGAGGCACCGGCGGTGTGAGCCGAGCGCTTCAGGATGGGATGGCGGCCGTCAGTTAGGGGACGGGTTTTGTGCTGGCGGAGCAAGAACACGGGCAAGGGCAAGAACACGGGCAAGGG
>CAYUYV010000065.1:7124-17642 GCA_964449455.1 uncultured Alphaproteobacteria bacterium | reverse complement strand
GCAAGAACACGGGCAAGGGCAAGAACACGGGCAAGGGAAGGAAAAGGGCATGCGGGACAATCCGCTAAAATGGGACGATGACGCACCCGAAGGCGTGCTCTCCCCGTTTGAAGGCAGCGATGATGTCGGTGGCGAGGGCTTGTCCCTGCTTGGTCATACCGATGACGGAGGATTTCTCGGCATCCGGGACGTGCGGCCCGACGCCATGGCAGGGCCGGCCGTGCACGCCACCCTGTCCAAGATTGGTGACGCGCTGAAAATGGCGGCGAGCACGGGGCAGGCCTGGCGGTTACGCGTCGACGCCCTTCCGGATACGGACCGTGCCGTGCTGTTCGATGCCCTTGGCACGGGGGAAGTCTCCATGGCCATTTCCGGCGGCGCGCCCGGTGAGGGCACGGTCCAGGTCCAGGAAGCCGTTCTGCCGGGGGTCTGGATTGGGCGGGCGGAAGATGATGCGGGTACGGTGCGTGCTCAATGGGTGGAAGTGGGTGACGCGCCGCGGGTGCTGCGTGAGCTGGCACAGACTCGTCCCCGTGCGGATATTGCCATTGATGCCCTGGCGCCGCCCCTTGGTGCCATGAATGTCATGAGCGTTTTATCCGAAGTCCGCTCCCGGGCGACACGCTGGACTCCTGGCACGCCAAACCATGTGATGAATTTCACGCTGCTGCCCATGAGTCCTGTGGACACGGCGTTCCTGGCCAAGGTGTTGGGCGAAACCGGTGTACGGATCTCGTCCGGCGGTTATGGCACCGCCCGCGTGATCATGACGGCCTTTAAGAATGTCTGGGCCGTGCAGTATCTCAATGGGATCGGCACAACCATTCTCGATACGATCGAAATCGGCGACATCCCCGAAGCGGTTCTGGCCAGCCGTGAGGATTTCGAGGACAGTGCCGCGCGTATCGATGAGATTGGGGAGGTCTATCTCCAATGAGCAGGGCGTTCGAAGGCTCCGCTGCTGGGCCACTGCCTGCCGAGACGGTGCTTGAATGCGGCGTGTGTTGGTGGGTTTATGATCCGGCTGTTGGGGATCCAACGGGCTATGTTGAACCGGGTACGGCGTTTTCATCCCTGCCGGAGGCGTGGCGCTGCCCGTCCTGTGATGCTGATCAGGGCAAGTTCATGGTGCTGACTGTCGGCGCACCGACGGGTGCGGCACTCGGCGAGCCTGCCGCCGCGCATCGTCCAGCGGCTGAGGCGGAAGGCGAGGGCGGTATTGAGGTCGCACGGTCTGAGACCATGGGCCATCCGCAAGTGGTGGCCTTGCTCGCGGCGTATCATAAGGCCGAAGCGGCCATGGTCGGTCTGCCGGTCCATAACGGGGCATTGCGGGTCGAAGCAATCGGCTTTCGTCCCTTTGCGGATGGTGTGGTTGGTGTGATTGTCACCCCCTGGTGCATGAATCTGACCTTCGTGCCCGATGATCCCATGGCACCGCCACCGGTCGCCATCGGGGCCAGCCGGCAGCATGTTTTCCCGTCCGGGACCTACAGTTTCATCATGGGGCGGATGGAAGGGGTGGGTATGGTCGAGACCTGTTCCCTGTTCTCGCCCATGGACGAATTCACCGCTCAGGACGATGCCCGCGCCGCTGCGGAAGCGGCCGCCGAGGCCTTGTTTGAAGCGCCGGAAGAAGAGGAGCCGGCAAAGCCCAAGACCGTCACGCGCCGCTTTGTTCTCACACGGAACGGGGCCGAGATATGACCAATGCGACCCCGCTTGAGCGCCGCTATGTCCTCGATCTGGTGGAGCAGGGCGATGTCGTCCGGGCTCAGGTGATCCAGCATGGGCAAGGCGGGCTGGCGCGCATCGGTCTCAGGCGGCCGGCACACGAAGCACCACGCCTTGCGGGTCTTTTGTATTCGCTTTGCCCCCGCGCCCAGTCAGTGGCGGCGTTGCGCGCTCTGGAGCAAGCGGCCGGTGTTATGTTGCCTCCCGGTCAGGTCGCGGCTCGGGAAGCTGTTCTGTTGGCGGAGGGTCTGGCGGCTGCCGTTTGGCGCATGGCTGTGACCTGGCCCACTTTGATCGGCATGGAAGTCGACCCGGCGCCGGTGCGCAGTGCGCGTGCCGCCGCGCAGGTTGTTCTCCATGGCCTGTTTGAGGAGGATTGGGCTCGGCCTGGCGGTGCGCCTTTGCGTCTTGGGCATGACGAGCTTCGCGGCGCGGTGGAGGCTCTGTTCCAGGCCCTGCGGGCGGCCGAGGCCAGCGCTGCGGCCGTCATTGCTCAAGCGGGAAAAATCACCCTGTGGTCTGGTGAGTCCTGTTGCCTGCTGGGCAATGGCATCTTTACCGGAGATTTGTGTCCCGATTGTTCAGGTCATGAGGAAACGCCGCGGGCCCTTGTGGCCCCGGGGGAGATGACCGAGACTCTCGCGCCGTGGTTTGATGCTCAGCTCTCCCACAGTTTTGCACTTGTCGCCGCGCTCCGCCGGGCGCTGGAGCGTGTCGCACCCGACGCGCCGGTGCCGTTTCCCGATGACGTGACGGGCCATGGACTGGGCGTGGCCATGACGGCGCGCGGCCGGCTGCGCCATGGCCTGTCCCTTGAAAACGGGATCATCACGGCCTGGAGCACCGCCGCGCCGACGGACTGGAATTTCGCTCCCGATGGTCCCGTTGCGGCCATGGCCCGGCGGCTTGGCGGCGGGCCGGATTTGCGGGCGCGTGCCCAATGGCTGGTTGCGGCGTTTGATCCGTGTGCCCCTTGCGCTGTGTCCGTCCGGGTCGAGACGGCCGAGGCGTCCACGAGGGATCCGGTCCATGCATGAGATGTCCCTCGCGCAAGGTGTGATCGATGCCCTTGAGGCCCAGGCGTCTCGGGATGCCTTTTCCAGCGTTACACGGGTCGTGCTGGAAGTCGGGGCCTTGAGCTGCGTCGATGCCCATGCGTTGGAGTTCTGTTTCGGCGCGGTGTCGCGGGACACGATTGCCGATGGCGCAGCCCTGGAGATCCGAACGCCGCCGGGCCGCGCCCATTGTTTCGGCTGCGACCAGGATGTGACTGTTGAGCGGCGGGGGGATGGCTGCCCGTCCTGCGGTTCGCACCAGCTCATTGTGACGGGCGGCGAAGAATTAAAGGTCAAAGAAATGGAGGTCGTCTGACATGTGCACCGTGTGCGGCTGTTCGGACGGGGACAAAAAAATCGATGCAGGCCATGGCAATGGTCATGGTCATCCCCATGGTCATGAACACCCTCATGTCCATGGGCACCACCATCCCCATGGACATGATCATCATCACCATGAGCATCATCATCACCATGCGCATGGTCACGCCCATGGAGCGGATGGGGCGCTGGACTTCGGGGCGGGGCCGGCCGGTGTCCATGTGGCCGGGCAAAGCCAGGCTCGTTTGATCGAGATCGAGCAGGACATTCTGTCCAAGAATGATCAACTTGCGGCCGTGAACCGGCAGCGGCTGGCGCGGGCCGGCATCACGGCCATTAATCTCATGTCGAGCCCGGGCTCCGGCAAAACCACATTGCTGGTGGAGACGCTGGAGGCCTTAAAGGAGATTGTGCCGGTGGCCGTGATCGAAGGCGATCAGCAGACCTCCAATGATGCCGCGCGCATCCGGGCGACGGGCGTTCCCGCGGTCCAGGTCAATACGGGCAAGGGCTGCCATCTTGATGCGGAAATGATCGGCTCGGCCCTTGACCATCTGGCCCTGCCAAGGGGCGGGTTCCTCTTTATCGAGAATGTCGGCAATCTCGTTTGCCCGGCGGGGTTCGATCTGGGCGAGGCGCGCCGTGTGGTCCTGGCCAGCGTGACGGAGGGAGAAGACAAACCCCTCAAATATCCGGAAATGTTTGCCACTGCCGACCTGATGATCGTGTCGAAAATGGATCTTCTGCCCCATCTGACCTTTGATGTGGAGGCGCTGGTCGCCAATGCCCGGAAAGTCCGTCCCCGCCTTGATGTGCTGAAGGCCTCTGCGACCGGCGAGCCGGGTCTGCGCTCCTGGGTCCACTGGCTCCAGGGATTGCTGTCCCAGCAGCGGGCCGCAGCGGCGGAGTAGAGCCTGTGACCTGCCTCGAACCTGTCCCCCCAAAAACCGGTTCGAGCCGCATTCGGGTGCGGGTGCGCGGGGCCGTACAGGGGGTGGGGTTCAGGCCTTTTGTCTGGACGCTGGCAGGAGAACTGGGTCTCTCGGGCTGGGTGCTCAATGACTCTGAAGGCGTGTTAATCGAGGCGGAAGGTCAAGAGACGGACTGTTTTCTCGGCCGCCTGCGCCAGGATGCGCCGCCCCTTGCGCGTATTGATATGGTGGAGACGGACCGCCTGGCCCCCCAAGGGGGCGAGGGGCCTTTCGAAATCCGCCGCAGCGCCAAGGGAACGGCCGCCCGGACCATGGTCACGCCTGATACAGCGACCTGCCCCGCCTGCCTTTCCGATATCACGGCGCCGGATAATCGGCGGCACGGCTATGCCTTCACCAACTGCACCCATTGTGGCCCGCGCTACACCATCACTCGCGCGCTGCCTTACGATCGGGCGCAAACGTCGATGGCGGATTTTCCTCTCTGTCCAGAGTGTGCCGAGGAGTATGACGATCCGTCAGACCGGCGTTTCCATGCCCAGCCCAATGCCTGCCCCGTATGCGGTCCGCGCCTGTCCATGGCGCC
Source organism: uncultured Alphaproteobacteria bacterium (assembly GCA_964449455.1). Lineage (GTDB taxonomy): Bacteria > Pseudomonadota > Alphaproteobacteria > JAJFIK01 > JAJFIK01 > CAYUYV01. Next base: position 13,014 of record CAYUYV010000065.1, on the reverse strand, counting down.
CGAGGAGATTGTCTCCCGGCTGAAGGCAGGTGAGATTCTGGCCATCAAGGGGATCGGGGGCTTCCACCTTGCTGTGGATGCGTTTAATGCAACGGCCGTGGATCGTCTGCGCGCGCGCAAACGGCGCGATGGTAAGCCCTTTGCCGTGATGGTGACTGGCCTGGCCTCGGCCCGTCAGCTGGCGGATCTTGATCGGCTGGATGCTGAGGCCCTTGTGGCGCCGTCACGGCCCGTCGTCATCGCCCGTGCCCGGCAGGATGCGGGCCTTGCGCCCGGCGTATCGAATGGTCTGTCCACGGTGGGGCTGATGCTGCCCTATTCGCCGCTCCATGTTCTTCTTTTCCACGCGGCGGCCGGGGCGCCGGAGGGCACGGCCTGGCTGGAGCAGCCCCAGGCGGCTGCCTATGTGATGACCAGCGCCAATCCGGGCGGCGAACCCCTGGTGACGGATAATGGTGAGGCGGAGGATCGGCTTGCGGATATTGCCGATGCCATCGTGACCCATGACCGGGACATTGTGGTGCGATGCGACGACAGTGTGGTGCGGGTGATTGCGGGCGCGCCCCGGCTGCTGCGGCGGGCCCGTGGCTTTGTTCCCGATCCCATCCGCCTGCCCATGAAGGTGCCGAGCGTCCTCGCATTGGGTGGACAGCTAAAGTCAACCATCTGCGTCACCCGGGGCGATGAAGCCTTTGTGTCTCAACATATCGGCGATCTCGATGGGCCGGCGAGCCTTGCCTTTTTCCGGGAGACCGTGGCCCACCTGCTTGAGATCCTAGAGGTTCGGCCCGAGCGCCTTGCATGCGATCTGCACCCGGATTTTGCCTCCACATGCTTTGGCGCGCAGATGGCGGAGGATTTGGGGATACCGCTGATCCGGGTTCAGCATCACCATGCCCATCTTGCCGGCCTGGTGGCGGAGCATCATCTGGACGGCCCGCTGCTCGGCCTGGCGTTGGATGGTTTTGGTCTTGGCGCGGATGGGGCCTCAAGCTGGGGCGGTGAACGGCTGGTGCTGGATGGGACCGGCTTGCGCCATCTGGGCAGTTTTTCCAAGCTGGCCCAGCCTGGGGGCGATCGGGCGGCGCGGGAGCCCTGGCGCATGGGGGCCGCTGCGCTCCATGCTCTGGCACGGGGCGGTGAGATCGCGCGGCGCTTCGCGGATCATCGCGGAGCGGATCTTTTGGCCGCCATGCTCGACCGCGGGGTCAATGCACCGGCCACCTCCTCAGCAGGGCGATTGTTCGACGCCGCTTGTGGATTGTTGGGGGTGGAGCCCATCGGCGGGGCCCAGACGGCATTTGAAGGGGCGGCGCCCATGGCCCTTGAGGCGCTGGTGGAGCGGCCCCGGATCATGCGCGGCGGCTGGACGATCCGGCATGATGACGCCACCCTGGATTTCGCCCCTTTACTGGCGGTGTTGGCTGAGGGCGTTGCGCCGCAAATGGGCGCGGAGTTGGTCCATGGCACGCTTGCCGAAGCACTGGCCGACTGGGCGGATGATGGTCTTGCCCGGATCGGAGCCCAAGAGCGCCGGGTCGGACTGTCTGGGGGCTGTCTTCAGAACAAAGTGCTGACGGAGACACTGGTCGATGCGTTGCTCCGTCGGGGAATGACTGCTGTGCTGCCGGAACGGGTTCCGGCCAATGACGGGGGCCTCAGCCTGGGCCAGGCCTGGGTCGCGGCCCTTCAGACAGTCGAGCGTGAGACGATCGAGCGTGAGACGATCCAATGAGGCAAAAACGATAAAGGGAGGGTGCCATGTGTCTGGCCCTGCCGGGCGAGGTGGTCCGGATTGAAGGCGAAACGGCGACGGTGGATGTGGACGGTGTTCAGGTGCCGGTCTCCCTGGCCTTTCTTGATGATGTGACGCCGGGCGATTTTGTCGTTGTCCATGTGGGATATGCGCTGTCCAAGATCGATCCGGCGCTCGCCGCCGAGCAGATTGCGCTGATGAAGGCCGGCGGTTCGAACACGGATGGACTGGCGCGGCCTGAAGCGGCAGGAGGGCAGCCATGAAATATGTCGACGAGTTTCGCGATCCCGACGCCGCCCGCGCCATTGCGGCCCGGATCCATGAAGAGGCCGCGCCGGGCCGGGTCTACCGGCTCATGGAATTCTGCGGCGGCCACACCCACGCCCTGTGCCGTTTTGGCCTTGAGGACCTGCTCCCGGACACGGTGGAGATGATCCACGGGCCAGGCTGTCCCGTCTGTGTACTGCCGGTTGGTCGGCTGGACATGGCCATTGAACTTGTCACGTCGCGCCCCGAAGTGGTCCTCGCCACCTATGGCGATCTGATGCGTGTTCCGGGGACGGATGGCGCAACCCTGCTTGGCGCCCGCTCCAAAGGCGGTGATGTACGCATGGTCTATTCCACGGTCCAGGCCGTGGAGATGGCCAGTGCCAATCCGGACCGGGAGGTGGTGTTCTTCGCCATTGGCTTTGAGACCACGACACCGCCCACGGCGGCGGCTCTCAAAATGGCAGCGGAGCGGGAGCTGACCAATTTCTCCGTGTTTTGCAACCACGTGCTCACTCCAGCCGCCATCGACGCCATCATGATGACGGGTGGCGGCGCAACGGGCGCGCGCCTTGATGGCTTTGTGGGCCCGGGCCATGTCTCCACCATCATTGGTGCCGATTCCTATGCAGGGGCGGCGGAAAAATGGGCCAAGCCCATCGTCATTTCCGGGTTCGAGCCCAATGACCTCATGCAGTCCATTCTGCAACTCGTCCGTCAGGTGAACAACGGGGAGGCCCAGGTCGAAAACACCTTCGCTCGCGCCGTGCGGGATGGTGGTAATGCCAAGGCCATTGCCCTGTGCGAGGAGGTCTTCGCTATCCGGGAGTCGTTCGAATGGCGCGGTCTGGGATCGATCCCCAACAGCGCTTTGCGCCTGTCTGAGTCCTATCAGCGTTTCGATGCGGAAGAACGTTTCGCCATGTCCTATATCTCGCGGCCCGACCATAAGGCTTGTGCCTGCGGCGAAATCCTGCGCGGGGAGAAAGCACCTCGGGACTGCACCGTCTTTGCCAATGCCTGCACGCCGGAACATCCGCTCGGGTCCTGCATGGTGTCTCCGGAAGGGGCGTGTGCGGCCCATTATCTCTACGGACGGTTCAGGGAGGCGCCGGTTCGCGGCGTGGCTGCGGAATGACCCGGATACCCGATCGGGAGACGGGCAAGCCTATTGTCCGGGACCGTCTGTTCACCCGCAAGCTGGACTTGCGCCGGGGGGCCGTAGAGCTGACCCATGGGGCGGGCGGCAAGGCCTCGGCCCAGCTTTTCGAGGAGCTGTTCAGGCCCGCCTTTTCCAATCCGGAACTTGACCGGGGCGACGACCAGGCCCGTTTCGCCGGCAAGGAACGCATGGTGGTGGCCACCGATGGCCATGTGGTCAAGCCCTTGTTCTTCCCTGGGGGGAATATCGGTTCATTGTCCGTCCACGGCACCATCAATGATGTGGCCATGGCTGGCGCCGTTCCGCTCTATCTGACGGCAAGCTTTATTCTGGAGGAGGGCTTTGCGTTTGCGGAGCTTCAAAAGGTCGTAGAGTCCATGGCCGAGGCGGCCCGTGAGGCGGGTGTGGCCATCATTGCCGGGGACACCAAAGTCGTGGAGCGGGGCAAAGGCGACGGCGTCTTCATTTCCACCACAGGGATCGGCGCCATCCTTGAGAGCGTTGCAGAACCTCCGGCGGCCGACCGGGCTCGGCCCGGCGACAAGATCCTTGTTTCCGGCACGATGGGCGATCACGGCGTGACGGTGTTGGCGGCCCGCGAAGCCTTGCCCCTGATGGCGCCAATCGAGAGCGACACGGCGCCGCTCCATGATCTCGTCGCCGCGCTCATGGGCGCGGTGAAGGGTGTTCGTGTGCTGAGGGACCCGACTCGCGGCGGTCTTGCCACGGCCATCAATGAAATCGCTCGCACAAGCGGCACTGGCGCCGAGTTGCAGGAGAGCGCGATCCCCATTCGTCGCACGGTGGAGGCGGCCTGTGAGATCCTGGGGGTCGATCCCCTTTATCTCGCCAATGAAGGTAAGCTGATCGCCATCGTGGCTCCGGACGAGGCCGAGACGGCGCTGGCCACCCTCAAGGGGCATCCGCTGGGACGGGATGCCGCAATTATTGGCACCATGACCGATGACCCCAACGGTTTTGTCCAGATGGAAACGCCCATGGGGGGGCGTCGCATGGTGGACTGGCTGGTGGGCGATCCACTGCCCCGCATCTGCTGAAGTCCGGTCCGGCCGACCTGGGGCCGGGACTGCGTTGGAGGCGCGGCGAAAAAACGATAGCCTCATCCGCTCTTTGCCCAGTGTCTGCTCTTTGCCCTGGGTCCGCTTTTTGCCCTATTGATGCGCACGAGCGGGTGGCGACAGCGCTTCCGCCGGGATGGATGGGGCACCTTTGACATATCTTGGCTTTATCAAACGCCATGCACGGCTGCTCGCCTTCGGCTTTGCCATGGCGTTTTTCGGCGCGTTTGGCCAGACCTATTTTATCGCCCAGTTTAGTGCGGATCTGCGGGGGCTTTACGGTCTCAGCCATGCCGGTTTCGGCACGGTTTACGGCCTGGCCACGCTGACAAGTGCTGGGCTGCTCGTCTATGTGGGCGCCCTGATCGACCGGGTGGACTTGCGCATTTACAGCATGGTTGTCGTCCTGGGGCTGACGGTGGCCACACTGATGATGGCTTTCGTGCCACCCTTTTCCGTTGTCGTGCTTTATGGGGCGATCCTGCTCTTGCGCCTGTGCGGGCAGGGGCTCATGTCCCATATCGCAGTCACCACCATGGCACGCTCCTTTGACCGGATGCGTGGGCGGGCGATCTCGTTGGCGACCATGGGCCATCCTGCCGCCGAAACAGTGATGCCGCTGGCCACGGTGGTCGTCGTTGCGAGTGTGGGCTGGCGCGGGAGCTGGGCGGCCGCCGCGGCCGTCCTTATTGTCGTGGTCTTGCCGCTGCTTCAGATTCTGTTGGCGCGTGGCACGACGACGGAAAAGGACGCGGCAAGCAACAGTCTGGATGGCGCAGGGGCCGAGACGGGGCTTTTGTCAGCCACCCCATCCTTGACCCGCCGGGACATGATCCAGGATTGGCGCTTTTACACTCTTCTACCGGCGGTTCTGGCGCCTGGGTTCATCAATACGGCGGTCTTTTTTGTGCAGGTGGAAATCACTGAGCAGAAGGGCTGGGAGCGGCTCGCTTTCGTGGCTGCCATTCCCGTCTATGCGGCGGCGACGGTTGTGACAGCCTTTGTCGGTGGCTTCCTGGTCGATCGTTTCACGGCACGGCGCCTGTTTCCCGGGGCGCTGATTCCCCTGGTGGCCGGCATGCTCGTGCTTGGGGCCGGATCTGGGCCGGAAACCCTGGCTTTCGCATTGGGCTTTGCCGGGATCAGCCAGGGCGCGTTCGCCGCGACTTCGGGTGCGCTGTGGGCAGAGCTTTATGGCACGGCGCATCTTGGGGCTATTCGGGCGCTGACCACATCTCTCATGGTGTTTTCGACAGCCCTGGCGCCCGCGTTCATGGGCATCATGCTCGATAGTGGTGCAAGCATCGGTGATATCGCGTTTTCATTTGCCGCCTACGGCACTTTTGCGACAGTCCTTGCTCCCTTGATTTGGCTAACACGGGGGTGATGACTGGGCCCCTGGCTCTTTGTGCTTGCAATTGCTATGGTGTTGCTTCCAGGCACAGCAGTGGGGGACATCATGGCCAGGCGTGCAGTGTGGCTTCTCTTCACCGGTTTGTTCGCGGCCATTTTGCACCTGAGCAGCGCCCATGCTGTTCTGGCCCAGTCGGAAAGCGAGCCGGCCCAGCCGGCTCCCGCTGACGCGAACCCTGCTCCAGAGCCAGTCCCAGCCGAAGAGCCAGTCCC
>CAYUYV010000065.1:0-7024 GCA_964449455.1 uncultured Alphaproteobacteria bacterium | reverse complement strand
GCCAGTCCAAGCCGAAGCGCCGGAGCCTGCGCCCGCCGCACCGACGGTCCCGGAAGATGCGGAACCGGCGGCGATCCCTGAGCCGGAGGCGCCTGTCGAGGAACCGTCTGATCCTGCGCCCGCGGCGCCTGCACCTGCTGAACCCGCGCCCGCTAAACCCGCACCGGCCGAGCCGGTCCCGTCTGAACCCGCACCGGCCGAGCCGGTCCCGTCTGAGCCTGCACCGACCGAGCCCGTTGAGCCGGCCCCCGCTGAGCCTGCCCCCGCTGGCCCTGCGCCAGCCCAAGCGGCTCCTGTTGAGCCCGCGCCGGCTGAACCGGCAGCGCCCGAACAACCCGCGACTTCCGAAGCGGCCGCTGATGCGCTGGAGGGCGAGGGCGCCATCGCCGAGCCAACCGCACAAGCGGATCAGACCGCAATCTCTACCTTGCCGCGTTTTGTGGGGCAGCAGGTCGGGCCCGCAATCGCCGATCCCTTGTTCGACCGGGATACTTTCAAGACCACACCGGTCATCTGCCCCTTCGCAGGCCAGGTCGATTACGAGTATGACGAGGTGTCCTGCGGCCTTCTGGAGGTTCCGGAAAACCGTGAGGCGGCGACGACGCGCCGGATCGAGCTTCTCTATGTGAAGATCAGTGCACGCCCGGAAGAGGACCATAAAGACAAGACCGACACGTCTACCGACCGGGCAGACCCGATCATCTATCTGACGGGCGGTCCTGGCGTGGCTGTGCTCAGTTATGTCCGCCGGCTGAAGAATCACGGTGTCGTGGATCACCGAGATCTTTACATCCTCGAACAACGGGGCATCGCCAATTCCGGCGATTTCTGTCCGTTCTTCTCTTTGCGCAATCCCTTGCGGGCCAATGCCTCGACAGCGCAGGAAGCACAGGCGGACGCGATTGCCCGTATCGCGGATTGCTTTCGGCAGGCCACAAAAGCCGGTGTTGATCTGTCCGCCTACAGCACCATCGAGAACGCCCGCGACGTGAAGGCCCTGCGCATTGCCCTGGGCTTTGACGATTGGAATGTCTGGGGCATTTCCTACGGCTCGGTCCTCGGCCAGGCCTATTTGCGGGAGGATCCGCAAGGCATCCGGGCAGCGGTGCTCGATGCGATCGTGCCTTTGGCTCAGGACATCAATTTCTTCAATGTTGCCCGGTATTTCGACCGTGATGTGAAGATTCTATCCGATTTGTGTGCGGATGATGAGACCTGCCGGACCAATTTCCCTGATATGGGCCAGCAGATCCGAGACGCCATCCTCGCTGTCGATCGGGAGCCGATCACTGTGCGGGCTGCCAACACGGAAGCTTTTCCCAAGGGGACCGTGACGGTCCTGCCGTCCCTGGTCGCCGGGCTGCCGTTCAGTCTGTTCTACGAGCAGGACAATTATCCCTATATTCCGGCGGTGATCGACGCCCTTGACCGAGTCACCAAGACCCGTGATGTGAAGCGGTTCGAGCTGCTGGGTGTGTCCAAGGGCGTTGGCGATACGAGCGCGGGCGGCATGTCCTTTGCCATCTACTGCAATGACGGCTGGATCGATGGCATCATCGAGGCCGGCCGGGAAGAGGCCCGCGAGTTCCCGATCCTGTCCAAAGGTTTCTTTACCGGTCTCTTTGAAGAAGAGGACCTGGCCCAGGGCTGCGAGCCTGGGGGGATCATGCCGCGTCCGGCCGAGGACTATGTGATGATCGAGACCGATATCCCGACAATCATCGCAGAAGGCCGGATGGATCCCATCACCCCGCCGCCTCTTGCCGAGACGATCCTGCCGGGCTTTTCCAACGGGACCTATGTGGAGTTCCCCTATGCCGGCCATGGCCCGACCCGCTCCGTGGCGTGTGCCGGAACGTTCCTGACCAAATTCTATGACGCGCCCAACAAGCCGGTGGATACGTCGTGTGCGGATGATATGGAGCCGCCGACCTTTTCCGGGCCGCTCTTTTTGACCGATGCACCAGCCCGCCTCCTTGCCCTTGGGGGCGAAGACCCCAGAAAGCTAATGTTGCCCGGGCTGTGGGGTGGCCTTTCCGGGGCGATTCTGGTTCTCGGTGCGCTGATTTACACGATGGGCGGGCTGGCTCGCTCCATCAATCAGGCCGGTAAAGGCAAGGAAACCGTTGGCACCACGGGGGCCCGTCCCCTGGCTTGGCTGACCGCTCTCACCGGCGCCGTGAGCGTGGTGGGTCTTGGGGCTGTCGTTTCCATGACCGCCGAGGCCAATGAGGCTCTGTTGCTGTTCGGCTTGCTGCCGGCTGGGGAGTGGTTCACATGGCCCGGTCTTGCCGCCGGTGTGTTCGGGCTTGTCACTTTGGTCTTGGCCGTGCTGGCGCGGCGCCGGGACATGCTGCCCATTGGCACATTGGTCGGGCTGGGCCTCACGGGTCTTGCCGGCGTGGCCTATGCCACATTCCTCGTCTTCTGGAACGTGATGCCCATGGCGACGGCCATGGCCCTTATGGATATGGTCCGTGGTGGTTCGGGCGGCTGACAAGGATCGGCTGGAACAGCGTTGCCGGATGAATTTTCAAGGAGAGGGCCATGGGCCGCTTGACCGTCCTGTTTGGAGCCGCCGCGCTGTGGGGTGCGGCCCTGTCACTATCGTCCGCACCTGTCTCGGCTGCTCCTCAGCAGACTGAGCGGCCCTGGCCAACAGTTCTTGGCTGGGGCGGGCCCTTTGCCGCCGTTGCACCCGTCGCCGACGCGCCGGGCAGCGGGGCCACGGCCGCGTTCCTCGCCCTCAATAGGGGGGATCTGGATGGGGCGGCCCAGCCGGCGCCCGAAACAGAAGCGGATGAAACCGTCGCCGATGAAGCAGCGAGCGAGGTCACTGACACGACCGCGCCGTCCATTCCGGAAAAATTGACCCCCGAGCCCCTTACTCCCGAGCCCCTTACTCCTGAGCCCCTGGCTCCGCCGATTGAAGAAAACGAGCAGGCCAGTGTGTTCGGCACAGGCATCTTTGCCCGGGACACGGGCCGCATTGACTCGGTCATCTGTCCCTTTGCCGGCAAGGTGGACTACAAGCCCGGAGAGGTCCGCTGCGGTCTTCTGGAAGTGCCGGAGAACCGGGACGATCCGGACACCCGCATGATCGAGCTGCATTTCGTGAAAATCGCAGCCCGTCCGACGGACAAGCACAAGGATGAGTCGGATCAAAGCGAGGACCGGGATGACCCGATCCTCTACATCACCGGCGGCCCCGGTGTGGCCGTGACGGGCTATGTCCGCCGGCTGAAGAACCATGGCGTCGTCGATCACCGCGATCTGTACATCCTGGAGCAGCGCGGCATCGGGTTCTCCGGCGATTTCTGTCCGTTTTACGGTTTGCGGGAGCCGGCCAGGGCCAATGCCCTCACCATCGAAGACGCCGAAGCCGACGTCGTTGAACGGGTGCGTGATTGTCTGACCCGCGCAGACAGGGCCGGCGTCGACCTGAGTGGTTATTCCACGATCGAGTCGGCGCGGGATATGGAAGTCCTGCGCCGGGCCCTGGGCATTGATGAATGGAACCCATGGGGTATTTCCTACGGCTCCGTGGTGGGCCAGGCCTATTTGCGTGAGGACCCGGAAGGCATCCGCGCCGCCGTGCTCGATGCCATTGTGCCCCTCGACCGGGAGGCTCGGCCAATCCGCCGGGCACAAAGTTTGGAGCGCTCCTTGAGCCTGCTCCAGGAGACCTGCAACGCCGATCCCGTCTGTGCGCAGACCTATCCCGACTTCACGCAAACCTTGCGGGACGTGATGGTGAAGGCGCAGGAAGACGCCCATGTCATCAATGCGATTGACAAGGAAGCTTTTCCTTCGGGGCGCTTTGCGGTTCTGCCGGATCTGCTTGGCGGCGCGATCTACAGCATGTTCTATGACGAGAAGACCTATCCCTTCATCCCGGCGACCATCGCGGCCATGAACACCGTGATGCAGGCGGGAGATGTGGAGCGGTTCCGTCTCCTCACGGCCACCGGCCTCGCCGGGGGCGGCAACAGCCGAGGCATGTTCTGGACCATATATTGCCGCGATGGCTGGATGCTGAATATCGAAGAGGGGGCCCGTCTTGATGCGGAGGCTCATCCCACTTTCGCGCTCACCTTCTACCAGCCTGGAACGGGTGCGGCACTTGATCAGGTCTGCCGTGAGTTCGGCCTTGAGCCGCGGCCGGCTGGCGAATACACACAGGTCCAGACTGATATCCGCACACTGATCGTTGAGGGGGCGCTTGATCCGGCCACGCCGCCGCCGCTGGCCAAAGGAATCCTGCCAGGCTTCACCAGGGGCACCTATCTGGAGTTCCCCCATGCAGGTCATGGTCCAACGCGTTCGGTCAAATGCGCCCCGAAGCTGATCACGGCATTTATGGATGATCCGGCGGCCCCGGTGGATGAGAGCTGCCTGCAAGAGGTGGAAACACCGGATTTTTCCGCACCGCTTTATGTGACGGACGCGCCGGCGCGACTGGCGGTGCTTGGGGCGAAGGATCCTAAATCTCTCATGGTGCCGGGGATTTGGGTTGTGTTCTCCTCGGCCATTTTGATCCTCGGTGCCCTGATTTATTCGGTCGCCCCGGTGGCCCGCCTGGTCAACCAGCCTGGACCCGGCAAAGAGGTCGTGTCGACCATGGGGGCCCGCCCGCTCGCGTGGCTGACCGCGGTGACGGGAGCGGTGAGCGTTATCGGGTTGGGCACAGTCTTTGGCATGACCATGGACGCGGATGAGATCATCCTGCTTTTCGGCCTTCTCCCGATGGCTGAGTGGTTCCTCTGGCCAGGTCTTGCCGCGGGTCTCCTGGGGCTGATCCTCTTTGGCATGACGGTTTTCGCGCGTCGCCGGGGTGAGCTTCCGGTTGGAACGCTCATTGGTTTGGTGCTGACGGCTCTGGCCGGTATTGCCCTTGCCGCCTTTTATCTGGTGTGGGGTCTCCTGCCGGCGCTTTTGGTCTCCCTTCTTGGCAATGCCCAGGCACAGATGGCGTCCATCCTGGGCTGATTGGCATCTGGGGCTTTGCGGCATCGCGGGCCTGCGCGACGCGAAATCACCTATGAGTTAGCGCCAGGGGAAACAGCCTGTTTCCCCCTTAGCGTTTCTTTGTCGGCACGCCGGCACGGTTCGCGGTGGCCGCCCTTATGGGGCGGCGATGATTGAGGGCGGTGATGATTGAGGGCGGCGATGAATGCGCGAGCCTTGCGCCAAGCCCCTGAAGCAGGCCCGGGATCAAGCTGCCCATGTGACGCGGATTGCTGCTAAACTCTCAGCCATAGCCGCAACTTTATTGCAGATGAGGGCCATGGAAGGCCCTGGCCGGACTCCCGCTTTGCCCTTTGTTAACCGCGCCAGCCATCAAATCTTCAAGAAGCTCGACGAAACGTAAATCGGGACTTGCGCTGCCCGCGCCGAGGTCCTATTAAACGCGTCACGCACGTGACAGCGCTTGCTCGCTCGCGAGCTTGACGTGGCGTGAAGACGTGAGTAGCTTGCGTTTTCTCGCTTGGGATGGGCTGTAGGCCCTATTTCCTCATGATCGTTGGTGCTGGCTCGGCCCGCTTGCAACAGTGGGCTTTGATGCCGTTTCGATCGTGCAGGGTCTAGACGCCACCCAAAACCGACCTGTCAAGGATAGACGTGTGGGGAAGGGTCCCTCCGGGGTCTCTGATCCGTATGGGTTACTGCCGTGCCCTGTGTAGGGACGGTCTTGGGTCCGCATCACTGTGGGTTCCCGATTGGGAGCTGTCCAGCGTTGCAGGCCCTGCACTGTGTTTTGGTGTCCGCTTTGCACCGTCCACTGAGGGATGGTCGCGCGGGCTTCGAGAGGCGGGTTTGGCCCGGCTCGCAACGGGTGATCCGGAAGAAAGTTACGATGCCGACGATTAATCAGCTCATTCGCAAGCCGCGGCGCGCACCGGTCAAGCGGAACAAGGTGGTTCACTTGGAGGCCTGCCCGCAAAAGCGCGGTGTGTGCACTCGGGTTTATACGACGACACCGAAAAAGCCGAACTCGGCCTTACGGAAAGTCGCGAAAATCCGCCTGACGAACGGCTATGAGGTGATCGGGTATATCCCTGGTGAGGGCCATAATCTTCAGGAGCACTCCGTGGTCCTGCTGCGCGGCGGCCGGGTGAAGGATTTGCCGGGCGTGCGCTACCACATCCTGCGCGGCAGCCTGGACACGCAAGGGGTGAAGGACCGGAAGCAGCGTCGCTCCAAATATGGTGCGAAGCGGCCGAAATAAGCGCGTTGCGCTCGATCGATTGGGCGGCGCGAAAATGCGCCCCACGCGGAACAGGTTCTGGAGACAGATATGTCGCGCAGGCATAGTGCGGAAAAAAGAGAAGTGCTCCCCGACCCGAAATTCGGGGATCTGACAGTCACGAAGTTCATGAACTGTCTTATGTATGACGGCAAGAAGTCCGTCGCCGAGCGTATCGTGTACGGAGCCTTTGACGAGGTTCACAAAAAGACCTCCCAGGATCCGGTGCAGGTCTTTCACGAGGCGCTCGACAATGTATCGCCGGCCATTGAGGTGCGTTCGCGCCGGGTCGGTGGTGCGACCTATCAGGTCCCGGTCGAGGTTCGGCCGGAACGGCGCAAGGCGCTGGCCATCCGCTGGCTGATTACGGCGGCGCGCAATCGCAATGAGCGGACCATGCGGGACCGCTTGTGCGGCGAGCTTCTTGACGCTTCCCAGAACAGGGGGTCGGCAGTGAAGAAACGTGAGGACACCCACAAAATGGCAGATGCCAACCGGGCGTTCTCGCATTACCGCTGGTAAGGGCAACGGTAAGAATTGTCCGCATGGCGCTTAAGGCGTGGGGTTGGGGATGGGTCCCTGGTTCCGCGGGAGATGATCGACTTAGGCCCCGGGGCATGAGGTGCGAAGATGGGCAGACAAACGCCGCTCGAGGACTACCGTAATATCGGGATTATGGCGCATATTGACGCCGGCAAGACCACGACGACTGAGCGCATCCTCTATTACACTGGGGTGAGCCATAAGATCGGCGAGGTCCATGACGGTGCCGCGACC
>CAYUYV010000064.1:17329-24377 GCA_964449455.1 uncultured Alphaproteobacteria bacterium | reverse complement strand
ACGACACGAGAAACAACAAATTGCTCGTGTGGCTCTTGGGTCAGGCATTCGCTACAGAGCCTGCCGATCATTCGGGCGAATGCCTGACCCGCCACACTAGTCGAGAAGGCGTAACCCAGCGCGGATGGGTTTCACCGCGGTCCAATCGACACCACTCATGCGGGTCAGTTTCTTATTGATACGCAAGGTGATGGGACCGAGGGATTTGTAACTTCCATCTCAACCGTGCCCTGAGTAACGCTGGCGCCGCAATCGATCCGTACGACATTGGGATGGAAACGGATCACTTATGAACCGATCGTAATGAGGATAGAGGCAATGAACGGGAACACTCCGTCCGACGGCTATTTTGGCGGTTTCAAGGACGGCAACAAGTACCGCTTCAAGATCCAGATCGAGGACGGGAGCGGCGGCACGAATCCTGGCGGCGACTGGACCTATTTCTCCAGTCCCAATCCCGGCACAAATCAACAAGGGTTTCAGGGCAGCGGCTACTATCTTTACGGCCCGGCGAGCAGCACCAGCAATAACCGGTTCCCGCCAGATGACAGCCTCCTGGAATACAAGATCGTGATTCCGGAGGGTGAAGGCGGCGTTTACCAGCTCCGCGCCAGGGCATCACGGGATCCGGGCGGCGAAAACGATAAGAAAAACGATTTCTGGCTCAAAATTAATGAAGATGCGGAGAATTATCAGGTCTCGTCCATTAAGTCCCTCGCGGATAACCAAAACAAGGGCTTCATCAAGATCTTCGGCGCCGGCAGCAACGGCAATTGGGGCTATTCCCAGACCATCGATTCGCAATCCCATGATGATCGTAATCCGCGGGCGGAGTTCAATCTATCGGCCGGCACGCACATCATCACCATTGGCGGCCGCTCGAACGGCTATCACATGGATTCCTTTGAACTCTACAAGGGTTACGGCAGGGATGGCCCAAGCAATAATGCCGAGAGTTCCCAGTTTATCACTGACGGCGGCGCCTCTGATCCCGTTGTTCCTCCCAGTGATCCCGGCGGCGCTCCAAATGATCCCTTCGCGGACGAGCTGATCGCGGAATATGACCAGATCCTCTTTCACTTCGACGGCAACAATAACGACGATGATGACATCGCTGCATTGCCCGTCGCAGCGGCGCTGGCGAAGGCCGCCGGCATCGAGGACAAGATCACATTCTTTTACAGCAACAATCTTGCTGAACGGGACGATGCCTATCAGGTCCAGGCCATGCGTGAGAGCGCAGCCTTCGCCGAAAGCCTCGGCATACAGACCTATGACTACACCCAAGGAACCGCAGCCGCGACTCAGGCGCTGACGGATATTCTCAATTCGGGCCAGAAAATCCTTTCGATTGAGGGTGGCCCCATGGAAGCCATCTATCGAGGTCTTGAAGGCACCAGCAATCAGAACCTTTCGAACATTTCGCTCCTGTCCCACAGCGGGTGGAACGAAAATCGGGATGTGGTGAACCGTCCTGGCGAAACCCAGGCCCGCACCTGGGCTGACATCCGGAGCGATTTCCCTGAAGTCGCGTTGCTGGAGATCCGCGACCAGAACAACGGCAGCAACAACGACAGAGGTTTCAACAACCGCAACTGGACCCTTCTGGACGACACGACCGATCCCGTGCTTCAGGAAATGCGCGAGATGATGGTCAATGCCCGGGGCAAGGTGAATGACCCGTCTGACGCTGGCATGTTGTTCTATGCGCTCACGGGCAATCAGGATGGAACGCCCCAGGACGCCCTTGCATTCTGGGACCAGTATCCGCTGTCGGGTGTTACTCTGCCTCCCAACGATGAAGACCCTGTGTCCCCACCCGAGCCTGGTGATGGCACCTTCGATGTTGATGATCTCGTCCTGACCTTGATCGACGCCTCGACGGATACCGTCCTTGGCGTGATCAATCCGGATGGTGGCATCACACCGGCGCAGGGCGTAACGGCCGATGACATCGCCAACGCGCCGCGTGGATCTTTGACGATCAGCGTCACGCCGGCCTCGACGGATGCCTCCATTGGCAGCATGAGGCTCACGGCCAATGATGGCAGCACACAGACGGAGAATATCGTCCCCTACGCGCTCTATGGCGACAACGACACAGGCTACCTGACCGGGGCCGGGCTGCAGAACGGCGAAAACACGCTGGCCCTTCTCGTCTATCAAAACCCCAATGCCACGGGTGCGGTCTATCTCAACGAAACGGTGACCTTCGATCTGGCCATTGAGGAGCCCGATCCCACAGGATCCGTGGCGGGCCGCTATTTTGTCGACCTCGATGGGGACAACCGGTACGACAACGCGGAAACGGGGGTCTCGGGCGCGACCGTGCGTCTCCTCAACGGATCCGGCCAGCAGGTGGCGACGACTCAGACCGCTGCCAACGGCACCTATGCCTTCAACAGCCTTGAGGCCGGAACCTACCGCGTCGCCTTCGAGGCGGACGATCAAGGTCGAGACTTCGTCACCGCCAATGTGGGGAACGAAGCGGGCGATAGCGACGTCACCGGAACAAATGCCTCGAATGAGGGCGTTACGGATGTTTTCGCGCTTGCCGATGGGGGCCAGCAAACTGGCGTAAATGCCGGTCTTGCACTGCCGCCTGAAGCGGATCCGGGTGTCCTCAGCATCAGCATTGATGATCTCGTGTTCAGCCTCGTCAATGCGGAGACTGACATCCTCCTTGGCGAGATCATTCCGGGCAGTGGCATCACGCCTGCCAATGGCGTGAGCACTGATGACATTGCCAACGCTCCCCGGGATGCCTTGACCATCAGTGTCACCGCGGCTTCCCCGGAAACTCCCATTGGCAGCATGGTGCTGTCGGCAAATGGTGGCGCCAGTCAGACCGAAAACTTCTCGCCATTTGCGTTGTTCGGTGATCGCATGAATGGCGATTACATCCTTGGCACAGGCCTTCAGGACGGTCAGAACAGCCTGTCGCTGCAGATCTTCGAACAGGGCAACGGGGGCGGCACGCTTCTCCTTGACGAAACAGTCAATTTCGAGCTGTCAGCACCGAGCACGCCTCAGGATGATGCGCCCACCCCGCCGCCCGCTGCCGCGCCTTCCGTTCCCGATGGTGCTGAGTATATCCGGGCCTTCATCGTGACTACCTCTCAAACGACAGACGAGGTTGTGACCGAGGTGAGCTATGGCGATGTGCTCGACAAGGATCTGCTGCTTGATGCGGGCCCGGTTGGCTTTTATGTGGAGACGACGGACGAAGCGCCGGACATCGAATCCATGCGCCTGTCCTATCTGCACCGGAGCCGGATCGATAACCTGGAGATCTACTCCCTCTACGGCAACAGGGGTGATGACTTCCTGCACGGCCCGACATTCGGCGTCGGCGACCATGCGATCAGCCTGCAGATGTACTCGGAGAACGGCGGACAGGGCACCGTCTTCGCCGATTTCGATTTCGAATTCTCTGTCGCTTGACGCTTGACGTGCAGGATTGAATGGGAGGCAGCCGCGGGGATCCGCGGCTGCCCCTTTTTGCTTGGTCCCAGAGGGCCTCAACGACGATACCGCCCCCTTTTCCGCACATTCCCACTGCAGTGACATAGTCTTGACACCGGCCCACCGATCGCGGGAAACAGCGCAGGGACGCTTTCCCGCGAGAGCGAGGGCCAGATGGCACTACCCCAACGGGCAGCCGGACAGCACGGGACGCATGAACACAGTCAAGGCACGGGATTCCTTTGCGCCTTTGGTGGAAATCACCGGGCCAGGGCGGCGCCAGGCACGGCGCGCACCAAAGCCCCGATTGGGCGCGACACTCCGTCGACATGCCCTGATGCTGTGCCTCGTGGTTATGCCCACCCTGGCCGCAGCCCTTTACTATGGTGTGGTCGCCACACCGTCATACACCTCGACATCGAGTTTCGTGGTGCGCAAGCCGAACGCGAGCGGCCTGAGCGTGTTCAACAAGATCCTCCAAACGGCAGGTCTGGCCCGCACCCAGGACGACGGCTTTGTGGTCCACCAGTTCCTGATTTCTCGGGATGCGGTGGCGCTTCTTGAGCGCCGCTATGATCTGGTGGGCCATTACGGCGCCGCATCGGTCGATTCGCTGGCAGCCTTTCCGGGACTGTTCCATGGGGTGAGCGCGGAACGGCTGCACAAATATCTTCAGCACTATCTCGATGTTGAGTTTGATCCGACCAGCGGGGTGAGCCGGCTCGCGGTTCGCAGCTTCGACCCTGCCTTTTCACAAGCCTTGAACAACGCGCTTCTTCTGGCGGCGGAAGAGCTCATCAACCGCATGAACAAGCGGTGGCGTGAGGACACGATCCGCTATGCCGTCCAGGAGGTGGCCGAACGGGAGGCTGCCCTTGCGGCAGCCCATGAGCGAATCACAGCCTTTCGCACCCGCTCGCTGCTCGTCGATCCGACTCAGCTCACGGAGGAATTGGGCAAGACCATCACAGGGCTGGCCTGGTCCCTCGCCCAGGCCCGCGCCCGGCTCCAAGCCCTTGAGCCCGAACGCAGCGACAGCCCCCAGGCCGCCGCCGTGCGCCGGACAATCACCTCCCTGGAGCAGCAGATCGTTGAAGAGCGCCGCAAGATTGCCGGGGATGAGGACTCCATCGCCCAGGCCATCGCGGACTATGAGCGGCTGTTCATGGACCAGGAATTCGCCGAACGGGCTTTGACGGCAGCCATGACCTCGCTGGAGAACGCCAAGCAACAGGCGCGCCGCCGACAGGTCTATCTGGAACGCATCGTGGAACCGGCGATCCCGGACTATCCAAGTCATCCCACGCGCATTCTCAATATCCTGATCGTATTTGGACTGTCCGTATGCATCTTTGTGATCGCGCGGTTTGTCATTCGGGAGGTGGCAAGCCATGCCCCGGGCTGATCTTCCCGCACACACGGCCAGAATACCCGGCCCCAGGGGTCAGACCGGCCCGACGCCTGGCGGCGATCTTGATCCTGACAGGTGGTCAGGATCGGGCGGTGTCGCTATCGATGTGAACCGCCTCACCAAAACCTATGGCGGGCGCAAAGACGGCAAGCGCGTGCTCGACGGCGTGTCCTTCAATGTCCGTCAGGGGGAGCGGCTTGCCGTTCTGGGCCGCAATGGTTCGGGCAAATCGACCTTGATCCGCATTCTGGCGGGGGTGGAGCGGCCCACCTCAGGCACGATCGATCGCCAGGTCAGCATGTCCTGGCCCATCGCCCTTGGGGGCGGTTTTGAAGGCAATATGACAGGCTATGACGCCATTCGCTTCATCTCGACGATCTATGACTGTCCGCTCCAGGACGTTCTCGATTATGTCAATGATTTCACAGAACTGGGCGAGAGTCTTTTCCAGGAAATCCGTTTCTATTCGGACGGCATGCGCGCACGCCTTGCCTTTGGCCTGTCCCTGGCGGTCGATTTCGACTGTTTCTTGATTGACGAGGTGATCCTTGTGGGCGACCAGCGCTTCCAGAAAAAATGTTTCGATGCGTTGTTCAGCAAGGTGAGCACACGGACCTTGATCCTGGCCATTCACGATATGGGCTTCGTCCACGAACATTGTAATACGGCGCTCGTCCTCCACCAGGGGCAGGGCCGCCAGTTTGAGGACGTCGCCCTGGCCACGGCGACCTATACCACGCTGTGATGGGAGGTCGGCACATGGAGCCCAGGGGCACGGCACGGGGACGCAATGGCCGCACGGAGCGGGGCGATGAGGGCCGTCATGGGGGGGGAGGCCGTGGCACCTGGCTCGCCCGGATCCTGCCGGGCCAGAGCGCCGCAGCCTTGCGTGTCCCCCGCCGGTCCGGGGATGATGGCGCGCTCTCGCCCTTACCGGACCCGGATGATTTCACCGTACCAGCGCCGTCTGGCCGCCCGCCAAGGCGCCGTAGCGGGCCCCGGTTCACGCCAGTCCATTTGATCCTGGCCGGACTGGCTTTGGTCGCGCTTTATCTTTGGGGTTTCGCGGCGGATCGCTATGTGTCGGAGGCCAAATTTATCGTCCGGTCCGGGATGATCGCCACTCCGGATGAGGATGACATGCTGTCGATGGTCGGTGGGCAGACGGCTGCTGACGACACCTTTGCCATCCATGATTTCATGCTGTCTCGTGACATGGTCGACCGGCTGAGCGGGCGCATGGACTTGCGCGCGATGTTCGCCGAGGGCGGGCGCGATTTTATCTTCTCCTATCCCTCGCTCCTGAACGGTACGAGCCGGGAGGAATTCTTCGAGCATTTCAAACTGTTCGTCGAGGTCTCTTACAACACGTCGACCGGCATCAGCACCGTGCGCGCCCAGGGCTTTAACCCCGAAGACAGTTATCGCCTGGCCCAGGCTCTGCTTGAGGAAAGCGAAGCCTTCGTCAATACCCTGAATGATCGCTCCCGCCGTGACGCGGTCGAGGATGCGCAGGCCGCGCTCGAAGAGGCGAGGCAAAACCTCATCACCGCACAGACGGAATTGGCCGTTTACCGATCCCGCGAGCTCGTTCTCGACCCCGGCAAAAGCTCCATTATCGTGCTGGAGCTCGTCGGCAAGCTGTCCGCGGAACTGGCGCGCGTCAATGCGGAGATTAGCAATCTGCGCCAGTCAGCCGGGAACAGCCCCCAGCTGCCTGTCCTGCGCCAAAGGGCCCTGGCCCTGCAACAGCAGATCATGAGGGAGCGCGAGCGCACGGCGGCAAGTTCCGATGGCCTTGCGGACAAGATTGCCGCTTTTGAACGTTTGTCGGTTGACCATGAGCTGGCGGTGAAGGCCATGGCCGCCGCCTTCCGGTCCCTTGCCCTGGCCAAGATCCAGGCCGAGCGCCAGCAGCTCTATCTCCAGCGGGTCGCCGGTCCCCATAACCCTGATCATCCCACGCGCCCCCGTCGCACGACCATCTTTCTGGCAAGTGCCATTCTGATCGGAATCGGCGCAATGATGCTGTGGGTTCTGGCGTCTGGCCTGCGCGAACACAAAGCGGGTGCCGGTGGGCCCTGAGCCTCGAACGTCAAACCGGGAGCTTTGCGCTCTCAGCAGCACCCAGCTTGCTGTCATGGCAGGGCAATCCGCTGTGACAAATCCATG
>CAYUYV010000064.1:3440-17229 GCA_964449455.1 uncultured Alphaproteobacteria bacterium | reverse complement strand
TCCGCTGTGACAAATCCATGACGGAAAAGACATTCGTGAGCCAAAACAAGGGGCGACATAGTGCGGGCGCAATGCTAAACCGTGCTCACTTTTCCCGGCAACCTTGACTGGCTCAGGGACAGTTCTGACAACGACATACGTGCAGAGCGATGCCAGCGTTCGGGAGATCCATTTTTTTGCAAAGCGTTAATCATGCCGTGGGGTGATAGGCGGGTCGCTCCCGGGGGACAGCGTGAGTTGGAGGACCCCATGGGCCTGACTGGTCAAATGCGTCTATTTCTGGATGTGACCCGCATCTGTTCCCGCGTTCTGCGGTCCACGCCCACGGGCATTGACCGGATCGACCTCGATTATCTGGGCTGGACGCTCGACAATCACCGGACTATCGCCGCCGAATGCGTGGTGACGACACGGGCCTTTGTCGGCTCCCTCCACCCGTCCTTGGTTGGCGAAATCGCCTCGGCGATCCGGCAGCACTGGACACGGGATATGATTTTTGGTGAGGACCTCGCCTTCAACCAAATCAGAACCCTGCTGGAGACGAACAAATCCGGTGAAGCCAAGGGCTGCCAGCGCATTCAGGTCCGCAAATCCGGTGTGCGCCACCTGAACAGTCTCTCAGCGCCCCTGGCGAGCCTTTTGATGTCCCAGACGCGTCTGCGCCGCAGCCTGCGGACCATGGCACCGGCCCCCTCGGCCCTCTATATCCACACATCCCACACCCAGCTTGAGCATGCGAACCGCTTCCGGTGGCTGCGCCGGCCGGGCATCGACCCTGTCTTTTTCATCCATGACACCATTCCGGTCGATTTCCCGGAATTCTCCTCCCCCGGCTCCTCGGAGCGCCATGAGCGGCGCCTTGAGACCGTGTCCCGGCAGGCCTCCCGCGTGATCGTGAATTCCGAGGCGACCCGTCAGGCCCTCACGACCTATTGGCGCGAGCGGACCATGCGCACACCGCCGGTGGATGTCGTGCCGCTTGGCGTTGCGGACTGTTTCCGCAATCCGGCCCCCATGGTCCCGATCCGCAGTGCCCGACCCTATTTCGTCTGCATCGGAACGATCGAGCCACGCAAGAATCATTTGCTGCTGTTTTCGATCTGGCGTGAACTTGTGCGTCGCTTTGGCGACAATGCACCCAAGCTTGTGCTTGTGGGCCGCCGGGGCTGGCAGAACGAGAATATCTGCGATGTTCTGGAACGCTCGCGCCAATTGTCCGACCACGTTGTTGAGGTTTCTGGGCTTGGTGACCGGGGGCTTGCTTCCCTGCTGGGCTCGTCCTGCGGCCTTCTGGCCCCATCCATTGCCGAAGGCTTCGGCCTGCCGGTGGCGGAAGGACTGGCCTTGGGCGTTCCGGTCATCGCATCGGATATCGAAGCGCATCGGGAGGTGGCGGCCGGCTGCGCCCATCTCGTCAATCCCCATGACAGCATGGGTTGGGTCGAAGCGATTTGTGGGCAGATGGCATCGCGAGATTGGGTCTGGAACCGCATTTCGGGTCACCCGGACCGGTACCGGTGCCTGAGCAGCGCCGATCACGTAAACACCGTCTTTGAGGGCTTGTTGGGGCAGCGGCCCCTTGGGACCCCCGCCCCGTCTCCCGCAAGAGTGGCCGCCTGATGCATCTGGAATGCCCATGGCTGGTCCAGCGAAATAGATGACATGATCCGACGTCGACCGATTCGCTCTTTGTGCCGCTGTTTTGCAGTCTGTGCCCTTCCCCTCGTCCTTGCCGCCTGCAATGCCTTTCCCGGGTCAGGCCCCAGCGTGGGTGCCGTCCAGCGGGAGGCAGACCGCAAGACACCCAATTTCGTGCTTCTGTCCATCACCGCAGATCAGGTGGCCCGCCAGGTGGGCCGGCGCAGCCTTGGATTTGAGGGCGGCTTCACGGCCGTCTCGGCACCGAAGCCGCCGACCATTGGGGTTGGCGATCTCCTGAATGTGACCATCTTTGAAGCCGCCGAAGGCGGATTGTTCACGGCACGGATGCCTGGATTGGGGTCAAGCGCGGACCGCGGCAGCAGCGTCAGTGCCGGGAGCACGTCTATTCCGGCGCAGGTGGTTGACCCCCAGGGCATGATTTTCGTTCCCTATGCGGGCTATGTCCATGTGGCCGGCAAGACCATTCCGCAGGTCTCCGAAACGATTGTCAGGTCTTTGCGGGGCGTGGCCGTGGATCCCCAGGTCATCGTCACCGTCGGTGAAAGCCGCAGCAATGCGGTGACCGTGCTCGGCGGCGTGGCGCGGAACGGGCTGATGCCCCTCAGTCCCGCAGGCGACCGGATCCTCGATGTGCTGGCCCAGGCCGGGGGAACCGGCATCAATGCCCGTGACACGGCCATTCGACTGGTCCGTGGAGATCAGACCTTCAATGTTCCCCTCACGGTCATTCTGGAGCGGCCGGAACAGAACATCCTGCTCCAACCGGGCGACACACTTTATGTGGATGTGGATCGCAACACCTATTCCGTACTCGGCGGAACAATCGGCCAGAACGAATTCCCCATCGACCGGGATCGCCTGACCCTTGCGGAAGCCTTGGGCCGGGCAAACGGCATCAACGACAACCGGGCCAATCGGCGGGGCCTGTTCATTTTCCGCTATGAGGACGCGGCATATTTGCGGGACCTGACGGATGTGAGCCGCTTCGGCGATCTGGACCCCATTCCGGTCGTTTATCAGCTCCAGCTGAACGAGCCCGTGTCCTATCATCTTATGCAGAAATTTGTCGTGCAGACTGACGATGTGATTTATGTCGCCAATGCACCGACCACGGAACTCGCAAAGTTCCTTGGGATTTTGAACAGTTCAGTCAACTCGGTGGCCACGCCGCTTATCGTCGGCGCGACAGTGTCGAACTGACCCGCGTGCCATCTCACACGAAGCGCTTGTAAACCGCGCCGAGGCGTTCCTCGTATTTCTCGCGGGAGAACATCTCGCCCCGCTCCCGGCCGCGCTTGCTGAGCTCGGCACACAGATCGTCGTCCCGGTCGAGCTTCACGATACCCCGCGAAATGTCGATCACGTCATAAGGATCGACCATCACTGCCGCATCGCCGACCACTTCCGGCAGGGATGAGGTGTTCGAGGTCAGCACGGGCGTGCCTTCCTTCATGGCTTCAAGGGCCGGCAGCCCGAACCCTTCATAAAGGGAGGGGAACAAAAGCGCCCGCGCATGGCGCATGAGGGATACGACGAGGTGCAGCGGAACATAGGAGAGGTGATGAATGCGCTTTTCCGGCCGGAAACTGCGCTGTTCGAAACGGTAGCGTTCGATATCGCTGTTGGAGATCTCGTTTAACTCGTCCTCGGACGACCATCCCTGCGGCCCGGCGACCACCAGCTTGCGCTTGGTTCCGGAGGCGTGGAAGGCACTCAGCAGACGCTTGATGTTCTTTTTCGGCTCAAGGGCGCCCAGGAACAGGTAGTAGTCTCCCGCCTCCACCTTCAGGAACTCCAGATCCCGCTGCGTCTCTTCGGGTGAACGATTGACCAGTTCTGGCGGAAAATCCGCAGACTGATAGGTGTTCGTGATGCGGTCCTCGTCGATCCCGATGAATTGGATCATGTCCTGGCGGGACTGTTCGGACACGGTCACAACATGGTCGGCATTCTTGGCAATATGCTTGAGCGTCTTTAGGAAAAGCCGCTTGTGATCAAGCGTTGTATGGGGCAGCCGCAGCGGCACCAGATCATGGACGGTGTAAATGTTCGGCCGGCCAGGGATGCGCAGCGGCGCCGGATGCGTGACGTGGAACAGATGGGCGGGACCTGCCGGATTGACGGAGAGAAAGCGGTTGAACACCGTGAAATGCTTGTTCGCCCGCTGAAACAAATCCCGCACCGCATAGCGGCGATCGAAACTCTTCAGTCCCTTGAATGTCGTGCCATCGGCGATCATGCCGGTATTGGCAACCTCTCCGGGCGTGACACCGAACCAATCGCCCACAAAGGGCCTCGTTTTGTGCATCCATGACGTGGTGTTCAAACGCGGAATGACTTTGCGCGCTTCGAAATCGAACAACTCAATCTCGTTGAGGTCCGGCCGCTTGCGGCGCACGGAAAAATCCGCATGGAACAGAACATCGCTTTCATAACCCAAAGCACGATGGACAGCGGCCAGTTCACGACAATAGGTCGCGATGCCGGTTCCCCGTTGCATTACGATGTTCCGTCCTTCAACCAAGATCCGTGTCATGCGGCCAATCCGTAGCAGTGAATGGAAGGAACCGGAGCGGACGCCCCGGCAAGATATGTGGAGCCCTCGTGAAAGCGCTCAGGCGCGGCGGCGGCCTAAGCCTGCACCGGCCAGGACCGGCACACCGGCGGGGACCGGCGCTCCGAAGCTCGCGTCCCTTGACTCGGCTTTAGAGCTGTCCTCGTGGTCCGGTTTTTCCCGCCCGGCATAGTCCTCGATCACTTCACGCATCCGGTCCAGCAATCGGGGGAACAGGATGCGCCGCGCCTCCTGGCTGTAAAAGCCGCCATTGACCTGTGATCGGGTGCGCAACAGGCTGACAAAGGCTTCGACCATGCCCTGGTCGACACCCCCCGGATCGCCCCAGAAAGCGTCCAGGCCGCCCGTAAAGGTGAGCCCCGGCCGGTTATAAAGGGCCCGTCCAAGGGCGATAACAGGCCGATTGTACCGAAGGGCCTCAAGACCGGTTGAGCTGTTGTTCACGATGAGCGCGTCCGACCAGTCAAGGGCCTCGACCATTTTCATTTTTTCAAGCAGCACACAGCGATCCGCTATGCCGAGCCTCTGGGTCGTTTCATGGAAGAACTGCCCTGTGCGCTCGATGCCATAGTCATAAGGATGGCGCTTGACGGCAAGAAAAGCGTCCGCTGGCGCCGATTGCGCAAAGGATTCAAGGACCTTGCCCAAAAAGACATTGTTTTCCGAAATATCAGAATGGACCTGGAGCTGGGTGTCTCCAGGCTTTTGCAGGACACACAGAAAGCGTGCGCCAGACCCACGGTTCTGTTCGGCCCGCATCTGCGCTGTAAACATCTTCTCGCTGCGGCTCATGGGGCGGTAATACTGGAAGGCATAGCCAATGCCCTGGCGCAGAACCGCCACGCCGTAATAGCGGGGACGGTAAGGAAAAAAGCCCGATGTCAGGATGGCGACTGTGAAATGCCACATCGTTGCGGCCACGTGATTCGCCATCCGATGTTCAAAGAGCACATCATCGTCCAGCGGAGACCGTTCATTGCCTTCGCGACACTCAATGGGCACGCCAACCAGCGAACTGTTGCCGTTCACCCCTCCGGCCTCCAGCGTGACCCAGTGGGGGCGCAGATACCCATTTTCGAGCGTCACGTAAGGGATCTTGAGCTGCCGGGCACAGTCCACCGCCACGCGATTAAAGGGCAAAGCGTCATTGTAGACGACGAGAAGGTCGTATTGGCCCTGGCTGAGCCGGTCGAGACAGAACGGCGCCCATTGGTCGTCCGCGCCCCGAAAAAGATGGCATCGACCTTTTGGCGCTTCGAAAAAATCTCCACCGTCGAAGGCCATGCGCTCGAAGCGCACACCGTGCGTGTCGCCAAAGGCGCATAAGTCCTTGAAAAAGTCACCGAACGGGCAGTTGATGAACAACACGGACAGATCCGTGTGCTTCGCTGCGCGGGCCACATGTCCCTCGCCGTCAAAGCGCCCGAACCGATGCCCGAGCTGGTGCCCGAGCTGGTGGGTGACGTCTGCCTTCATAAACAATACTCAGCATGTTTCATGATGCGGCACCCCGCACCGGGCGGAACTTTGGACATGATTGAAGGGTCCCCCTGGAACGCCCCATCCAATCGGGCGGGTCGGGCAATCGAGCGAATTGGGCAATCGCGCGTGTCGGGCAATCGCGCGTGTCGGGTCTTTCCTCTGCTACGAATAATGGAAAGATCCGCCCGCAACAATCTGAGCCGCAGCGCACGGTCCCTGATCTTGAGGATAAACGGGGCGGAAAAGTGCCCAAACGGACGCCACAAACTGACATGCCACAAACTGACATATTGAACACCGTCCACCCTCGTCTCTGAACACTCGTTCAGATTGGGTGGTGGGCCCGGCCAAGCCAGCGAATCCTGACGCGGCAGCAATCACATATGGCATTGTCTTAAGGTGCGTTTGTCATTTATGCAAAGGGGATTGCCGGCCGACAGGCGCCCCAAGATGCGGATGGAGCGCAATCATGCGTTGACCTTAGTCCGTCACCGGCCCGACGCTGGAGCCTGATGTGTGAACACCCTTCCCCGAAACGCACTCGGCCTTGCCACCCTCCAGGGCCTCGCAGGCTGGCTGCGGGTCCTCCAGGCCTTGATCCGGCGGGACATCATCGCCCGTTACGGGCGGCAGAATATCGGTTTCCTGTGGCTGATTGTTGAGCCGATGATCCTCACGCTTGGCGTCATGATCCTGTGGTCCTTTGCCGGAACCGCCAAGGGCCCGCTACCGATTATTCCGTTTGTCCTTACCGGCTACACGATGATCACCCTGTGGCGCCACATGACCAATTGCGGAATCTTCTTTGTGCGCCGCTCCGCCGGCCTCCTCTACCACCGGCAGATCAGTTTCTTTGATATTTTCATTTCACGGATCTTTGTTGAATTTGCCGGCAGCACCCTTGCCGCAGTGGTTCTTTATTTTTTCGTCAGGGTGCTGGGCCTGTCGGAGCCGGTGGAGGACATAGCCACCCTTGCGCTCGCCTGGTTCCTGATGGGACTGCTGGCGACGGGCATTGCCGCGCTGATTGCGGCCGGATCGGAATCCCTTGAAGCGCTCGACCGGCTCATCCCCGCGCTGCAATATCTGGTGCTGCCTCTTTCGGGCTGTTTTTTCATGATGGACTGGCTGCCGGTAGAGCATCGCCAGATCATCCTGGCCGTGCCCCTGGTCCACGCCTTCGAGATGTTCCGGGATGGCTATTTCGGCAGTTCGGTGACGACCCATTACTCCGCATCCTATCTGTTCACCTGGATCGTGATCCTTAATGCGGCCGGGCTGTGGGCCGTGGAGCGGGCCCGCGATTTCGCGCAAGTCCGGTAACCCATGATGGACGGAGCAACGGATATCGGCCCTGCGCGCGCTGGCGGACGGCTTGTGGGCCTGCTTTCCACAAATGGGCCCCTGTGCCACCACATGATCCGCCTCCTGCACGCCCTTCTTTCCTGCACAAACCCGGCCGTCGAGGTACAATCCCTTGATCGCGGCGCCCCTCTGCCATCCCTGGACGGAACGGACAAAGCGGTTCTTGCCATCCTGCATTTTCCGACACCGGAGCTGATTCAGGCCCTGGCAGACAGGGGGGCGCCGATCCTGTGCTCTCTCGACAGGCCGGAAGAGGCGGTCGCTCTCCATATGGTTGGCGAGGACGATTTTTGGCCGGCCTTGCGCGCCACGTCCGCCTGTTTCTCGTCCATCACCTCGGTGGTGGCGGCCCACGACCTGCCCGTCTTCACAACAGCGGATCTTGACGCGCCTTTCTGTGACGTGGCCCACCGTGTCGCCTCGATCCTGGACATGTCCTTCGGCCGTGCGGAGCTTGAGACCACCATCCGGATCCATGCCGGGCGTGCAGGGCCAAATGGGCCGCGGCGGCAACGATCCTGGCGCGGGATGGCCCGGCTGCGGGAACGGATCTTACGGGAAGCGCCACCAAGACTTGGCCATCTGAGTGCTGATGACCTTGACCATATCTCCATGACCATCGCGCCCTGTTGGGACATGGCAGTCGGGCGCCCGGCCACAGCTTTTGTCTGGCCCCAGAGCGTCTTTTTCCACGGTGACGTACGCGAACAGGGACTGCCCGGCGCGATTGAGCTGACGGGGCCGTCACGCTGTGTCGGCTATGGTCCTTACCTCTCCCTGCCCCGCGGAACCTGGGCCGCCCAGATCGTGTGCGGATTTTCGGTCAATGCCGTCGGAACGCCGGTGCGGTTTGAAGTCGAGAATGGCACCCTTGCCGGAAGCGTGGATGTGCTGCCGGAGCGCCCGGGCCTGTTCTCTGTCACCCTTGAGGTCACCATTGACCAGCCCGACGCGCCGATCCAGGTCACGACATCGACCCTGTCCGGCACCATCCGTGGCAAGATGAGCTTCCGCCTGGTGACCTTCTCCCCGGCTGGGACGCCGCCACCGCGCCTGTCCCTGGACCGAAGCGGCACCCTCGTCTGGTCGTAAGGGCGGAGGCTTGTGCGAGCGGGTGTTGATGCAGCCCCACCGTCATTGCGTGCGCCGTACAAGGCGATTGCTATTTCTGAATTGCGTCCCTGCGCGCACCCTGCCCGCACAATGACGGGTTTGCGAGTCAGCTGTCCTGACGCGCGGTCCTAGACCCGCTCAAGGGGCTGGGTCAGACAGTGGGGGCCACCATGCCAGAACCACAGGTCCCGCGCGTCAAAGAGATCGACAGCGACGCCGTCGGCCTCCAGCGCAGCCTGGGTCGCCGGGTTGCCGGCATAGGCGATGACCCGGCCGGGCACGGCCTGCACCACATTGGTCGCCTGCCGGCGCTGTTCCGGATAGGTCACAGTCATGAAATGGCGGAAGATCTCCTCGTCGCTGCCCTGCCGCGTGGACCCGCCGGTAAAGGTGATCCGATACCCCTCTTGACCCAGATAATCCACGAGCTTGAGATCCCCCAGCGTGTCCTGCGCGCCCGTTCCCGCGCGATAGAGCGTCACCTTGCCGAATCCTTTGAGCAGCTCAAGGCCTGTTTCCGCTTCATCCGTGTCCATGCGCGTATCGATCCGGGCACCACGAATGAAGCGCGCCAACGGATTGTCCTCGCTGTGGTCTTTTTCCATGAGGAAAGGCAGCGCGAGGCCGTGACGCGGCCCCACCAGGGTGAAATAGGTATCAAGGTGCAGCAGAAGCACCCGCAAGGCAGCGGCCGGCCCAGAGTCAGACCAGGGACGCCGCTTCAGAAAGTCCTTGTCCACCGTTTGGACCGTCAGCACATCCATGTTGAGCCGGCGGGCGAGAATGGGTGCAATGCGCGGGTCGGTCCGATTACCAACGCCAAGGAACAGGGTGTCCGCTTTCGCCACCATGGCATCACCGCCTTCGATGATGACGCCTTCTTCGGTTGCATCAAAGACGATCGGATAGTCCTTGAGCTGAGGGGCATGGGCATAGAGAAAGCGCAGCAGCATGTTTTCCTGGCCGCGGCTCGCCGTCGCCGCACGCCCCATCACCAGGCCCTGCGGCGTCATAAAGGCAGAATCCCGGGTCCACATGGTGCTGGTCGAACGAGGCCCGCGATGGATGTAGGACCCGTCAGGACCCAGATTGAACTGGACCGAGGGATCACGCCCCAGAACCATCTCCGCCGTGACCATTTTGGGATCGGCCGCGAGGCGCGGGAAGGACGCATCGAGCCAGGCGGCAAAGACGCCGCTGGAGCGTGTCGCTTCAATGGCGGCGGCAAGAGCGTCGGCCACCTCAATCACCTCTGCCCCGCTCGCACGCAACAGATCCATAAGGGCGGCCTGTTGGCGGGTCATCGCCAACCGGTCCACTTCGGCATAAGGCACGAGCCCGCCGCCCCGCTTGCTGATCGCCTGTTCGGTCGGGGTCACCGAGTGAACCAGCACCCGTTTGAGCTGGCCGATGTCAGCGTTCAGGAAAGGCGCCGCGGCGGCTTTGGTGGGGGCCACTGTCATCCCGCCGGCGAGGGAGGCAGCTCCAAGGGCCAATCCCGATTTCAGTACGTCGCGCCGCGTGTTCATGATCGCCCCTTTTGCTTGCTGCCCCTGGATTGCCGATTGACGCCAGCGTAGAGGAAATGGGCCCGTCGTCCACGCCATTCTGCAATGGGCTGGCTGGTCGCTTTTTCAGTCAGGCCCATGCGCGACGGACCGGCCTTTCGCCGCCGCAAAGCTGCGCTGCGCGACACAAGAACCAACCCTGCCGCCAATGAACGGCGTTAAGCCCACTGAACTGCCCTAAGCCGACTGAACTGCGCTAAGCCCACCGAACTGCGCTAAGCCCACCGAACTGCGCTAAGCGATGTCACCGTGACCCAATGTGTGCTTATCGCAGGCGGGAAAACGAAGGAGCCGTTCCATGCCCCATGCTCCCTGGCCAGCAGCATCGTTGCGCCGGCGCCCCATGACCTGCCATGCCCTTGCCCTTTGCCTGATCGGATGCGTGCTGGTCAGCGCCCTTGTGTCATCCGGCGCGGGCGCCACTGAAAGCCAGACCGCACCCATCGGGGCGCCGGACGGCGCGCCCTTGTGGGAAGTTGGCGTCGGAGCCTTCAGCCTTTTGGCACCGGACTATCCAGCCGCCGGCAACAGCAGCGTAAACGGATTGCCTGTGCCCATTTTCATTTACCGCGGTGACCTTTTGCGGATTGGTGAGGAAGCACCGGTCCGGGTTGTGCCAGTGGACGAGCCGCGATTCGAATTGGGGATTTCCCTCGGTGCCGCCTTTGGGGCCGATAGCGAGGACAATGACCGGCGCGAGGGGCTGCCGGATCTCAATCCCCTGGTCGAGATCGGCCCTGAACTGATCATCCGGGGTCTTCGACTGCGCAGTGGGACGAGACCGCCGGGGCGCCTCGATTTCGTGCTGGAGGCCCGAACAGTGTATTCCTTGGACTTCGATGACATCGCCCTCCAATATCAAGGTGTTGTCATTGAACCGGGCTTTCGCTACGCCCAACCGGGCCTCCTTGGGCCGGAGTCCTTTGTGTCCGTATCCGGTGGACCGATATTTGCGACAGAAAGGCTTCACGACTATTTCTATGAGGTCCCGCCCGCGTTTGCCCTGGCAGATCGCCCTGCCTTTGATGCGGAAGGCGGTTATCTGGGTACGGAGCTAACCGTCGCGCTCGGCGGCCGCCTGTCGCGCCGTCTGCAATCCTTCGTGGGCAGCCAGATCGGGCTCTATAGCGGTGCGGCCAATCAGGACAGTGCGCTCTTTGAAAGGGAGGTGACTTTTTCCGTTTTTGCCGGCCTGACCTACACGCTTTATGAAAGCAAACGCCGCATCGAGCGGCGCCGCTGAGACGTCCAGGGCAGCCCAAGTCGCATTGGCACCCAGGTGATCCGGTCCAATACCATCAGCGACGGAACCGAAACCAGCCGCGTGCAGGGCGACGGGTCGCCCGCTGACGGTTGAACGCCTGCTGGCGGTCATAGCTGCGCCTCCACTCCTTTTCCTGGTTGAGCCATTGCTGGCGCTTCTGCTCGACCTTGGCCAACAACGCCGCAGGCACAATGTAGGAGGCGAGAGACGAGGCCCCGGCTGCAGCCACACGACGTTCCGTGCCCGGTTGCCAGGTCCAGCCGTCAAGGGCCTGGGCATAACGGGGTGTGCGATCGATCCAATCCCGTGCTTCGGCCACGCTGGAGACCCGCGGCGGCTCGATGCCCTTGAACAGGCCCCCGACAAGACCGGACATCAGCTCCTGCTGCAGCACCTTCACAAAGGGACGCTCCGCGCCGGGAAGAAGCTCCTGGAGCGCCGTCGTCAAGGCCTCCTGCGCGGCTTCCTTGATCTGGCGCATGCGGGTGGATTGCTGAAAAGAAAGACGCAAGCGCGCCGCCGTGTCCTCAGGCAGCCAGCGGCCCTTTGCCTGGTGTGGCTTGCCGCGATTGCCATCCGGCGTGTCGGTGCGGGCCGTCCCCACCGCGGAGGGCAGTGTGGCCAACAACGCGCCGGCCGTGACCGCGCCCCAGATGCGCGCGGGCGCGTCACTCTCCTTGGCGGCGGGGCCAAAGGGTTCAAGTCTCAAGCGCTCATCCTCGCTCAGGCTATCCAGTTTGCGCTCGATGGCGGCGATGGCAATCAGCTCCCGGAGTGCTTTGAGGCGGGCCTGGCGACTGGTGTTTTCACTGTGGTCCATATCCCTGCGGACATAGGACTCCACACGCCCCGTTGTTTCAACGGCCGCAAAGGTGAACGAGAGCATGCCCACCATGACCAGAAGCAGGCGCGAGACCCAGGCCTTGGCGGCCAGGCCGCGCTCCGCAGCACGCAGGCCCGGCCAGATCATAGACGCGAAGACGGCCAGCACCAGAAAACCTAAAGTCACTTGGAGCGACACGAACCGGCCAATGGCCTCATGGAACCCGGCGATGCGCCGCTCCACATCGAAGCCGAAGTCCTCGGGCAGGCTATAGTAGCCGTCGAGATCCAATGCCTGTTGAAGCGCCCAAACAACCGCAAAGCCGGCGGCAAGGGACAGAACGGCCGCACGGAGCCCCTCGGCCCCGCTCACACCGATCCGCAGCCACACCC
Source organism: uncultured Alphaproteobacteria bacterium (assembly GCA_964449455.1). Lineage (GTDB taxonomy): Bacteria > Pseudomonadota > Alphaproteobacteria > JAJFIK01 > JAJFIK01 > CAYUYV01. The sequence goes on along the minus strand of CAYUYV010000064.1, from coordinate 4,985 downwards.
ACTTGGCCCGGGGGCGGACGATCAGGAGCATAATCGTCAGGACAGTCGCGAACCCAAGGGCCCAGAGGGTGAACCATGAGACCGGTCGAGCGTCATACACAAGGTCATCGAAAAACCAGTCGAGCAGTTCGGGCGTGACGGCAATGACCAGGGACACCAGCGCCATGGCCGCAAGATTCAGAAGCAGTCCGATGATGACTGTCATAGCCCACCCCTCGCCCACGATGCGCCGGCAGCCATCGGCCCGAAATGACTTGGAACTTCAGCCTGTTGACTGGTGATCGCTGCGCGCATGCCGTCTACACTTGCGATCATCAAAGATAATATCAGGAGGAGGGCGGAAATAAGGATCAATCAATAGTAAAAGCCGGCTGCGAATACCCGTCTGGCTGTTACGACCCTTCCCCCCTCGCGGCACACTGCATAGCCAGACCCAGAGGCATTCGCCATGATGCCGCGACCAATCGGGGGCACCCGTATGATGGTGTGACGTTCACAGGCCGGTTCAGGACCGGTCCGGCACACGGCACGGGCATGGGGAGGGGACGATGGCCAATCCGGCACATGTTGAAATCCTGCAACACGGCGTCGCGGCATGGAATGCGTGGCGTACCGACAATCCGGACATCATTCCGGATCTTCACCATTTCGATTTCCATCAGGAGCTGTCCGGCAACCCGCATTTCAATGTGCCCCGCCATGAAGACGATCTTCGCACCAAGGATCTGCGCCCACCCGACTGGGTGCGTTTCAATGTTTTTTTGACGGGCATCGATTTGAGCCGAACCAATCTGTGGGCGGCTCGCTTGCGCAATTGCCGCTTTGCCCTGGCAAGCTTTGTTGAAGCCGATCTGTGGGGCGCGGATCTCACCGGTGCCGATCTGTGGGGCTCGGATCTGACGGGCGCGGTCATGCGCCAGGCCAATATCGACGCCGTTCGGCTGTCCGATGCCACCTATGATCGGACCAGGATGCTCGGCCAGTTCTACGGGATCCGAGGCGTGGAAAGCTGTTTCGGCAACCCGATCCTGCGCCGCGACATTCTGGACCAGGAATATATCGATGCCTATTTCCGCCGAACCCGTTTCATTGTCAGGCCGACCTGGCAATATGTGAACAGGCTCGACGATTTTTCCAGGGATCCGGAGCTGTTTGGCCGCCGTCGGGGTGTGCGCTGGCGCGCGCTGCACCGGCTCTTCCTGCCCAAGCTCCTGTTCGAATTCTGGCGCCTGACGGATTTCGGCCGCAGCATGGGCCGGGTCGTCCTCTTCGCCGCCGCCATGATTGCGGCCTTCGGCTTTGCCTTTGACCTCGCCGAACAGGCTGGCGCGATGAGCTATCTGCCGTCATCGGGCACGGACAATTTCTTCCGGCCCTATTTCTCCGCGGCCATCGGGTTTTCGACCCTCGGCCTTACGGACATTCTCATCGCGAATACCCTTTTGGGGCAGCTCCTCCTTCTTGGGAATGTCCTGTCCGGCTTCGCGTCTTTGGGGCTGCTGCTCGCGGTGTTCGGCAACAAATTCGCGCGGCGGGCGTGACGCC
>CAYUYV010000064.1:0-3340 GCA_964449455.1 uncultured Alphaproteobacteria bacterium | reverse complement strand
GGCGCGCCCGCTAAAGGCCCGGCAGACAATGAAACCGGGTGCCGGGCCCAAAGTCGTTGCGGTTGACCTCAGTCTCGTGCGCCAAGGAGGAAGCGGCCAAGGGCGAACAGAACGAGCGCCACGGCTTCAATAATCATGGGCTGAAGCAGCTCCTGAGGGATATCACCCTCCAGGGGGCCACCCATCACAAGGGAAAAGATCCGGCCGGCCAAGGCAAGGCCAAACAAAGCGATGGGCGCCGACATCAGTGCGGCCCGGTTCATGACAGCCGCCAGAACGCAGAAAAGACCGGTGGTCCCAAAAAAGGCCCCCAGATCAGCCCTCAAGCTGGCCGTGCCCAAGTCGCCGACACCGGCAAGGCCGATGCTCTCGGCTGCGGTGACTGGATCAACCCAGAACCGGGCGGCGAGCGCCAGGCCAAGAAGTCCCAAAATGCCGATGACGGCCCGCAAGATCAGTTGAAGCATGAGTCAGTCCTCCTTCTCCCAAACCGGGCATTCCCCCCGGCACGTCTTTCACATTAGCAAGCTCTTGGCCGGATTGGACATAAGCAGGATCCAGCCTAAGGTGGCTGCCCGCGTCGGACAGGCCGGCGTTCGGTTCAAGGAGAGATCACCCATGACACGCCTATTTAGCCAGGCCGTTCTCGGCCTCCTCCTGGCCTGGAGCGCCCCGGCCCTGGCCGACGCCCTCCCCGGCGCCGACGTCAAGAGATTCGTGGAAGGCCTGCCGGCCGCCTTTGAACTCAATCGCACCCTCGAAGCCGAGGGCATTGACGTTGAACTCGATGCATCGGTCCAGGCCGGCAAAGAGGTCCCCACCACACCGTTCACGGATGGTATCAAGGCCGTGCGCGAAGCCTCCCAGGACGCCTATGGGCGTTTTGCCAAATTGGTCAAATCCCAGGGTTTCAGCAGCGCAGAAGCCTGGGCGAAGACGGGTGATCGGGTGATGCTCGCCTATATCGCCCTCAGAACGCCCCTGGAAGATCTTGACATGGCCCAGACCATGACTGCGGCCCAGCTTGAAATGCTGCCGCCGGATATGCGCCAGATGGTGCAGTCCGCCATGGCTTTTGCCAAGACCGTGAAGGGCGTGCCGCAGGCGGACCGGGACGCCGTGACCCCCTATCTGTCCCAGCTCGATGCCCTGATGGAAAGCGGCATGGAAAGCACGGGCGAATAAGCCACACGAGGCCACTCTCGCGGACGAAGCGGGGCCGGATGGTCCCGCTTTTTCAGCGCCGGCTAAGGGCCGATTCAGCGCCGGCTCAGGGCCGATCGCGATATTGCGTGATCCCGTGGCCGCGCCTATGGTCTTCACGAATTTTCCGTAGGTCGCGTTTTTCTAACCGTACCGTCATGTGGAGCCTTTGCCCATGAACCGCCGCACGCTGCTTGGCTCCTTTCTCGCCTTGACATGGACAACGCCGTGGCTTGCAGGCCGTCAGGCCCAGGCCGCGCCCATGCGCCGGATCCGGAAGATTGGCGGGCCTTTTATCCTTGTGGATGGCTGGGTCCTCAATGAGAGCGATCTGCCGAAACTGCATCGGAAACGGGCCGGTTAATCAGTCCACGGTCCGCTATCCAACAGGGCGGACCTTGCGAGGGGGCACAGATGCTGTTCGATACGATGGCCGGAGACGGGTTCGAGCCGAAGGGTCCTTACGATGTCTGCATCGCCGGGGGCGGTGTCGCAGGGCTGGTTCTAGCCACGCAATTGGCTGAGAAAGGCAAGCGGGTCCTCGTCCTTGAGGCTGGGGACCGTGACTATACGGACCGCTCCCAATCCCTTTATGACGGTGACATTGTCGGCCGGGAATATGTGCCCCTGGACGCCACGCGCCTGCGCCAGCTCGGTGGGTCCTCCAATCACTGGCAAGGCTGGTGCCGGCCCCTTGATCCGGCGGATTTCGAGCGGCGAGATCACATTCCGGACTCCGGGTGGCCGATCTCCTACCGGGATGTACACCCCTATCAAAGCAAGGCAGCGGAGATTCTGGAGATTGCGGATTTTCCGGATGCGGAACAGCCGGACGGTCAGCCGATCCGCGATATCGCTTTCCGCCACTCCACCGTACGGGTCGGCGAAAATGGCCCCTTCGGCGAAAAATACTATGATCTTCTGAGCACAAGCGATCGCATCGACGTCCTGCTCAATGCCAATGTGGTGGATGCAGAGCTTGATCTTGAGTCCGGGCGAGTGACACGCTTCCACTATCGGGGATATGGCGCAGACGCGCCTGTCAAAAAGGCCTCCGCCACAAATTTCGTCGTTTCCATGGGTGGCTTGGAAAACCCGCGCTTCCTGCTCAACGCCAACAGTCAGCGCCCCAATGGTCTGGGGAATGAGCATGACCATGTGGGGCGCTATTTCATGGAGCACCCCCATTACGATTTCGGGTCCTATATCGTGAACCCGGCAACGACCAAATATGGCCGTGACGACAGCTTCGTCGCCGCGACGGATCGCTTCGTTAACGAGGCCCAGATCAACAAATTCAACGTCCGCCTGGTGGAAATCCCGGAACTGCAGCCGCCGCGGACTCTCCGGGACCGGCTCAAGGGCATTGTTTGCAGCAGCGAGACACTCTGGGACATCTATTCCCTGTTCGACGATCCCTCAGCCTGCGCCCGGGGCAAGAACACCGGTTATCTCCGTTTGGCGTCGGAACAGGTCCCCAATCCCGAAAGCCGCGTGCGCCTTTCTGACAAACGGGATGCACTGGGCCTGCGGAAGATCGTCCTTGACTGGCAATTGAGCGACCGCGACGCCCAGACGATCCGGGAGGCTGTCCTGGAAATGGGCCGGCATTTTGCCCGCAACGATATTGGCCGTATCCGGATTGACGAATGGGCCATTGCCGAAGAGGGCTGGCATGTCCCTCAGATTTCTGAAGGCTTCCGGGCCATCGGCCATCACCATATGGGCACGACCCGGATGGCGACATCAGCCCGGGATGGTGTGGTCGACGCCAATTGCCGGGTGTTCGGGACAGAAAACCTTTATATGGCCGGCTCCAGCGTGTTTCGCACCGTAGGCCACGTCAATCCGACCTTCACAATCGTTCAGCTCACCTTGCGTCTTGCGGACCATCTCGCCGCCGCGTGATGTGCCCTTATGGCCGGGCCGCGTCGGGCGGAATGGCGTAATTCACCACCGCATGGCTTGCCAGTTTATCGCTGCCTTCGGCGCGGATCTCCACTTCGATGACCGCGAGGCTGCGCCCCAGCTTGATGAGATGGGCCTCGGCAATGACCGCGTCTCCTATACACGGGCGGAGGAAATTGATGGTCAGTGTACTGGTCACCGCCATGGGCACAATGCCAAGGCGCGTGAA
>CAYUYV010000063.1:0-24441 GCA_964449455.1 uncultured Alphaproteobacteria bacterium | reverse complement strand
CGCGTCCGCCCTGTTCACAATTTTTTTCCGAAATAGTCGATCGCCCAGATGCTAGTGTCGTGGATCAGAAGTCCGCATGAGAAGTCCCGGCACGTCCGTCTGCGGACTTCTGATCCGAAAACGACACTAGAAACAACATATTGCTAGTGTGGCTCTTGGGTCAGGCATTCGCTACGGAGCCCGCCGATCATGCGGGCGAATTCCTGACCCGCCACACTAGGAGGACATCAAATTGGACAGAACGACCGTAATTTTCGCTGCTGCGGTCACAATGCTTGTGGTGCTGGTGGGGGCGTTCCTGCTGCCGCCGGCGAGTGGCAAACGCTTCTTGATTATTTCGGCGCCGCCGACGGCCGTGCTACCCCATCTTACGGACCCTGAACGCCTCAAGGCCTGGGTGCCAAGGGCCCTTGGGGTTCCGAACGAAACATTCGAGGTCTTGGGCGAGGGGACCGGCGACGCGCTGGACGATCGGGAAAGCGAGCCCACAGATCGCGAAGCGGGCGATGACGAGACCCGCGCCCAACTTGTCTGGCGAACCGACGAGGGTCTTGGTCAGATCTCTGTGGAGCCGGCGCGCGTCGATCGGGCGGCACGCTTGCGGCTCTCCGGTCCAGATGGCAGCGAGCGGATCTGGCGTTTCCGGTTCGGCGATGCGGGCCGGTATGGCCTTGCCCTCACGGTCTTTACCACCTATCGGCCGGCCGGCTTGTTCGCAGGGGTCAGGGCGCTTTTTGGACGGGATCGTCGGGCCCGGGCCCTGGAGCGCGGCCTCTCCTTGCTGCGGGGCAGTGTTTTGGCAGATTTCGGCCAGGGCGGCGGCTCCTTCCGTCCGCCGGGACATGGTTTGCCGGCGGCATCGGAGCGCCTTGGCGGCCTCGACAGGGCCCAGCCAATGAGGGCAAACTAAAGGCGCGTTTTTCCATCCGGGATGAAACCGATGAAAATTGTGTTCCGTGTGCTGGCCGGGGCGGTGGTTCTGGCAGGCCTCGTTCTTGTTGTCGGATTGATGCTGCCCCGCCATGTGGGCGTTGAGCGGCGTATTGTTATCGAAGCCCCTGCGGATATAGTCTACTTATACGTGAATGATTTGCGTCAATTCAATACATGGTCGCCCTGGGCGCAGGCTTATCCCGATATGGAATTCAGCTTCAGCGGTCCTGAGTCCGGAGTTGGTGCCCGGATGGACTGGATCAGTGACAATCCGGATCTGGGCAGCGGCGGCCAGGAAATCGTTGAGGCCGTTCCTGACCGCTTTGTCCGGTCTGTGCTCGATTTCGGCGAGCAAGGATCGTCCATGATCTTCTGGCGCCTCGACCCGGTTGGTGAGGGCCAGTCAACCCGCGTTACATGGCGGTTCACGACAGATATGGGCTACAACCCGATCGGCCGTTATCGGGGCCTCGCTTTTGATGGTCGGGTGGGGCGGGACTACGAGAAAGGGCTTGATGCCTTGAAAGAGCGGGCGGAAAGCCATTCCCATGCGGGCTCCTGAACCCTGCCCACACTGGAACACCGCCCGCACTGGAACACCGCCCACACTGGAACACCGCCCGCACTGGAACACCGCCCGCACTGGAACACCGCCCGCACTGGAACACCGCCCACACTGGGCCGGCACCTCAGACCTCTGTCGCATTTCGCTCAACTTGTGACCTGCTAAACTCTGCCACAAAAGCATTGTTAAGAATTGTCCGTGTACCGTGCCGCCGTCGCATTCCGGCGAAAGGTGGGGCAATGGCGAAGGGTGGCAGCACAACCAACACCCACTTCACATTCGAACACAGAGTGTTCTCCATCGAAGGCTGCTATTTTGGCTTAGTCGGCGGCGATCCGGCCTTGCATATGCGGCTTGGCGAGATCGATGTCTCCGTTTCCTTTCCGCAGTTGCGCAGCGAGTTCGAGATCGAGCCGACCTGCCATGACGGCAAGATGATGGCCCTCGTTGCAGATGGGCTGCGCTTCATCCGCCGGATCCGACCGGACGATTCCATACCGTCCGAGCTTCTGGATGGCTCTGCCTCCTGGTCGGTCGACGACAAGCATGTGGAGCGCGCACGCCGGCGCATGATGATCCATGTCGCGCGCTGGGTGTCGGACGATGATGCGTCCCTTGATGTCTCTCAGGTCGTGTCCAACCTTGCCGACGAGGGCGTCCGGGCCAGGATCCAGAATCTGTTCGAAGATATCGCGGAAAAAATTGGCTATGGCCGGCACCGCAAACAGGAAGTGGCTGACCGCATCGATCAGTTTGCAGATGAGCTTGCTTATGTGGAGGCCCTGAAGGACCAGGTCCAGGAGATTGCCTCGATCAGGGCGAAGGTTGCCAAGCTTGCCGGTCTTCACCGCCGGGATCCGTTGCTGACCGAAGAGCTGATGCGCATGGATTTTCTCATCCACACGCCTCTGAAGCGCATGGCGAGTCTCGTGGAGGATCTCTACACTCAGATCAGTGACATTCCGACCGTTCTCGAAGAGTTCTCCAAGCTTGTCTCCCATGTCCGCGATGTGCGCGACACGCTGCGTCACGAACTGATCGATTGGGAAGAGGTGATTCGGATCTGGGGCGACCAGCCTGCCGATATCAGCCCGGAGGCTCTGGCCACGGCGAAAAAGACCTACCGCTTCCTTGCCCAGAATTATCAGCATGCGAGCGAATGGTCCTCGACCGGCTAAAGGCCCTGGCAGCGCCTCGGTCTTGAGCGCGCGCCGCCATCCCCAGCGCACTTGCCAGGGCTGACCTCCTGGGCGTACCGTCCGCCTCCCAATGGGCGCGCCAGTCCTCGCCAGCCTCCCTGAGCCGGCGACAGGCATGGGCCGCGCCGAGAGCAGACACGCCAGTTGAGGATTTCCGCCATGGCCAGCTTGCCCGACAAGTTCATCTCCGATGCCCTGAACCGGGTTCAGCCCTCCGCAACCATCGCCGTGACCCAGAAGGCCCGTGACCTGCGGGCCCAGGGGCGGGACGTGATTGGTCTCGGCGCCGGTGAGCCTGATTTCGACACCCCAGAGTCGATCAAAAAAGCCGCCATTGCAGCGATCGAACGCGGTGAAACCAAATACACGCCCGTTGATGGGATCCCCGAGCTGAAACAGGCGATCGTTGACAAATTCAAGCGCGACAATGGCCTCACCTACACCACCGCCCAGGCCTCAGTGTCTTCCGGCGGTAAGCAGGTGATCTTCAACGCCATGGTCGCCACCCTCAATCCGGGCGATGAGGTCATCATCCCGACGCCGTACTGGGTGTCTTATCCCGATATTGTGCGCCTTGCGGGCGGTGTGCCGGTCTTTGTCGAAACCCGGCTTGAGGACGGCTTCAAACTAAAGCCCGATGCCCTTGACGCGATGATCACGCCGCGGACCAAGTGGATCATTCTCAACTCGCCATCGAACCCGTCCGGTGCGGCCTATACCCAGGCCGAGATGAAGCCGATCACGGATGTCCTCATGCGCCATCCCCAGGTATGGGTGCTGACGGACGATATGTACGAAAAAATTGTCTATGACGACTTCGCCTTCGTGACCCCCGCTCAGGTCGAGCCTGGCCTTTATGACCGCACACTGACGATGAATGGGGCTTCCAAGGCCTTCGCCATGACCGGCTGGCGGATCGGTTTTGCCTGCGGGCCAGAGCCCCTGATCAAGGCCATGGGCAAACTGCAGAGCCAGTCCACGTCCAACCCTTGTTCGGTCAGCCAGTGGGCGGTCGTCGAGGCCTTGAACGGACCTCAGGACTATCTCGCCGAGCGCAACACAGTCTTTAAGGAGCGCCGTGACCTTGTCGTGAGCATGCTCAACCAGGCTTCTGGGATCGATTGTCCGACACCGGAAGGCGCGTTCTATGTCTATCCGTCCTGTGCGGGCTGCATCGGCAAGAAGACCTCGGGTGGAACCGTTTTGTCTACGGATGAAGATTTTGCCGCGGCGCTTCTGGAAGCGGAAGGCGTCGCCATCGTTCACGGTGCAGCATTCGGCTTGTCTCCCTTCTTCCGGGTGTCCTATGCCACCTCGACGCAAGCCCTGGAGGAAGCCTGCACCCGGATCCAGCGCTTCACGGCATCGCTGACCTGATCCCCCATTCAGGGCATCCCGTGACCTCGGGCATCCCGTGACTTTGGACATCCCGCGGCAGGGACCAGTTTGGAACCATTCCAAACTGGTCTTGTTTTTGTCGTCGCCGGATCCACATGTGGTGGTGAGCGAACCAAAAAAGGAGGCATGCTATGAGCGAGAACATCGCTATTGGTCTTGAAGACAATCAGCGCAAACAGATCGCAGATGGCCTGTCGCGCGTGCTCGCCAACACTTTCGTGCTGTACACCAAAACGCACGGTTATCACTGGAATGTCACAGGTCCACTGTTCCATTCCCTGCATCAAATGTTCGAGGAACAGTACCGAGAGCTTTTTGACGCATTAGACGAATTGGCGGAGCGCATCCGGGCTCTGGGCGAGTTGGCTCCCACGGGACTTGCGACCTATAAGTCCCTATCCGAACTGTCCGATGACGGCTCAACGCCCGAAGCGATTGTGATGGTCAACAACTTGGTCAAGGACCATGAAGCGGTCATCCGCCATTTGCGCACCGTGATCAGCGAAGCCGCTGATCTTGGCGATGAAGGCACAGCCGATATGTTGACGGCTCGTCTGGAAGTCCACGAGAAGACGGCCTGGATGCTGCGCAGTATGGCAGCCTGACGGTGAGCTCGCCGAGCTGTGAACGGTCTTGACCGGTTCGGGTCCTTACCAGACTGCAATCATGCCGTATTTCATGATCATCTAAAGGCGCCGCGGGTTGACCGCGGCGCCGATTGTTTTTCGGATGGAGAGCGAAGGCGCGTCGAGGAACAGGGCCATCGTGTTTTGTCCGCGAAACGTCTTGCCCCCTGAAGGCGCATCCAGGGGCAACATCCGAAAACAGCGACGCACCGTTCAGGCAAGGGAGACAATCGATGTGGATACGGCGCAAGCCCGGCTGGGAGATCCCCGAGCGCGAAGTGACATCGGAGGCGGCCTATCTCAACCGTCGGGCCCTGCTCGGTGGTATCGCAGGCAGCATCGCCGCCACAGCCTTGCCCCGCGGCGCCCAGGCGGCCCCGGATCCCAGTGCCGGGCTCTACCCTGCCGAGCGCAATACGACCTACACGGTCGCGCGCGACATAACGCCCGAGAGCGTGTCCTCGACCTACAACAACTTTTATGAATTTGGCTCCCACAAGAAGATCTACCGGGCCGCACGGGCCCTGGAGCCGCGGCCCTGGACCGTGCGCATCGACGGGGCGGTTGAGAATGGCGCCGTGCTCGATATCGACACGCTGCTTAGCAAGGTCTCTCTGGAGGAGCGCGTCTACCGGCATCGCTGTGTTGAGGCCTGGGGGATGACCGTGCCCTGGACCGGCTTTCCCGTCTCCGAAATCGTTAAACTCGCAAACCCGCTGGGGTCTGCCAAATATCTCCGCATGGAGACGTTTCTTGATCCCAAGGTGGCGCCGGGTCAGCGCGCGCCCTGGTATCCCTGGCCCTATGTTGAGGTGCTGACGATTGAGGAGGCCATGAATGATCTGGCGTTCCTCGCCACGGGTGTCTATGGCAAGCCGCTGGCGCCCCAGTTCGGCACGCCCTTGCGTCTCGCCGTGCCCTGGAAATACGGCTTCAAGTCCATCAAGTCGATTGTGCGCTTCACCTTCGAGGAAAAGCGTAGCAAGACCTTCTGGGAAAGCATTCAGCCTAAAGAATATGGCTTCTGGGCCAATGTGAACCCGGATGTGCCCCATCCGCGCTGGTCCCAGGCGAGCGAGCGGCTGATCGGCGAGGGCATGGGGCGGGTGCCGACGCGCCTGTTCAATGGCTATGGCGAATTCGTCGCTGATCTTTACAAGGACAAGATGGACCAGAAGATTTTCTTCTAACCATGAAGACTCTCGGCTGCCGCGCAAGGCGGCCGGGTGCCTTCCCAGGGATGGCAGGGGATTGCGTGCGGGGATTGGGGTGATGGCACGACCGGGACTCGTGATTTTCGATTGTGATGGCGTCCTCGTCGACAGCGAGCCACTCGCCAATGCATCCCTCACGGAGGGGCTGCAGGAACTCGGCTTCTCCGCCACCATGGAGGACACGCGGCGGCGCTATCTGGGTCTCTCCTGGAAGTCCGTGATCGCGGATCTGGAGACGCGCTATGGAGGCCCCTTGCCAGAAGGCTGGCTCGATCGCACGCGGGCGCGGGACCGGGATCTGTTCCACCGTCATCTCAAGGCGATTCCCCATGTTGAGGACGTGATCATTCGCCTGCGTCGCCTCAGCATCCCTTTTTGTGTCGCTTCCTCAGGCTCCCTCGACAAAATGCGCCTGACCCTCGGGATCACAGGCCTTTTGACCTATTTCCAGGGCGTGATGTTCTCATCGACCATGGTGGAGCGGGGCAAGCCCTTCCCCGATCTCTTTGAGCTCGCGTCCGGACGCATGGGCGTGCGGGCCAAAGAAACGGTTGTGATCGAAGACAGCCCCCATGGGGTTAGCGCTGCTCAGGCGGCCGGCATGGGGGTTTTCGCCTTTGCCCGCGATCCCTTGAGCGACCGGGAGGCCCTGGAAGCCGCAGGGGGGCGGCTGTTCGATGATATGCGGTTGTTGCCCGATCTCCTGTCACTCTCGTGACATCACGCGCCCCCAATCGGATAGTTTTCGGCGCCGGGAAGCGCTGGAGACGGGGCCAGGTTCTTGTGTGCCCCCTTGGCCATGGGCATAGTCCGCCGATAAGGACGCCGGGGGGCGAATGATGGAACAGGCTCAGGGCAGTGATGGGGTCCGCGTGAACCGACAGCAGCGACAGACACGGAAATCCGCCATGGCCACGCGACGCTGGCGCCCCTGGCAGGGCCTCGCCGCCGGGATGGCGGCCGCCGTTTTCCTACTGGCGGCGGTGCCGGTGCTCGCCAATCTGTCCTTTGAGAATTTGCGCCTGCCGATCATCGAGCTTGAGGCGCGCAAACAGAACACTGAGCGCGGCCTTAATCAGGTGGTCGCCGCCTTCGAGACGGAAGCCCAGGGCGAACTCGCGGTCATCGTGCGTGGGGAGATTGAGGGTTCGCTGCCTGTCATCAAGCGCGCCTATGACGTGGCCAAGGACGAGGTCACCCGCACCATCAACGCCTCCGACGCGCTTCTGGAAGAACAGCGCAATCGCAAGATCGAGGATGCCTTCCGCACGGCTGAACTTGAAGAGCGCATCCAGGAGTTCCGCCAGAGGCTCGAGGACGGCGTGGGCCGCCGGGCCGTTCTTCTTTACGCGGAGCAGCTTGCCGCCCTGTTCCAGGTGGTTGATGATCGCTATACGGAGGGCATACCGCCGGAATTCCAGCGCTATGTTCGCGAGAACCTGGCCCAAAATGTCTCCGATGATGCCCGGGCCCGGCTGGGCGACACGGGTGTTACCAATGGCGATTCGGATGTCCCGGTGCCCCTTGCGCCGATTGCGGTTGGCGCCATTGCCATTCTCGTGCGCCGGCTTGTCATCAACAATCTCGGCCGGGCCATTGTGCGCCAGCTTGGCGCCACCCTGATCGGCCGTGCCATGAGCGGCGTTGGCAAATTGTTCGGGCCCGTCGGTCTCCTCATCGATCTTGCCATTGCCATCGGCGCTCTGGTCTTCGCCTGGGAAGACGCCAGCAACGAAACAAGGGACGCCATCCGCGAGAAGATCGAGGAGAACTACGAGACCGAAGTGCGCGGGCAGTTGCTCGATGAGGCCCGCATCCAGGCCATTGCCACGGATCTCGCAGGCCCCCTTGTCGGTGAGCTGAAGCGGGCGCGCACGGTGCTCGTGGAGGGGCTCGGCCGCACCTATGACTGTGTCGTGGTCCAGGGCTCGTCGGACGGCGCCGGTGCTTTCGTGGAAAGCCTGCGCGCCGAAGGCCAGAGCGAGGAACAGTTCCAGACCCTTGTGGCCGATAGTCTGGAGCAGCTTTGCCGGGTCTTTGGCCTCGACTTCCAGGACATTTCCTTCGACGACAAGGCCGCCCTGATCGAAGCGATTGGCATCATCCAGGCAGAACGTCTGGTGCAGGCCCATGGCCGCCGCTTCCTGGACCTGTTTGAGGCGGAGCGGGAGGCGGTTACCCGGCTGGCCCGGCTCAGCGGCGATGACCCCGTGGTGCTGTCCCACATCATGGACGCCGAGAATGTTCGGGCCGAACTCGATTTCTTTATCGGCTTGCTGACCCGTCTTGACGGTTTGACGCCCCGCGAGCTGCAAGGCGCGGTGCTCGTGCGCGACGCGCTGCCCAATGTGGCGCCCATGGATTATGGCCGGATCGGTCTGCGGACCATCGCCGAGAACCTGGATGCGTTGCGGGCCGCGCGGTCCATGGACGCCGATATTGGCCGCCAGATCGTGGCCGATGTGCTGGACCAGGACATGAGCCCGCGCTCCCTTAAGGCCATGACGGAAGTGCGGGACAAAGACCAGCTCCAGTTCCTTTATGCCCTGTGGCGTGATGCGGGTGCCCGGCGCTTCGATGAGGTGACGGAACTTCTCTCCGCCGATGATCGCCGGCGCTTCCTGCGTGACATGGGGGAGCGGACCGCGGCTCGGATGCTGCGCTCGGAAATCGCCCTTGATGTGGTCCTGATCTATCGGGATCCGGGCCGGGGCGGGCGCCGGGGTGCCATTGCCTATTTCAACCTGTACGAGGCCAATCGCGGCCCCCTTGATCCGGAGTCGGAGCGCATCGTCGAATGGCTGGTCACCCGCGCGGAAATCCCGGCCGACCGCATCACCCGGGATCTCGTGCTCGACCTGCGGGCGATCGGCCTGCGCTACTGGCCTGATTTCATCGCCAAGCCCTTGGCCACGGTCCTGGCCTATACCGGCCTCAACACCCTTATCATCGGCGCTATCGTGCTGTTCGCGTTGATTGTTCTGCGGCCCATTCTGTGGCTGATCCTGCCCCGGCGACGGACGGAACGGGTCGTGATCCACAGGGGTACGCGCCGGGCAGGGAAGGGCACCGATGAAGACGACGAGGAATGACATGACCGCCGCGCAAGCACCCGTGACCGAACAGGGCGTAACCATGGTCGTCAGCACGGAGGACATGCCGGGTCCCTATGAAGTCCTCGGCTTTGTCCATGGCTCGTGCATTCGCGCCACCCCGCTGACCAAGGACATCTGGCAGGCGATCAAAAACCTCTTCGGCGGGGAGCTGATCCAATATGGCGGATTGATCGAGACCACCGTGGACGTCGCCATGGACCGGCTGACACAGCATGCGGCCAAGCTGGGCGCCAATGGGGTCGTGGGCGTGCGTCTGTCCACATCAAATGTGGTGGTCGGCGGTGCCGAAGTGATCGCCTATGGGACGGCTGTGCGCTTCCTGGATGGCGTTGAGCCAGCCATGCTGACGTCAGGCCCCGATGCTTCAAAGGGTGCCACTAAGACCCTTGCGCGCCCGAGTGCGCGGGTGGAGCAGGGGGCCACGCGGATCTACCGTTTGACGACCTGAGATATCCCCGCGCAGCGGACAACAGCCCTCATGCCCCATGGGCCGCGTCGAAGCAGTCAAAAGCCCAATGGGCACCGTCCATGGCCTCAGCGCGGCGTTCCGTGGGGACCTGTGCCAATGCGGTCGAAAGACGGGCGCGCAGGTCCTTGATGTCGGTCTTGGCCAAATGCTGGCCGTGAAATGCGAGACCGGCCACGAAATCCTCTCCAAATGTCCGGCGCAGGACTTTGCGAAGATGCATCCCCCCCATCATGGAGCCTTCCAGCACATAGCGGGCGCCTAGCGCCCCTGCCGGTGTTTCCGGCGCCTTCAGATCGCCCGGGCTTGCGGCTGCGTCGCTGGTCACCACTGGACCGCCCAAGGTCATCAGATCCGTCTCGATCAGCGTCCAGTAGGACGGACTGTCTTTCAGTGCCTGAAAGAGGTCATCCTGCGATAAGGATGCGATCTGACGTTCCACGCCCCGGTAGGCGCGCGTCAGCACACACAGAAGTGTCCGGTAATCCGTCTTGGCAAAACCAGGCTCAAAGGGGGCTTTGAAGATGGGGCGTGCCTCCACCGCGTCATGGCGCGCGCGGGTGCCGTCCCTGAGGGCGGTCATCAAATCCGTCTGGGGATCATTGAGGTCGTGATCGGGGGCGGTGTCTGCGGACGGTTCTGGCTGGATCATGGGCGAACTCCCCAGCAGGTCATGAGGCATGTCTTGGGTGGTCTATTTCCGCATTCGGTCGCGGCCACCCGGCATCGTCCGGTATTTTAGATAAACCGGTCACCAAAGCCTAACACTGATCAGATAAGAAAAGGGCCGAGCCCGAGGGCTCGGCCAAGTGGGATTTGGGAGGTTGCCACGCAGGGGTAGCGCGTGGCAGCTGTCGGAAAGGGGGGGACTCTCCGACAGCGGATCCGGAGCGGGGTGTGGGGGGAACACCGACGCTCCGATATCCACGTAAGCCTCAACCCGTAAACAATCAATGAATGGCGTCGTGTGTTTTTTGCGATTTGTCTTCGCGTTTTCCTTATCTGCCGGCGGATTTTCGCCGCGTTTTGTTCATCAATAGGTCCACCCACGGGCCTGTTCGAGCATGAAGTCCCGAAACACGGCGACGCGTTTGGATTGGCGCAGCTCTTCAGGATAAACGAAAAAAGTATCGAAACGTGGCACTTCCGCGTCGGGCAGGACACGGACCAGGCGCTGCTTGTCCGCGCACAAATAATCCGGAAGCGAGGCGATGCCGACGCCGGCCTCCGCCATCTGGGCAAGGGCGATCACGCTGTTAACGGTCATTGACGGCTGGCGGGGCGGCTGGCTCTCCCGACCGGCCTGGGCTGGCCAGTTCACCGGCATCAAGTGCTTGGGCACATTGGCATAAAGAAGGATCGCGTGATGATCGAGATCCGCCACACGGCGGGGAATGCCCCGCCGCTGGAGATACTCGCCGGACGCATAAAGATGACAGGGGACCTGAAACAGGCGCCGGGCGACGAGATCCGGCTGGGCCGGCGCATGGAGGCGCAAGGCCACATCCGCCTGCCGGCCCGCAAGATCAAGCTCACGATCATCAAGGACGAGTTCCAGGCGGATGTCCGGATAACGTTCCGTAAACGTGCGCAATCGCGGCGCAAGCCACATGGCGCCAAATCCGACTGTGGTGGTGACACGGAAATCGCCCGATGGTTTTTCTCCCGCGTCGCTGACCTGTGCCTGGGCTCCGAGCAGCCGGTCATGCACATCACAGGCGGCAGAAAACAGGATGTCGCCCTGCTCGGTCAGCGACAGACCCCGCGCGTGGCGGTGGAACAGGGTCACGCGGAGCTGGTCCTCAAGGGCGCTGATTTGGCGGCTGACGGCTGACTGGCTGAGGCCCAAAGCTTCGCCAGCGTGAGTCAGGCTGCCCGCCTTCGCCACGGCGTGGAAGATGCGCAGCTTGTCCCAATCCATGGCATTCCTCCCTGTCGGCCAGGGGCGTTGCCTCTTCCCGGGTCCATCTTGCCGCCCGCCATGCGGTTTACTCCGCGGCCTGGACCATGTCACCCCCATGGGCGAGGAAGCGTTCGGCCTCAAGGGCAGCCATGCAGCCCATGCCCGCGGCCGTGACCGCCTGGCGATAGACATCGTCGGTGACATCGCCGGCTGCGAAGACCCCGGGACGGCTCGTCGCGGTGGAATCGGGCGCCGTGACGATATAGCCGTGGTCGCGCAGCTCCAGCTGATCCTTGAAAAGATCCGTTGCCGGAACGTGACCGATTGCGACAAACACACCGTGGACATCCACGTCGCTGGTCGCGTCGGTTTTCAGATGGCGCAGGCGCATACCCGTGACGCCAAGCGGATCCTCCGACCCGACGATTTCCTCCAAAACCGTGTCCCAGATCACGTCCACTTTCGGGTGTTTAAACAGCCGGTCCTGGAGAATTTTCTCCGCCCGGAGACTGTCCCGGCGGTGAACGAGGGTCACCTTGCTTGCGAAATTGGTCAGGAAGAGGGCTTCCTCAACGGCTGTGTTGCCGCCGCCGATGACCGCCACGTGCTTGTCGCGATAGAAAAAGCCGTCGCAGGTCGCGCAGGCTGAGACGCCAAAGCCCTGGAATTTCTGTTCCGACTCAAGGCCCAGCCAACGTGCCTGGGCGCCGGTGGCGATGATCAGCGTATCGGCCGTGTAGACTGTGCCGCTGTCACCGGTGAGCATATAGGGCCGGTTGGCAAGATCCACACGGGTGATTGTATCGCTGATCATCTGGGTGCCCACATGCTCTGCCTGAGCTTTCATCTGGTCCATGAGCCAAGGGCCCTGGATGACGTCGGCAAAGCCCGGATAGTTCTCCACATCCGTGGTGATCGTGAGCTGCCCGCCAGGCTGCAGGCCCTGGATCAGGATCGGCGAGAGCATGGCGCGGGCCGCATAAATGGCTGCCGTGTAGCCCGCCGGTCCGGACCCGAGAATGACAACTCTTCCGTGAATGGGGTCGCTCATTGCAAGTCTCCTTGACTCTCTGGCGCGCTCAATGGCGCATCATTGTGTATGGCTGGCTGACGTCTGGCCACGAGCAGCGGTTCGGGGCCCGGGTTCGGGGCGGGCCCGCGCCGCCGCGCGAGTCGTCAGTGCCGTATCAATCCGTGCTGCCGCCCGGTTCGTTTCCGCGAGCGGCGTGTAGCTCCAGCTCTCAAGGGGCCCATGAAAGGGGCGTGTGATTCCGCGTTCCCTGAGATCAGCGTGGAAACGGTCGAACTTCGCCCCGCCGCCCTTGAGCGACAGGACATGGACCGGCTTGCCGGTCCCGGCTGCCTCCGCGAGCATGTTGGTCGACTCTTCAGTGACCAGGACATGGTCGGCATGGGCCAGCATGCCGAAATATGGGTTTTCGTCGGCCCCGTTCCAGATATAGGCCCCAAGGGGAGAAAGGACTTTCCTCAACCGGTGCGCGTGGTCCGGCCGTGTCCGGCGCGATGCGGTGACAGCAAGGCCGACCCCATCTCGCGCCAGCGCCACAAGCCCTTGGAGAATGGCCTCGAAATGGACCTGATCGAGCGTGTGATGCCGGCTGTCTCCGCCGATCAGGACCGCAGCGAGGGGGCGCGGCAGATCCTTGAACAAGGGCGCAAAGCGGCTGCCGTCGGCTGCAAGGCGCTCAGGCGTGACCCGGTTGGGCGCGCCGGTGAGCGGCACCACATTGGCCCCCGCAAGGCCATCATGGCGCGCGGGGAAAACCAGATCGAAAGCGCCCACCGGCACATGGGGATCTTGCGTCTGCACCGTGAAGGTTCGCCCATCGCTGAGACGCCGGACCGCAAGGGACACCGCAATACTCTGGCGACCGCAACCAATCAGCACATCAGGCCAAGGTGCTGCAACCGGATCACTTGATCGGTCAAGGACGCCGGCCGGATCAAGGGGCAGGGTTCCGAGGAGCGGGTAGGGCAGCCAGCGATAGGGCGGGGCGAGCTGCACGCGTTTGACGATAATGTCCACGGGGCGCAACTGACCAAGAGCTTCGGCCAGACCCAGAACCTGATTCTCCATACCGCGCCTGCCATCGCTGACAGCCCAGCAGATCACAGTCTTGTCAGAACAGGTCTCTCCAGGTCCGGGAGAAGGGGCAATCGGGCCCGAATTGGTCATGGACTCCTCCCAGAAATTGACCTGGATCAAACAGCGGACCGGGGTCTTGTAAGAATCGTTCGTCCCGGCGTAGGGTCAGGCCGCAATCAACAAATAGCGGACAGGTCCCCACTGTGGTCCTTGTCCGTTCAAAAAAGCCAAGGTGTGGAGTGACAAATCCGACTTCCATACAAAAGGTCAAGCTTGATGCCATTGACCGAAAAATCCTCAGCGAGCTTCAAGCCGATGGGCGCATCACAAATGTAGAACTCGCCAAGCGGGTCGATATATCAGCGCCTCCCTGCCTGCGCCGCGTGCGCGCCCTTGAAGATGCCGGCCTTATAAAAGGCTATCATGCACGCCTTGATGCCCGAGCCCTGGGCTATCACGTCACCGTCTTCGTTCTCGTGGCTCTGTCACACCATTCCGATGCAGATCTGAGGGAGTTTGAGGCGAAGGTGCAGTCGTGGGAGGTGGTGCGAGAGTGCTACATGATCCAAGGCGATTATGATTTCCTATTGAAATGCGTCACGCCGGATCTTGATGCCTTCCAGTCCTTCCTGACCAATGATCTGTCTGCGGCGCCCCATGTGGAAAAGACGCGCACCGCGACTGTCGTGCGCACCAAAAAGCTTGAGCCCGGCGTTCCGGTTCCGGAACATGCCGGGCTCTGATCGAGCCTTGGTCAAAATGGATCCGGACGCCGACTGTCTAGCGACGCCTGCGGACCCTTAAGCCCATTCCACCTTTATGATTTCGTAGGAGCGACCGCCGCCAGGCGTCGCCACTTCGACCGAGTCACCGACGGTCTTACCAATCAGGGCACGGGAAATCGGCGAGGAGATGGAGATCCGGCCACCCTTCACATCGGCTTCGTGGTCGCCGACGATCTTGTAGCTCTTTTCATCATCCGTATCTTCATCAACCACGGTCACTGTGGCGCCGAACTTGATCGTCTGACCCGAGAGGGTCTTCGGATCAATCACCTGGGCGCGGGACATCATGTCCTCCAGCTCCATCAGGCGACCTTCAATAAAGCTCTGATGTTCCTTGGCGGCATGGTATTCGGCGTTTTCCGAAAGATCACCATGCTCACGAGCTTCAGCGATCGCTTCGATCACGGCCGGCCGTTCGACGGTTTTCAGTTGTTTCAATTCATCTTCCAGGGCCTGGTACCCTGATGCCGTCATCGGAATTTTATCCATAGGCGAAGCCAACTTCTGACTGTTTTTGACTTGTGTTCAGGGAAGGAAGCAGTCCACTGCCGGCTCACCGACGGGGACCAACGCCTCCAGAATCATCAGACCACGGCTTTGTGCTCTGACTGGACCCGGATCAGACGTAACCCCGTCGCCGTTAATAATCCTGCCGCTTCCCCATGGACATGTCCCGTTTCCCGTGCCCTGCCTCCAACACTGTCATCGCATAGTGCGACGATGAGACCACACTCGGGCGCCCGAATGGCGGAAAACGGGACGGCTCGTTCCGCTTCCAATGCTGTAACAGTTTCAGCGCCAAGTCCACTCCGGGCCCGGTCTGTCTGTCAATGGGTGGAAGTCGGTCTTACAGTGTAGAATTGCAAGGGCGCGACTTCAAGTGATCCGGCACGGATGGATTGGATTGCCCGAACCGCGGCGCGTCCACCAGCTAGGGTTGTATAGTATGGAATGTGATTGAGCAGGGCCGTCCGGCGAATCGATTTGGAATCGGAGATCGCGCGGGTTCCGTCCGTGGTGTTGATAACGAGCTGAACTTTGCCCGCCTCAAGGTCGTCCACGATATGGGGCGAGCCCTCGGCCACCTTATTGACGGTGCGCACGTCGAGGCCTCGCTCCCGCAGGAAACTCGCGGTTCCAACGGTCGCGATCACTTCAAAGCCCATGTCCATGAGGCCCTGAACGGACTCAATGACGCCGGGTTTATCGCTGTCGCGTACGGAAATGAAGGCGGTGCCTCGGGTCGGCAGGCCCGTTCCGGCAGCGATCTGACTCTTCGCAAAGGCGCGACCGAAATCGGTATCAAGGCCCATCACCTCACCGGTCGAGCGCATTTCGGGACCCAGAATGGTGTCGACCCCCGGAAATTTGGAAAACGGGAAGCAGGACTCCTTCACGGCGATATGGCTGCGCTGCATCGGCTGGACGGTGATCTCGTCGAGGCTCTGTCCGGCCATGAGGCGGGCCGCGATACTGGCAAGGGGGCTGCCGATCGCCTTGGCCACAAAGGGCACCGTCCGGCTCGCCCGGGGATTGACCTCAAGGACATTGATCTCCTCACCCTTGATCGCATACTGAACATTCATCAGGCCAACGACGCCAAGCTCAAGCGCCAGGGCCCGGGTCTGTTCGGTAAGCCGGTCCACGGTCGACTGGGGCAGGGAGTAGGGCGGCAGGGTACAGGCACTGTCACCTGAATGAACGCCGGCCTCCTCAATATGTTCCAGGATGCCCGCGACAACGACCTCCCGGCCATCGCTCAAGGCATCCGCATCAACTTCGATCGCGTCATTCAGATAGGCATCGACCAGCACGGGTCCTTCGGCGCCGAAATCGAAGTCTTCGCCCATGACACGTGTGCGTTTCAGGTGATCCTCATCAAGAACAATCTCCATGGCCCGCCCGCCAAGCACATTAGACGGGCGCACGACCACCGGATAGCCGACCTCATGCGCCAGGTGCACCATCTCCTCGCGGGTTTGCGCCGTTGCACAGGCGGGCTGGGTGAGCCCAAGCCGCTCAATGAGCGCCATGAAGCGCCCGCGATCCTCTGCCCGGTCGATCGCGTCCGGCGATGTCCCGAGCACCGGGATGCCGGCATTCGCCAAAGCCTTGGTCAGCTTCAATGGGGTCTGGCCGCCGAATTGAACAATGACGCCCTTCAAGGTGCCACGGGCCCGTTCCAAAGAGAGGATCTCGATGACGTCTTCATCCGTAAGCGGCTCGAAATAGAGTCGGTCGGACGTGTCATAGTCGGTCGAGACCGTTTCCGGATTGCAGTTGATCATGATGCTCTCAAGGCCGAGCTGCTTGAGCGCGAAGGCGGCATGGCAGCAGCAATAGTCGAATTCGATGCCCTGCCCGATGCGGTTGGGACCGCCACCCAGAATCGCCACTTTGACCCGATCGCTGGGCTGGGCCTCGCAATCGGGCTCGGGGGTGAAACTCGGCGCCTCATAGGTTGAATACATATAGGGCGTGCGGGCTTCGAATTCGGCGGCGCAGGTGTCGATGCGCTTGAACACCGGGCGCACGCAGGCAGCGTGGCGTCGCGCCATCACATCGGTTCTGCCAAGGCCGGTCAGCCGGGCGAGGCGCGCATCGGAAAAGCCCATGGATTTAAGGGTGCGCAGGCGGGACGGGCTCTCCGGAAGGCCCTCCGTGCGCAGTCTATCTTCGGCTGCGACGATCTTGGCAATCTGATCCAGGAACCAAGGATCAAACCCGGTGATGGCCTGAAGTTCCCCAATCGTGTAGCCAGCGCGAAAGGCATCAGCCACCAGCAAGAGCCGATCCGGCGTGCGACGATCGAGGGCCTGGCGCAGGCTCGCTGCATCGCCCCGATGGCGCTCGTCGAAACCCGTGAGGCCGGTCTCCAGGGAACGCAGAGCCTTTTGCACCGACTCCTGGAAAGTCCGGCCGATGGCCATGGCTTCTCCGACCGATTTCATGGCCGTGCCTAATTCCGGGTCCGCGCCAGGGAACTTTTCAAAGGCAAAGCGCGGGATCTTGGTCACCACATAGTCAATGGTCGGCTCGAAAGAGGCCGGTGTTGAGCCGGTAATGTCATTGTCGAGCTCATCCAGCGTGTAACCGACCGCAAGCCTTGCGGCGACCTTGGCGATGGGAAAGCCCGTGGCTTTGGAGGCGAGGGCCGAAGACCGGGAGACTCGCGGGTTCATCTCGATGACGACAAGGCGCCCGTCCTCGGGATTGACCGCAAACTGAACATTGGAGCCACCGGTTTCGACACCGATCTCGCGCAGCACGGCTATCGCCGCATTGCGCATGCGCTGATATTCCTTGTCTGTCAGGGTCAGGGCTGGCGCCACCGTGATCGAATCGCCCGTGTGGACGCCCATGGGATCCACATTTTCGATGGAGCAGACAATGATGGCGTTGTCGGCCTTGTCCCGGACGACTTCCATCTCGAATTCTTTCCATCCGAGGACTGATTCTTCGATCAGGACCGAGGTGTAGGGGGACTCGTGCAATCCGCGTTCGACGATGGTGGTGAATTCTTCCGGCGTGAAGGCAAGGCCGCCGCCGGAGCCGCCAAGGGTGAAGGACGGCCGGATGACACACGGCAGACCGATTTCCGAGACAATGGCGCGGGCCTCGTCGAGGCTGCGGGCCATTTGGGAGCGGGGCACGTCCAGCCCGATACGGACCATTGCCTCACGGAACAGTGCCCGGTCCTCGGCCATTTCGATGGCCTCCCGCCGCGCGCCGATGAGTTCCACGCCATGGGCCTTAAGCGTGCCATCCATGTCAAGGGCAAGAGCGGTGTTGAGGGCGGTCTGCCCGCCCATGGTGGGCAATAGGGCATCGGGGCGTTCTTTTTCAATGATTTTGGCCACGAAGTCCGGCGTGATGGGCTCCACATAGGTCCGGTCGGCAAGCTCCGGATCCGTCATGATCGTGGCCGGATTCGAGTTGATGAGGATGATCCGATATCCCTCATTGCGCAGGGCCTTGCAGGCCTGGACGCCGGAATAATCAAACTCGCAGGCCTGGCCGATGACGATGGGGCCGGCGCCGATGATCAGGATGGACTCAATGTCGTTCCGTCTGGGCATTTTCAGTCTCGTGACTCAAAGGCGGGCGCCTCGTCCGGCGTCAGGGCAAGCCGGGCTGCGCCTTCGGGCAAAAAAACAGCTCCGTCAATGCGGAGCGCGGTGATACCAAGAAAAAGCTGGTCCGGTCTTGCCGCCGAGTCTGGAACCCGTCCAAGGCAAGACCATTGGCAGGCGGACCATGTCGCACAATGCTGGCCTGGTGCCGTGAAGCAGATATCCGCCCGCGGGACACCAGACCGCGGGGTTTGCGTCTTGCCCCGCATCATCATGCCGGGGATCCCCCATGGGTTTCCATCGCTGCGACAAAGCGATGGAAGACTGGAAGGCTGTCATGGGGGCCGGGGCTTGCCTCCGGGTGATACTGCACGGAAAAGACCGGACGGTCGGTCATGGCGATCCCGCAATTGGAGCCGTCGAACAGCGAGACATGGGTCTCAACAATGCCCTCGGGCAGGCTCGTCCGGTCCACCTCAAAGCCGTGATTCATGCTGGTGATGGCGACCTCGCCGGTGGCCAGATCCTTCACCGGATGATTGGCCCCATGATGGCCCTGATGCATCTTCCGGGTCGATGCGCCGAGGGCGAGGGCGAGAAGTTGGTGCCCCAGACAGATGCCGAGCACCGGCAGACCGGCGTCGATCAGAGTGCGGATTGGCTTCAGGGCGTAGGCGCCTGTCGCTGCCGGGTCGCCCGGACCATTCGACAACAAGAGGCCGTCGGGCTTTTGAGCCAGGATTGTCTCTGCATCGCTTGAGGCTGGCATGACCGTGACGCGGCAACCATGCCCGGCGAGGCTGCGCAAAATATTGCGCTTGATGCCGTAATCGAGCGCCACCACATGAAAGCGGTTTGAGGTGGTCTCCATCACGGTGCCATTGCGCCATGGTCCATGCTGCCAGTCCTGGAGCGCGGCTGCTGTCACGTCAAGGGCAAGTTCAGCACCCTGAAGGCCTGGAAGACCGGCCGCCCGGGCGGTGAGGGCCGTCAGATCAAAAACGCTGTCGGGGGCGTGAGCGATGACCCCATTGGCGAAGCCCTGTTCACGCAGGCGCCGGGTCAGGGCCCGCGTGTCCACACCATGAATTGCGACAATGCCGCGGCCGTTCAGCCACGCTGCAAAGTCATCTTCAGACCGGTAATTGGACGGCGGCGTGGGGCGCGCCTTGAGGATGCATCCCTGAACAGCCGGGGCCTCGGACTCCATATCTGTTGGATTTGTTCCCACATTACCAATATGGGGAAAGGTAAAGACGATGATCTGGCCCGCATAGGACAGATCAGAGAGAATCTCCTGATAGCCGGTCATGGCGGTGTTGAAACACAATTCACCATCGCGCACGCCGGTCGCGCCAATTCCGTCCGCCCAGATGGTCGTGCCATCCGCCAGAACGATGACGCCGGTGGGTATAGGCCCGTCGGTCGGCATGTCGTCACACTTGCCCTTGCTGGTCGTGGTCTTGCTGGTCGTGGTCATGGCCGCCCCGCTCAAACTGAGGGACCCCCGTGCGGTTTCGCGAAAGCGTGGGAGCGCCTAAGGGCTGAGTCTCGGCCCATGGCTTTGCCAACTGCACCTTACGACCCAGCCCGATGCAGCAGGCGTGCGGGCACGGCTGTACCAAGATGACCATCTGTGTACAGATGTCTCAGGGTCCCGCGCTCAGTTTGTGGTAAAAGAGACGTAAATTGGCCGGACGGTAAGGAAATCAAAATAAGGCGTCAACTCTCGAACCGTAGAAAATTTGCGGATAGCGTCAGGCTCGGCAATATGGCGGAAACTTGGCCGGAATAGGCCTTGCTTTGGCGTCTTGCAGGGGGCAAGGCCCGCCGCCCGAGGGGTTCGATTAACCGGAGACGGTCTAATGCGTGAGAAGATTCAGGACGCATTGAAAGTGGCGATTGCGGAAGGCAAAACTCGGCGGGTCTCAACCCTTCGGCTGATTCTTGCGGCCATTAAGGATCGTGACCTTGCGGCCCATGCCGAGGACCGCTGTGAAGGCGCCTGCGAGGAGGAGATTGTCGACATCCTGCGGACCATGGTGCGCCAGCGCGAAGCCTCTGCGCGCGCCTATGAGGAGAGCGGACGTCTGGATCTCGCGGAACAGGAACAGGTTGAAATCGAAATCATCGGCGCATTTCTTCCCCACCAGCTCAGTGACGATGAGATTTTGCGTGCCTGTCACTCCGTGATGGAGGAAATTGGCGCTACGGCCTTGCGCGACATGGGTCGCTGCATGGGCGCGTTAAAGGCCCGTTTTGCCGGCCAGATGGACTTCACCAAGGCCAGCGGTGTGGTGAAAGATCGATTGCTGGTGCCCTCACCGACGCACCGGTCCTGACTCGCGATCCCTGTTCGCCCGTCCCGCGCAGCCGCCTCGCGACCCGAGAGGCTATCGCTCATCCATGACCATCACCCCGGCCTTTCTGGAGGATCTGCGGTCCCGCATTCGTCTGTCTGACATTATCGGGCGGACCGTCAGCTTTGACCGGCGCAAATCCAATCCCCGGAAAGGGGATTACTGGGCCTGCTGCCCATTTCATGGGGAGAAGACGCCCTCCTTCCATGTGGATGATGAGAAGGGGCGGTACTACTGCTTCGGCTGCCATGTGAAGGGTGACGCCGTCACCTTTTTGCGGGAAACCCAGTCTCTCTCCTTCCCCGAAGCGGTTGCGATGCTGGCTGACGAGGCCGGCGTGCCCATGCCCCAGCCCACGCCGCAAGCCGCGGCCCGGGAAAAGGCCCGTCACGGTCTTCTGGATGTGTTGGATGCCGCGGCCCGGTTCTTTGGCGCGGCTCTGGAGAGTCCGGCGGGCGGGCAGGCCCGGGCCTATCTGGAGCGTCGCGGCCTTGATGCCGATTGTGTTGCCCGCTTCCGTCTTGGCTATGCGCCGCCGGGCGGTTCGGTGCTGCAGGCTGCCCTTTCGGGCGCGGGGGTTCCGGCCGACCTGATGGCCCGGGCCGGCCTGACCGGGCAACGGGATACAAACCGTCCGCCCTATGATTATTTTCGCGACCGGGTGATCTTTCCCATCGCCGATGGCCAGGGCCGGGTCATTGGATTTGGTGGCCGGGTCCTCTCGCCCGATGTGGAGCCCAAATACCTTAATTCTCCGGAGACGGATGTCTTCAAGAAGGGCGAGGTGCTTTACAATCTCCATCTGGCTCGAAAGGCCCTGCGCCAGGCCCCTTCGCTGGTCATCGCCGAAGGCTATATGGACGTGATCGCCTTCGATCGCGCCGGTCTTGGAGCAGCCGTTGCTCCGCTGGGCACGGCCTTGACCGAGGACCAGCTTGACCGCGTCTGGCGCCTCGCCGAGGAGCCGGTGCTGTGTTTCGATGGTGACACGGCAGGCCTGCGGGCCGCGCACCGCGCGCTTGATCTGGCTTTGCCGAAGCTTGCACCTGGCAGGACGTTGCGCTTTGCCATGCTGCCGGCCGGTCAAGACCCGGATGATCTGCTGTCACGCGGCGGGGCGGACGCATTGAAGGCGCTCCTGGCGCGGACGATTGGCGTCGCGGATCTGCTCTGGCAGCGCGAGCTCGCCGCGGGTCCCCTTGATACGCCAGAACGGCGGGCGGGGCTTGAAGCCCGTCTTGAGGCCGCCCTCGCTCCGGTTGCCGACCGCTCGCTGCTGTTTCACATGCGCTCCGATATCCGCCAGCGCCTGCGTACCCATCTGCGCGGCTTGATGCGCGGGTCCCAATCGGGTGTGCCGGGCCAATCGGGTGCGCCGGATGGCAGAGGGGGCACGGGCCGTCCGGCTAGGGGCCGGCCGTCCTGGTCCGCACCTTCCGCGTCTCGGGAGCTCAAGCGCAGCGCCCTGGCGGGCTTGTCCCAGGCGGCTGGGCAGGCCGACAAGGGCCAGGGAACCGTCATTGGGGTGCTGAGGGATGCAGAACGCCTGTCGGCCACCCGCGAGCGCGAGATCCTTGGTCTTGTCCTGTCCCATCCCTGGTTGCTCGACACAGAAGCCGAAGAACTCGCGGAAATCCCCTTTGCGGACCAGGATTGCCGGCGCTTGAGGGACATGCTCTTGACTGTGCTGGAGGAGACGCGGCTGCAAAATGATGAAATTTTAGAGCCGATAATGCTTGACAGCCATGGGTTGGCGGTCCACCTGTCACAAAGGGAAAGTGCGTCTCTAATGGCACGGGTCCTCGACAGCGAGCGGGTGCGGTCGAGTCGACACTGCAACCCTGAGACATCTCCGGATGCGGTGAAGGCCATCTGGCGTGCGACTTTGGACTGGCACCACGCAATGTCGACGTGCCGCCAGGAGCTTCGCCGGGTCTTGACGGCCTTCCACCAGGATCAAACCCAGGACCAAGAGGCAAAGTTGATTGCAATCTGCGAGCAGATCTCAACCTTGTCGCGCCGGGATAAATCGGCGTCGGACAGCCGGCACGACCGTGCAGGCATCCCGTGACCATTCTGATCTCGTGAATTTTTAACCGTCATCGGGTGGACGTACGGCAGTGGCGCCCACACGTTTCGCCGTGATGGCGTGTGGCACCAGATCCCACGAGGCCAAGATCATGTGTCAAACACCAAAGGATCAAACGGGCAACCTATGGAAGGCGTGAGAGAGCAAGTGAGCGGACGCAAAGCACGCAGCGCAGCCAAGGCGAAGGGATCCGAAAACGCGGAAGCCCGTGAGGACGGACAGGACAGCCCCCTCCTGGACATGACGGACGCCGCCGTCAAACGCATGATCAAGGCGGCCAAGCAACGGGGCTACGTCACTTATGACGAGCTCAACAAGGTGTTGCCGTCAGATCAGGTGTCCTCGGAACAAATCGAAGATATCATGTCGATGCTCTCCGAAATGGGCATCAATGTGGTTGAGGCCGAGGACGTTGAGGAAAACGCCGAGGCGGAAGAGGGCACCAAAGAACTAACCGCGCGCGACGAAACCGCGCCGACGGTGACCCAGAAGGACGAGCTCGACCGCACCGACGATCCGGTGCGCATGTATTTGCGCGAGATGGGCAGTGTCGAACTGCTCTCCCGGGAAGGCGAAATCGCCATCGCCAAGCGGATCGAGGCCGGGCGCGAGACCATGATCGCATCCCTGTGCGAAAGCCCGCTCACCTTTGAAGCCATCATCGTGTGGCGCGACGAGCTGAACGACGGAAAGATTCTGCTGCGGGACATCATCGACCTCGACGCCACCTATGGCGCGGGGCCCTTCGGCGAGAACAATGCGCCGACAAATGGGGCCAATGGCCCTGCCCCTGAGGGAGACGGGGAAGCCCCTGTGAATGGCGCGGCGCCTGAAGAGGCGCCGGGGGATCAGGACGCCGATGGGGACGGGGATGACGACGGCGAAAACGCCATGTCCCTTGCCGCCATGGAAGCGATCCTCAAGCCCTCCGTGCTCGAAACATTTGATTCCATCGCGCTGTCCTACAAGAAGCTGCGGAAATTGCAGGACGCCCTTGTTGATGCTGCGCTCCAGAACAAGACGCTCACGCCCCAACAGGAAAAGCGCTACAGCAAGCTGAAGAATGAGATCGTTGATCTGGTTAAGAGCCTAAAGCTCAACAACAACCGGATTGATGCTCTTGTGGGCCAGCTCTATGCCATCAACAAGCGTCTGATGAGCTATGAGGGCAAGCTGCTGCGTCTGGCGGAATCCCATGGTATTCCGCGGGAGGAATATCTGAAGGAATATTACGGCCAGGAGCTTGACCCGGAATGGGCGGCGCGCGTGGTGAACCTGAAGCGGGCTGGCTGGAAAACCCTGGTGCGCGACGAAGCCGACGGCGTCTTTACCATGCGCGCCGAGGTCCAAAAGGTCAGCCAGGAAACGGGTCTTGAGGTCAGCGAATTCCGCCGCATCGTCCATACGGTGCAAAAGGGCGAACGCGAGGCCCGTCAGGCCAAGAAGGAAATGGTCGAAGCCAATCTCCGCCTCGTGATTTCCATCGCCAAAAAATACACGAACCGGGGCCTTCAATTCCTGGACCTGATCCAGGAAGGCAATATCGTCTTGATGAAGGCCGTCGATAAGTTCGAATACCTGCGCGGCTATTAGTTCTCCACCTATGC
>CAYUYV010000062.1:3976-24855 GCA_964449455.1 uncultured Alphaproteobacteria bacterium | reverse complement strand
CTCCGTAGCGAATGCCTGACCCAAGAGCCACACGAGCAATATGTTGTTTCTAGTGTCGTTTTCGGATCAGAAGTCCGCAGACGGACGTGCCGGGACTTCTCATGCGGACTTCTGATCCACGACACTAGCATACTGGAAGATACGGCGTTGATAGGGTAGACTGAAGATGTTCTTCTTCAGTTTATCCTTCTACTTTGAAAGGAAACGATGTCTGCATTGACTCTTGCGGCGGTCTTTCTGGCCGCTGCCGCCTTTTTCGCCCCCGTCGCCAAACGCATCGGCCTTAGCAGCATTATCGGCTATCTGATTGCCGGCCTGCTCATTGGGCCTTCCGGTTTTGCCCTCATCTATTCGGAAGAAGAGGTCGGGGAGATCCTGCATTTGGCCGAGTTCGGGGTTGTCCTGCTCCTGTTCGTCATCGGGCTTGAGCTGAGGCCGGCGCGCTTGATGTCCATGCGGGCGGATATTCTGGGGGCGGGTGGATTGCAGGTGGGGATCACAGCGATTGTGGTTGCCGCCATCGGCATGGGCTTCGGGCTTGGCGCCACCGAGGCCTGTGTCATTGGCGGCGCCCTTGCTTTTTCCTCAACCGCTTTTGTCCTGCAATTCCTGACCGAGAAGGGCCACCTCACCCAGCGCCACGGGCGCATGAGCTTTTCAGTCTTATTGTTCCAGGATATTGCCGCGATCCCAATGATCGTCGCCATTCCCTTGCTCAGTCCGCTGGCGGAGGAGTCGGGCAATCCGCTCTATGACATTCTCCTCGCGGTCGCCATTGTGGCTCTTGTCCTGGTGCTTGGACGCTATGTCCTGCGCTACGTCTATCGCTTCGTGGTTGCCACCGGAGTGGCCGAGGGAATGACGGCAGCGGCGCTGCTGACGGTGGTGACGGTCGCCTTGCTCATGGAGCTTGCTGGACTTTCGGCCGCGCTCGGCGCATTTCTTGCCGGCATGCTGATCGGCGGCTCGGAATATCGTCACGAGATTAAGGCCAATCTGGCCCCCTTCGAGCGCATTCTGCTGGGCGTTTTCTTCACGGCTGTCGGCATGGCCCTCGACGTCCGACTGCTGATTGAAAAACCAGTGTTGATGATCGGTCTTGCCGTTGGTCTGACGGTGGTCAAGGCCCTGGTGCTTTATGGCGTGGGTCGCTGGCGCAAACTGAAACCCGCCAATGCGGCTTATCTCGCAGCGGGCCTGTCACAAGGTGGTGAGTTCGCCTTCGTGATCTTCGCCGTTGCCGTCAATGCGGGTCTTCTAGGCGCCGCACTTGCGGGGGAACTCGCCGTTGCAGTCACGGTGTCAATGGCGATGACGCCTCTCCTATTCTTTGTGACGGACCGGACGATCAAAGCGACGGGTAAGGACATGATGCGCGAGGACGTCATGCCGCAGCACGATGAGGGGCATGTGATCATCGCGGGCTTCGGACCGTTCGGGCAGATCCCGGGCCGGATCCTGGCTGCCAAGAAGATTCCCTTCACGGCTCTCGATATGTCCTCGGACCGGGTGGACTTCCTGCGCCGTTTCGGGGCGCAGGTCTATTACGGCGACCCGTCCCGGTCCCAATTGCTTGCGGCAGCAGAAGCCGACAAGGCGCGGGCCATGATCATCGCCATGCCGGATCCGGAACAGGCCACCGCCGTGGCGGAAGCCGTGCGCCGGCTTTATCCGAACCTGCCCATTTATGCCCGTGCGCGGGATCGTCTGCATGCCTATGAACTGCTTGACCTGGGCGTCACCTTGGTGGAGCGGGAAACCTATCGGGCCGCACTCCATTTGGCCGAGGAGGTTCTGGTGGGCTTGGGCGAAAGTCGCGGGGACGCAAGACGCGCCGTCGAGATGTTCCGGGAGACGGACGAACAACGCTTCCAGGACGATTATCCCAACCATAAGGATATGCAAGTCGTCGCCGAAAGTGCCCGCCGCGCCGCCGCCGAACTGGAGCGTCAATTCGAACGCGACCGCGAAGACCGCGGCGAAGGCGACAGCGCGACCGAGGCGGCGTGAGGCAGCCATGTCGGGCATCCACAATCCCGTTACGACCTTTCTCGGGGCCGCCTTGAGGTAAATCAAGGTGGTCCTTCGGGCCACAACGTTAACTGTCAGTCATTCTCAATGGTGAGGGCTGACATGACACGCAAGGCAAAGGCCGATCATGCCTATACGGTCCAAAAGAAGGGCGCGCGGACCATCTTCAATTTGACCAACCGTCATCCTATGCGCATTGCGCTGTGCAGTGGATTTGGGCACTTGTTCCTGACCTTCGGGATCATCGCCTTTGTGATCGCTTTCTCGGTGACTGTTGTTGGCGTCACATCCGAAATGGCGCAAGCCATGTTGACCCTGGTCTGGCTGGTGGCCATCAGCCTCCTGTGCGCGTGGGGTGTGCTGCGTGTCCTCGGCCATGCGCACGGTCACCGGACCGTTGAGTTCAACCGAGAGGGCGTGGTGCTTGGGGGGCGCTGCTATGGCTATGAGGATATCAAGTCCGTTGGCTGGCAGCATCTCCATCCGGGGTGGTATCGCGCCAACAATCACGCTGCAGACGTTCTCAGCGAGGTTTATGAAGTCTATCTCGCCCATGGCCGCAAGAAAATCAAACTGGCCCGTGGCCTGTCCGATGACGAAAAGGACGACATCTATCAGGCCGTTAAGGACGGTTTTGCCCTCTACGGCCACAAATATAGGTGAGCCTGGCGCCCGCTGGCTCAGGGTCTGGCCAGACCCTGAAGTCGGCGTGACGTTGCATGGAGACGCGTAGATCCAGTGGCACGCTACAAAAAGCTATACGGATCCACGTCTACCGTCAGGCGGAGCTTGGTGGGGAGCTTCACGGGGGCGAGCCAGGTGCGCAGATAGGCCTGAATGTCGGTTTGCCGGGGGGTCTTGACCAGGAAGCGCATGCGGTGGCGCCCGCGCAGGATGGCAATGGGGGCGGGCACAGGACCGAGCACGGTAATGCCTTCCGCATCCGGACGGGTGCGGGCCAGGAGCCTTGCCGCATCATGCACCGTTTCCGCATCGGGGGCTGACAGGATCAGGGCGGCGAGGCGGCCGAAGGGCGGGTATCCTGCATGCAATCGGTCGGCGCTTTCGGCGGCAAGAAAGGCATCCCGCTCGCCGCTGACCAGGGCCCGCATCACGGCATGTTCGGGCATGTGGGTCTGGAGCAGCACGCGGCCCGGCCGCTCCGCCCGGCCTGCCCGGCCCGCCACCTGGTGGAGCACCTGATAGGTCTTTTCCGCTGCCCGCAGCGCGCCGCCGCCCAGACCAAGATCCGCGTCCACCACGCCCACAAGCGTCAGCCACGGAAAATTGTGTCCCTTGGCAACCATCTGGGTGCCGATCAGCAGGTCAATGCGCCGCTTGGTCATGTCCTCGATCAGGGCCTCGGCCTGGGCGGGACTGTGGATGGCGTCACTGGACATCAGGCCAAGCCGGGCGTCGGGAAAGCGCTCGCGCGCCTCCTCCATGATCCGCTCCACCCCCGGGCCGCAGGCATGGAGCGTGTCCTCCTCCTTGCATGCCGGGCAGAGTTTCGGCTTGGGGATCGTATAGCCCGTCAAGTGACAGACGAGTTCGCCGCGAAAGCGGTGCTCCGCAAGCCAATTGTCCGTGTCGGGTGCCATCATCCGATGCCCGCAGGCGCGGCAGATGACAAGCGGCGCATAGCCCCGCCGGTTCAGGAACAAAAGCACCTGTTCACCGCGCTCGAAACATTGGATCATGCCGCGCACCAATGTCCCAGACAGCCAGCGGTCCCGCCCTTCGGGCCGGTCCTCACGTAGATCCACGGCCTCGACACTCGGCATCCGCGCCGCGCCCGCCCGCGCCGGCAAAGCAACCCGGGCATAACGTCCGGCGATGGCGTTGGTCACGGTCTCAAGCGATGGTGTCGCCGAGGCGAGGACCACGGGGCAGTCGGCGAGCCGTGCACGGACCACTGCCATGTCCCTGGCGTGGTAGATCACCCCCTCTTCCTGCTTGTAGGCGGTCTCGTGCTCCTCATCGACGACGATCAGGCTCAAATCGGTGAAGGGCAAAAACAGCGCCGATCGCGCACCGACCACAACGCGGGCCTGACCCGAGGCCACATGGCGCCAGACTCGCCGGCGCTCCTTCTGCCCCACATCCGAATGCCAGGGCGCGGGGTGACAGCCAAAGCGCGCGGCGAAACGCTCCAGGAATTGCACCGTTAGGGCAATCTCGGGCAGGAGGATCAGCACCTGGCCCGGCCCGCGCAGGGCCTGCGCCACGGCCTCGAAATAGACCTCCGTTTTGCCCGATCCCGTAACCCCGTCGAGCAGAATGGGGCTGAAATGCCGGGCCCGGACGGCCTCGCTCAAGGTCTGCGCCGCCGCGGCCTGCTGGTTCGAGAGCACCCTGGCTGGTCCATCGGCGCTTGGCACCGGCAAAGGCGCATCCTCTGACACCGACACGGGGACCAAGGCACCCGCATCCACGAGACCCTTGACCACGCCAGAAGAGGCGGCCGCCGCTTCCGCGAGCGCTGCGGCCGTGCGCGCCTGCCCGTCATCGGCCACGGCGAGCACGCGCTGCCGGGCCGGGGTCAAGCGGGCGACCGCGCCCGGGGCACGTCGCAGCAGGCGTTTCTCGGGTGCAGGCTGCAGGGCGCTTGGCGCGCGCAGGGCAAGGGCCAGGACCGCTCCGGGAGCGGACAAGGTATAGGCGCTCACCCAGTCGACAAAGGCGCACACCTGGTCAGGCAGGGGAGGGGCGTCCAGGATGTCCGTCACGGGCTTCAGCCGCACGGTATCAAGATCATCCGTTCCCGGCCCCCAAACGACACCTCGGACCGTGCGCGGCCCGAGCGGTACAAGCACATGGGTCCCGCGAATCGGCGGCGCTCTGCAGTCCTCCGGACAGAGATAGTCATAGGGCCCTTCGAGGGGCAGGGGGATCAGGACACGGACCCGTGGTCTTTGCGCTTGCGGGGCCGGATCTTCGAAAAGGGTGGTCTGGACGGTCATGGTGTCCGTCATTGTGGGTAAGGGTCAGGCAGGCTGCTACCGGGTCAGCAGGGTCAGGAGCCACGCGCCCGCTCTGCGGCCGTCTTTTCGATCTGGCGGGCGACTTTCTTGTTGCGGCGGATATGTTGCTGGAAATCCTTCCGGTTCAGGACGAGCAGGGTGCAGAAGCCGGACGCGCGGACATCGGCATTGCGCGGCGCCCGGGTCACGATGGCGATTTCACCGAAAAACTCCCCTTCGCCGAGCTTCACACAGCGGTCCGGGAGCAGCACTTCCACTTCACCCGCTGCAATGAAGAACATGCATTCCCCCATTTCGCCCTGGCGGATGATCATTTCACCGGGCGCGGCAAAACGGGGCACCAGCACCCGGGCGATGCGTTTGACCGTCACCGGATCGAGCTCGTCCAACAGGGGCACTTTTTGCAGCATGGAAGTGAGGCGCAAGCCGAGATCGAGATTGGGGCGGCGCTCCAGGGTCTGGGCGCGGGCCCGCCGGTCCTGTTCCAGATCCTCGTAGACCTCGTTGCCGATGATCGACTGATCTCTCTGCTGAACATATTCCCGGCCCTCAATGACCAGGGCGACCCGTTCCACATAACGGCTGCGCAGCATTTCTGCATAGGCCGGATATTGCAGGTCGAGCACTTCGAGGGCCCCGGCGACGATATTGCGTCGGCGGTTTACGGCACTGACAAGGTCCTCGCCCACATCCGCACCCAGAAGGGGTACCAGGTCGCTTTGCAGGAAGCCCTCCAGGTCCCGCAAGGCAAGCTGCATGATTATGAGCATCTCGAAGCGGTCCGACAGCACATTGGACAAGGGCCCGGCCATGCCGAAGGTGTTGTAGAGCCAGCGTGACAGATGAATGCGCGAGCCAAGCTCCGCTGCACTGACCGCTGCGTTCAGATAGTCCTCCCGGCCACCGTCTTTGACCGCATCGACCATGCGGCCCATATGGGCGCGCAGCTCGTCCGCGATACGCCGGTCAAGAAAGCCATCCCGGAAATATTCGAGATAAAGCTCCCGCTCCCGCCCCGCGAGCGAAATAAAGCCAAAGCGGCAGCGCTCCTGTTGCGGAATGGCTGCTTCTTCGTCGGTCACACCGATATCCGGGCAGTCCGGGGCGGCGGCGGCGTTGAGGACGGCAGGGGGCGGGGTCTGCCCGATGGTGCCATCCACCATGGGCACAGCGGCCCGCACCCGGGCCGCCGAACGCGTCTGGGCGAGCCGGCGGGCCCGGTCCCGGATGGCGCGTTCCCGGTCGCCCAGATCGTTGAGGCCGAGGGCGCTCATCAGGGGCCGGATTGTTGGAGCCATGAAGATCAGGGTCAAAAGGACAAGGCTCGTGGCCGAAACCAGGATGAAGCGCCGGGTTTCTTGCGGCACGGCCGTGTTTTCCGAAATGGCCAGGGCCAGAGCCACGGTAACAGCGCCCCGCAGCCCTCCCCACACCAGAACGGCCTTGTAGGACCCGCTGATCGGCTGGGCAACGCCGATCACGCTGAGGCCTGGCATCAGGCCATAAAGCACCACGGCGCGGGCCACGATGGTGGCCACGAACAGGGCGAGCACGACCCAAAGATCCATGGGCGCCAGATCGGCAAGGGCCGCCGGGGCCAACATGGCCGCAAAGGTGAAAATCAGCGATGTGGCCAGGAAATCGATGAGCTGCCAGGTGTCGCGCATGCTGCCCCAGGTGCCAGGGCTGACCCGTGTGCGCCCTTCTGCGCCGGTGACGATGGCGGCTGTCACGACGGCAATGACACCTGAAACGCCGAGATAATGCTCCGCAACGATGAAGGCGAGATAGGCAAGGGCGATCGTCAGTGTGATTTCCGTCAGCGCCGCATCCCGCAACACGCCGATGACCCAGACGAAAATCCGCGCAAGGCCATAACCGAAGACAAAACCCCCGAGCAGCCCGACCATGAAGGTCGCGATCCCCTCGGACAGATTGGCCTGTCCGACGCCCGTGAGCAGGCCCACCAGCATGACAAAGATGGCAATGGCCGCCGCATCGTTGAACAGGCTCTCGCCTTCCACGATGATCGAAAGGCGGGTCGGCGCGCCCAGATCCCGGAATATTCCTACCACGGCCGATGAATCCGTTGTGGCAACAATGGATGCGAGCACAAGGCAAGCCACAAGGCCATATTCTGGCGCCACCGCATAGGCGGCCAGCCCGACAATCCCGGTACAGACCACCACGGCGACGACGGCGAGCAGGATCACCGGCCCCATGTCATCCATCAGGCGGCGGAGATTGACGCCAAGCCCGGCCGAAAACAGCAAGGGCGGCAGGAACACATAGAAAAAGGCCTCCGAGGAGAGGCTGAACAGGGACAGGGCCGCCGTCAGATCCCCCAGAACGTCCGGCAGATTGAGCGGGAGCGAGGCAATCGCGCCAACGGCAAGCCCGAAAATGGCAAGCAGCACCGTGTAGGGCACACTGAAGCGCCGGGCCACCGGCAAGAGCAGGCTGACCAGGCACAGAAGCGTCGAGAGGCCAAACACGGCCAGGATGACATTTCCCGTGATCCCACTCGTCATGGCCGGAAGATCCTCACTGGCCCCAGGATCGCGATGCTCCCAGGACGGTCATTCGTACTGCCGCTCCTCCCACCAAGGGAAGTAGTCCGGCATGTCCTCGGACACTTTCAGGCTGTATTGCGCCGGGCGCTTTTCCAGGAACGACATCACGCCTTCATGGGCATCCGCGCCACGGCCTGTGGCGAACACGCCCCTGCTGTCCAATTTGTGGGCCTCCATGGGGTGGTCGGCCCCCAGCATGCGCCACATCATCTGCCGCGTCAGAGCGATGGAGATAGCAGATGTGTTATCAGCAATCTCCCGTGCAATGTCATGGGCGGCAGAAAGCAGGTCCTCCGGGGCGTGGACGGAGCGCACAAGGCCAGCCTCAAGGGCCTCAGAGGCGGGGAAGACTCGTCCAGAATAGGTCCATTCGAGGGCTTTCGAGATACCAACGGCCCGGGGCAGGAACCAGCTGCTGCAGGCTTCAGGCACGATACCGCGACGGGCGAACACGAAGCCGAATTTCGCCGTCTCAGAGGCGAGCCGGACATCCATGGCCAGTTGCATCGTGGCGCCCACACCGACGGCCGGACCATTCACAGCGGCAATCACCGGTTTCAGACATTCAAAAAGCCGCAAGGTGAGCAATCCGCCCCCATCCCGCAGCCGCGGATCCGAATAGTCCACGGTTTGGGGGGCCGCAGCCCCGTCGCGGCTGTCGTAATCAAAGGTTTCAGCGCCCGCAGATAGGTCCGCGCCGGCACAAAAGGCCCGCCCGGCGCCGGTGAACACGATCGCACGCACCGCGTCGTCCTTGTCGGCCAGGTCCAGGGCCTCAATCAGCTCGCGCAACATGACGTTTGTGAAGGCATTCATCCTATCCGGACGATTCAAGGTGATCGTGAGCACGCCCTGTTCCAGGGCACACGCGATTTGTTCAAAGGCCATGGGTCATTCTCCCTCCCTGAGATCGCAGGCGTCTTGGCGCGCGCATAACCCGCGCGTCCCCACCTTGTCCGAGGCTTTACGCCCTACGATCCGTGTTTCTATCATGAGCGCCTGACAGGTCGGCCCGTGACACGCCAGTTATGGTCGACCCTGTGTCGGCAAAGCGCAAGACAAGGCCAAGACGCTCACCAACCGACAGATGGGGATCCGGGCCCGCGAGGAGGAACCCCGCGAGGAGGAACAATGTACGATTACGTGGTTGTGGGGGCCGGCTCAGCCGGATGCGTTCTTGCGAACCGCCTCACTGAGGACGGACGCACCAAGGTGCTTCTTCTTGAAGCCGGTGGACGCGATACAAGCCCATGGATCCATATTCCCATCGGCTATGCCATGACGCTCAAGGATCCCAAGGTCAACTGGCTCTATCAGACCGAAGCCGATCCGGGAACGGACAACCGCACCCATACCTGGCCCCGGGGCAAGACCCTGGGCGGCTCCAGTTCCATCAACGGCTTGCTTTATGTGCGCGGGCAGATGGAGGACTATGACGGCTGGCGCCAGCTCGGCAATGAGGGCTGGTCCTATGCGGATGTTCTGCCCTATTTCCGTCGCTCCGAAGGCAATGAGCGCCTGAAGGACGGTGTCCATGGGGGCGCCGGTCCCTTGCATGTGTCCGACCCGGCCGCGCGCAATCCGGTCAGCGATGCCATGATCGAGGCGGGGGTACAGGCGGGCCTGCCCAGAAATGACGACATCAATGGCGAAGACCAGGAAGGCATCGGATATTTTCAGCTCACGGTCAAAAATGGCCGGCGCTGGAGTGCCGCTCAGGCCTATCTGCGCGAGGCGGAAAAGCGGCCCAATCTGACCGTGGCCACGAATGCCCTGGCGGCGCGGATCCTGTTTGAGGGCAGCCGCGCCGTGGGTGTTGCCTATGAGCGGGGCGGCCAGCTTATCGAGGCGCGCGCGGGCAAAGAGGTTTTGCTGTGCGGCGGGGCGATCAACTCGCCCCAGCTTCTGGAGCTGTCGGGGATCGGCAATCCGGGTGTCCTGAAGGCCCACGGCATTGAGGTGATCAAGGCCCTGCCTGGCGTGGGCGAGAACCTGCAGGACCACTATGTGACGGCGGTCCGCCATCGGATCACCCAGCCAATGACCGTCAATGACCAGATGAAGGGCCTGACCTTTGTTGGCGAGGTCTTGAAATATCTGATCCGGCGCCAGGGCCTTCTGACTCTTTCTGCCGCGCATCTTTATGCCTTTGTGAAGACCCGGCCGGAGCTGGCGACCCCGGATGTTCAGTTCCACATTCTGCCTGCAACGATGGATATGAAGCGGCTGACCGAACAGCAAAGATCCGTACTTGAAAAGCTCCCTGGACTGACGACTGCGCCTTGTCAGCTTCGCCCGGAAAGCCGGGGCAATATTCACATCACGGGGCCGGATTTCCGCGTTCACCCGAGCATCAAGCCCAACTATCTCAGCGATCCCCTGGATCAGGAGACGGTCGTTGCGGGCCTGCGATGGGGCCGGCGGATCGTGGAGCAGCCTGCCATGGATCCCTGGCGGGGCGAGGAACTGACACCAGGTGCCCATCTTCAGACTGATGATGAAATTTTGGATTTCGCGCGCCAGCAGGGTGGCACCATCTATCATCCGGTCGGCACCTGCAAGATGGGCCAGGATTCCATGGCCGTGGTCGATGCTCAGCTCAAGGTTCATGGAGTTGAAGGCCTGCGGGTGGTCGATGCTTCGGTCATGCCGCGCCTTGTCTCGGGCAACACAAACGCGCCCACGATTATGATTGCTGAAAAGGCGGCGGATATGATCCGTGGGCGCCCTGCTCTGCGTGAGGGATGAGGCTGATACGACAGTCCCATCGTTCTTGCATTTTGGGGAATGAAAGTTCAGGAGGAGGACACCGTTATGCATCCTTGTAAGCACGCCCAAACCCATCCAAACCGCGCCGCCTATATCATGGCTGGCAGCCTGGAGACGGTCACCTATGGTCAGCTTGAGGAGCGGTCCAACCAGGGCGCTCAGCTCTTTCGCCGCCTTGGTCTGAAGACGGGCGATGTGATTGCCATCTTCATGGACAACAATGCGCGCTACCTTGAGATCTGCTGGGCGGCCCAGCGCGCAGGCCTTTACTACACATGCATCAGCTCACGCCTGACGGCGAGCGAGGTCGATTACATCGTCGGTGACTGCGGCGCGCAGGTGTTCATTGCCTCGGCCAGCCTTGCAGGGACTGCCGCCGAGCTTGTGGACCTCATGCCGAATGTCCCTCATCGGATGATGGTTGGCGGCACCATCGAAGGCTTTATTTCCTATGAGAAGGCTCGGGATGCTGAACCGACGACCCGGATCCCCGACGAGACCGCCGGCTCGGACATGCTGTATTCGTCCGGCACCACGGGGCGGCCCAAGGGCGTCAAGCTCCCGCTCTCCGGCGAGCCCATCGAGGCGCCCAACAATCTGCTTGCCCTGGCCCAGATCCTGTATGGCTTTGACGGGGAAACGCGCTACCTGTCGCCGGCGCCGCTCTACCATGCCGCGCCTTTGCGGTACTGTATGTCCGTCCAGCGCCTGGGCGGCACGGTCGTCGTGATGGAGAAATTCGATCCCGAGGATGCCCTGCGCCTTATCGAATGGCACAAGATCACCCACAGCCAGTGGGTGCCGACCATGTTCGTGCGCATGCTGAAATTACCCGAGGAGGCGCGCAAGCAGTACGATGTCAGCTCCCTGAAGGTGGCCATTCACGCCGCTGCACCCTGCCCGGTGCCCGTCAAGCACCAGATGATCGACTGGTGGGGGCCGGTGATCTACGAATATTATGCGGGGACGGAAGGAAACGGCTTCGTGGCCATCGGTCCCGAGGAGTGGCTGAAAAAGCCGGGCTCGGTGGGCAAGGCCCTGATGGGCGAGATCCACATCCTGGACGAGGAGGGCAATGAACAGCCGACGGGCGAAGCCGGCACGATCTTCTTCGCCAATGGCAATGAGTTCGAATACCACAACGCCCCGGAAAAGACCGCCGAGAGCCGGAATGCCAAAGGCTGGAGCACGCTTGGCGATGTGGGCTATGTGGATGAGGAGGGCTATCTGTTCCTGACCGACCGCAAGGCCTTTATGATCATTTCCGGAGGCGTGAACATCTATCCCCAGGAAATCGAAAACCTGCTCATCACCCATGACAAGGTGGCGGATGTGGCCGTCTTTGGTGTGCCCAATGACGATTTCGGTGAGGAAGTGAAGGCTGTTGTTCAGCCCATGGACATGTCCCTGGCGGGGCCGGATCTCGAAGCCGAACTGATCGCTTTCTGTCGGGAAAATCTGTCCGCCATCAAATGCCCGCGGAGTGTGGACTTTTTGGAGGATCTGCCTCGCCATCCGACGGGCAAGCTTTACAAGCGCCTCCTCCGGGACCGCTATTGGGGAAACCGGGATTCGAAAATTGTCTGAAGACACCGTCCCATGGAAAGGGAGTTACAGCTATGAGAGAGATTGCATATCAGGACCTGCCATCGGTGGTCGGTGAAGAGATTGGCGTTTCGGACTGGTTCGAAGTCACCCAGGAGCGCATCAATCTGTTCGCGGAGGCGACCGGCGACCACCAGTGGATCCATGTGGATCCGGAACGGGCGGCCAAGGAGCTGCCCACGGGCTCGACCATTGCCCATGGGTTCTTGACCCTGTCTTTGATCCCAGTGCTCGGTGCCCAGATCATGCGGGTGACGGGCGTGAATATGGGCATCAATTACGGCTGCAACAAAGTGCGCTTCACCAGCATGGTTCCGACGGGCTCGAAAGTGCGCGCCCGCCAGAAGCTCATAGCAGCCGAGGCCAAGGGCGGCGGCATGCAGCTTAACAATGAATTCACCATAGAGATCGACGGCCAGGACCGGCCCGCCTGCATCGCGGAGTCCCTCACCATCCTCTACCCGGCCGGCTGATCCGTACCGGGACGGCCTCTTTTGATGCGCCGTCCCGGTCACCATTGTGATGTCTCTGCGCTGCCTTCCTGCCTCTCACTTTCCCGTTTTCTTTGGCCCTTGCCCGCGTTAGATCTGTCTTCCGCCTGCAAGCGGCGCGGACCATTTGCCGAGGGGAGCTGGACCATGGGGCGTTACAGTCTTGTCAGCGTCTGTTTTGTCTTTTTAATCAGTATCCTTACAACGCCGTCGCGGGCCGCCCCCATTGATCAGGTCTTCGACCGCGCCCTTGAACTTGTTTCGCTCAATGAGGCCAAGATCTTCGAGCGGGCCACCTATTTCATCAAACCGAATTGGCGGTATGTGAATGGGCGCGCGGCAGCCGCCTGCGACGGCGCGGCCGAGACACCGGGAGCGCCTGATATGGGCGCCATCTCCACCGACCCGACATTGGCGCAAGCCATCTGCCTTTTCGATTTTACAAGTGTGGGGGCTTTGGGGCTCGGGGCCATCGATGCGGACCTCGCGGGATGCGGCAATTTCCTTGATGCCACGGATTTCCCCTTCATCCTGGCCCTGTGGGTGGGCGATCCTGGCGCCGCCGCAGCCCTTCGTTACCTCTCCTATCTTCCGGCCGCCGCGGCGAGCCTCAAATCCACCTCTTCACCACGGTCGGCCCGGGCTTTCTGGGCGTCCTTTGGAAGCCCGGCGGCTGACAGCTTCCGCTATTTCCCGGTACCGCAGACCCCTATTGACCGGGTGGCGCGGGACGGGGCCGTCAATTTTTTGACCAGGCTTGCTGGCGATCCACGCCGCGACACCCTAAAGACCCTGTACGGAGAAGTGGCCCGTGATGTCGGTGTTCTGAGGGGGGATCGTCCGGCGCCGGATGTGGTCGCGGCCTTAGGCGCCCGTTATCGGGCCCGCGCCGCTCAATCCCAACTGGTGAACGCGGATGAGCCACTCACAAGCCCCAAAGGATGGTTTGCCGATCAGGTTTTCGCGGCTGCCGAAGCCTTTTACGCTGACAAGGTTCGCCTGTGCCGAATGCAGGGCGTGCTCGCCACCCTGAC
The DNA here is from genome assembly GCA_964449455.1 of uncultured Alphaproteobacteria bacterium. GTDB lineage: Bacteria > Pseudomonadota > Alphaproteobacteria > JAJFIK01 > JAJFIK01 > CAYUYV01. Next base: position 11,368 of record CAYUYV010000062.1, on the reverse strand, counting down.
GCCGGGCCAGCGACCCGTCGTCTTGCAGGAACAGCCGGTCATCACCCGTGTTCAGCCATCGGATAATGCGTCGGCGGTCTCCGGTGGCGGGGTGGAGCGGGTCACGATCATCGGGGAGGCCGGGCAACGGTTCTGCTGCCGGGTTGGGGAGCGTTTTGCGGTTTACACGCGTCGCCAATGTTCTGAAAGCCGGGGCCAAATCACGTCCGAAAAGGCCTGCGTCGGCGTGGTCGAAGGGCCCCGCGATCACTGCTGCCTTGTCGCCCGGGGCGGGCGCAGCCTTGCAGGCTGGGTCAGCCGCAAGGAATGCCGGCGCGCCCGTGGCCGCATGATCCAATCGCGCGCCTGTTGGGCGTATTTCGATCTTTGAGGCCCGCCAGCGACAAAGCGCGCATCGTTGCGGTCCGCGGCGAAGGGGCCAGGTCTGGTCAAAGGCGCGCGATCGCCGCACACTGGCCACAGCCTGGAAAGGCAAGAACCAGGATTATAGGAGGGAGAAACGCTATGATGAAGAGACATCTCGCGCTCGGCGCAGGCGCGGCATTGTATGCGCTCACCGGTGCCGCATGGGCCGAAAGCGCCGTGGACGCCAAAGCCGCCCGTGAAGCCGCCAAATCTCTCGACACTGCGCGCATCATAGCCGCCGACAAGGAGCCGGGAAACTGGCTGTCCCACGGCCGAACCTATTCGGAGCAGCGCTATTCGCCGCTCAAGGCTATCAATGCGGAAACGGTCAAGGATCTGGGCCTCGCCTGGTCCGTCGATCTTGGCACCCGGCGCGGTGTTGAAGCGACCCCGATCGTGGTCGATGGCGTGATGTATGTCTCCGGCCCCTGGGGCGTCGCCTGGGCCTTCGATGCGCGCACCGGCGAGGAGCTGTGGTATTTCGACCCGAAGGTGGACAAGGCGCGCGGACAATATGCCTGCTGCGACACGGTCAACCGGGGTGTCGCGGTCTATGAAGGAAAGGTCTTCGTGGCGGCCCTCGACGGTCGTCTGTTCGCCCTCGACGCGGGCACCGGCGAGCCCATCTGGACGACCCAGACCATTGATCTCACCAAGCCTTATACGGTCACCGGCGCGCCCCGCGTGGTGAAGGGCAAGGTGATCATCGGCAATGGCGGCGCCGAGCTTGGTGTGCGCGGTTATTTCTCCGCCTACGATGTGAATACGGGGGAAATGGCCTGGCGCTTCTTCACCGTTCCGGGCAAAGCAGAAGGGCCCCATGAAAACCCGGCCCTCGACAAGGCCGTCGAGACCTGGGATCCGGAAGGCCAGTGGGTCAAGACCGGCGGCGGCGGCACCGTCTGGGACAGCTTCGCCTATGATCCGGAACTGGATCTTCTTTATGTGGGTGTCGGCAATGGCTCGCCCTGGGCCCGGGACATCCGCTCGCCCCGCGGTGGTGACAATCTCTATCTGTCCTCCATCCTGGCCGTGGATCCGGATGATGGCAGCCTGAAATGGCACTATCAGACGACGCCGGCGGACAATTGGGACTACACCGCCACCCAGCACATGATCCTTGCCGATATCACCCTCTTCGGTGAGACCCGCAAGGTGCTCATGCAGGCGCCCAAGAACGGCTTTTTCTACGTGATTGACCGGGCGACCGGTGAACTTCTGAAGGCGGACAAATATGTGCCGTCCAACTGGGCGAGCCATGTGGACCTGTCCACGGGCCGGCCGGTGGAAACCGGGGCTGGTATCTACACGGATGCGGCGGCCACGGTGTTTCCGGGACCCGCCGGCGGCCATAACTGGCATCCCATGGCGTTTTCTCCGGATACGGGCCTTGTCTATATCCCGGCCATGGAAATCCCGTCCGTGTTTGAGCCGAACAAGGACTATAATCACCGGACCGGCTGGTGGAACACGGGCAGCCTCATTGCCGAGCAGCCTTTCGACGCGCCGCCGGAACTGCTCAAGGGCCGGATCCTGGCCTGGGATCCCCAGCGCGGCAAGGCCCGCTGGAGCTTTGAGCATTGGGGTCACTGGAATGGCGGCCTGCTTGCCACCGCAGGCAATCTCGTCTTCCAGGGCGGCGGTGACGGCCTCATCCGCGCTTTCAAGGCCGATGACGGTGAGGTTTTGTGGACGGCTCCAGCCCAGACCGGCGTGATCGCGGCGCCGGTGAGCTATATGGTGGACGGGGAGCAATATGTGACCGTGGCTGCCGGATGGGGCGGTGTCGGTGCCCTCGCCTTTGGGCGGGCCTCCAAGTCTGCCGGCGTGGAACATATCGGTCGTATGCTGACCTTCAAGCTCGGCGCGAAGGGAGCCTTGCCGCCCCTTGGGCCAAAGGCCGAGCGTCCCGAGCCGCCGAAGGATGTGGCATCCGAGGAAGATATCGCGGCCGGCGGCGTCCTGTTCCACGATTTCTGCGCCGTGTGCCATGGTTTCGGGGCCGTGGGCGGCGGCGTGATCCCGGATCTGCGCTACTCGACGCAAGCCACCCATGAGGACTGGGACAACATCGTGCTCAAGGGGTCCTTGTCCGACAATGGCATGGGCGCCTTCGGCAAGTTCATCTCCAAGCAGGAGATGGAGCAGATCCACGCCTATGTGATCCGCCGCGCCAATGAGGGCGATGTGCCCGGCTCGCCCCGCGAGTGAGTGAGTGAGAACAGGACGGGGCCGGATCATCCGGCCCCGTATGCCATCCAAGCCGATTTCGTGATTCCAGGTCGATTTCGTGATTGCAAGCCCAACGCAGCAATGACGGCCGTGGCCTGTTTCAGGCTCTTGCCGGGCCTTGTTGCGGACCAGGGAGACTGGCCATGCCTGCTGCTCGCGCTCGCGCCATGCCTATTCGAGCCCTCGTCCTCCTTGCATTTGTGAGCGGCGTCGCTGCCACCGCGCAGGCCGATGAGCCAGTGGGGAAACGCCCGCCTCCTGGCTCCCATGAAATGCTGCGAGCCCCGGTCGCAGTCGCCGATGGTCTTGAGGTCATCATCTCTGACGTGGTCATTCCGCCGAATGGCCAGGTGCCCCGCCATTTCCATCCTGGTGAAGAGTTTCTCTATGTCTTAGAAGGCTCCGCGGTGCATGTGGAGGAAGGCAAGCCCGATCGCGTGCTCAAGGCCGGTGATGTCTATGCCATTCCGCCCCGGGCCGCCCATGCGCCGCGCGGCGGGCCGGATGGGGCCCGGGCCGTTGTTTTCCGTCTCCATGTGGCTGGAGCGCCGGAGCGGATCCTTTTGCCTGACGCCGCTGAGCCCGAGGAGCCGTCTGCGTCCCTTGAAACAGGCCAACGCTACAAGGTCACCCTGCTTTCGGCGGGCGAGAACAAGATCCACGTCATCAAAGAGGTGCGCAATGCCACCGGCCTTGGCCTCAAACAGTCCAAGGACATTGTGGAGGGTGTTCCGTCCCTGATCGCGGAGGGCTTGACCCTGAAAGAGGCCAAGGCGCTCGCGACAGCGTTTCATGAGGTCGGGGCCACGGTGTCCGTGAAGTGAGGGGGGGTGTGGACATGCCCATTTGCGCCGGGCCCTATCCAAAATGGGCAGTGTGCTGGGGCAGGAGAGGGTGTGCGTCCGCGGCATGATTGACGTGCCATGCGCCCCGTGGAACAAGCCGAAGATGGTAAACGGCGTGTTCCGTGGGGAGATAGTGCCATGATCTTGTTGATCCGCTTCCTGAGTCTCATTGCCCTGTTCATCCTCACCGGTGACGGCACGGACAGTTTTGCCTTTGCCCAAGATCCGCAGGGCGGCGGTGACGCAGGCGCCGGACAGGGCCAAGATTCCGGACAGGGCCAAGATTCCAATGGGGGCGAACCTCCCGAGCCAGCGCGGGACCTCTCCCAAACACTCCTGCTGCTCGGCGTTATGGCCGTCATTTTAGAAAGCGCATTCACGATCCTTTTCAACTGGCCCTTGTTTGCCCGCTTCGTGGGCTCTCAGGAACTGAAGACGCCGTTGATCGTTGCTGTCGGGATCGGTCTTGCTTTCGCTACGGATGTCAATCTGCTGGAAAGCGCCCTTCAGGCCTACCAGCCCGGAACGGAAGGTGCTCCTGCAAGTCGGGAAGGCAACGACGCACTGCGACTCCTTGGCTTGGTCCTCACCGGTATCCTGCTCGCCGGTGGCAATGATGCCCTTTATAATGTCTTCAAGCAGATCAATCTGCGTCAGCCGTCTAGTACGCGTTCTGCTCTCGAAGCGGAACATCTCAGCAAGGCCCGCGTCGAGATCCGGGCACGTGCTCTGGCCATCACAAACCCGGCCGGCAAGCTCATTGATGTCGTGGTCGATGGCAAGACATTGCGCACTTTCACAGCTGGCGCCACGGGCGAGAAGATCTATTTGCCCGAAGGTGAGCACACCATCTCTGTTCGCATGCTGAATGAAAGCAACGAGACTGTCGTCAAGACCGTCGCCCGCAGCCTGTCGGCCAAGTCCGATATCATTATCGACTTCAATGCCGTGCCGGAAGATGAGGAGTATGCGGCCTATCAGGCCGCTTTGCGCAATGCCGAGGGCGACCTCGATCGTGCCACGCCCGTGGCCCGCAATGGTTAACGCTGCACGCTGACGTTCACGACCGGCAATTGGGCGGTGGCTTGGGCGAGGGGGTTCGGGACACGCTCGACGCGGCCCGGTGACCAGCCCCCATCACCGGCATGGCTGCCAGTCAGGAACAGGTGCTTTTCGTCGGCGCTCAAGGTCACGCTGGTGATGAGCGGCTGAGACCAGTCAATGCGCTTAAGCAAGGTTCCCGCTTGCGAGAAAATGAGCAGCGCGCCGGCACCGTAATGGGCCGCGTAGATGTTGCCGGCGCCGTCAAGCTCCAGGCCGTCCGGGCCCTGGGGCGGGAACGCCTTGACATCGCCAAGCCCCAGAGGGGTCAGATCGGCGAACACCGTAGGGGCACCGACCGTGCCAGCACCCTCGACGGGAAAAGCGAGAATCCGGTTGCCCAGATGCTCCGAAACCAGAACGCGGCTACCCTCGGCGTCGAAGACGACGCCATTTGTGTACTGCAAGCCATCGGCGAGGCGATGGATGTCCCCATCCGCATCAAGATAGAGCAGCGCGCCCTCGGCCGGGGCAGCGCGGGAGAAAATGCCTGACGCGGAGAAATAGACGCCGCCGGCATCATCGGCGCTCGCGTCATTGGGATTGACGAATGGCTCCAGGTCCTCGTCCCGCGACAGGTATTTTTTCGCGGCGCCACGGTGGGTGATGGTCACCAGCCGGTCCGCGATATGGCACAGCACCACATAGCCCTCGTCATAAGGTGCAATGGCGGTTGGTCCGCAGCCCCGTTTGAAGAAGAGCGTGCGCGTGTCCGTGCCGCTCCAGGCGACAACCCGGTCCCGCTGCATCTCCGCATAGAGCACGGCCCCGTCGATGCGCAGCGGACCTTCCGGATAAAAGGCATCAACGCCCCGGCCCAATGCCTCCGCCTCACCCGCGGCGTTCGCCTGTGGGCTCGCGGCGGGCCACGCCGCCAGCAGCACCGTAAGGCCCAGCCGACCCGCGCAGATCCGCAGGGTCGATCCCAGAATGTCGGTCATCCGTGATGTCATGGGCAGTCGGGATCCATTGCAGCAGGTAGAGCGAAAGCGCGGAAACCAGAACCACAACGCCGAAGAGCAGAGTCATGGTGCCGGTTCCGAGTAAAGGAACCAGAAAAAATGTCGTTCCTATGGTGCCCAAAATGCTGCCCATGGAATGGATGGCCGAGATCCGTCCGACAAGGCGCCCCGAGGCGCCGGTGTCCTCGATCATCAGGCGCACGGCAAAGGGCGTGAAGGTGCCGAAGAGGCTGATGGGCACGAAATTGAGGAGCAGGGCCGCGGCCAGAAGGCCCCAGCGGCTGAAATCGAACGCTTCCGCGAGGGTGTCGATCAAGGAGCCGCCGACCGCGTAAAGGCCCAGAAAATAAAGGCCGGCGACGGCGATAAGACCGGAGAGGACGCCCGCCGATGGATAACGGTCCGCCAGATGCCCGCCCGCATAGGCGCCAACCATGAGCGAAAGCAAGACCGTGGAGATCAGCGCACCCCAGGTGAAGATCGTGCCGCCAAAGGCCGGGTCGAGATACCGGCTGCCCAGCATTTCAAAGCCCATGACGGCCGCACCGAGCACCAGAGCATTGGCATAAAGCAGGGTCAGGAACAGGGCCGAGGGCTGGCGAATGGTGCGGGTCATGGGGGCTCACTCCAGGTCTCAATCATCCATCACGATCGTGTTAGCGGTTCAGAAGCTCCTGAAGGCTCGGATGCACGGCCCCGTCCTTTTTCTGCTCTTCCCATCGCCGGTTATAGCGTTTCACAGAGCGCAGATAATTTGCCGGCGCGAAATCGTCCGTGAGGATCTTGGCCGGATCATAATCCGGCAGCGGTGGGGTGCGTTCTGCCACCAGAGTGGCGAGGTCATAGCGGAAGCCATGGGCGCGCTGGCGTATTCGGGCTTGTTTCAAAAGCGCGCTGGTGCTGCGGCGCTCGCCCATATAGGCGACCGCGACGTAATTGCCGGCGGCGGGATACATATCGACCGTGTCGAAGACCGAGCCGATGGTCGCGATCGCGTGGTCGAACAGCATGGTCGATGGTTCGATATTTTGGACCACCGCACCGCCCGGCCGCAGATGCTTCTTTAGCAGCGCGTAGTATTCCTGGGTCAGCAGATGAAAAGGGACAAAGGGACCGCGATAGGCATCCACATGGATGAGATCGAAGGTCTCATCCCGCCGCTGGCGAAAGAAGATGCGGCCGTCCTGCTCCACAACGGACAGATTGTCGCTGGCGCGCACGTCAAACAGGTCGTCGGCGATGGTGACGATGGCCGGATCAAGCTCCACTCCCGTCACAGCCAAATTGGGGACGTAATGGGCGAGGTACCAGGCCTGTCGGCCACCGCCCATGCCAATGACGGCCGCCCGCTCCAAATTCTCCGCATAGGCGAGACCGACGGTCATGTAGCGGGTGTAGATGGACGGCATCGAGGTTGGGTCGGCCGGATCGTAAATCGATTCAACGTAATTGCGCTTGTTGTGGCCGAATTTGAGATAGCGCAGGCCATCCCGCTCAAACACATAGATGGTGTTGTAAACGGACTCCTTTTTCAGGATCAGCGTTTCATCTGAGGTCTGGCCCGCCGCGGGTGTCAGGGCGCCAAAGACCATGAAAACCGCCATCGCGAGCGTCTTCAGTCGGGACGCCGGTGGCGCGCTCCGGGCGATGGGCCGCAAAAGCTGGGTCATGAAGGCATCCTCATGGATCGGACCGGGCATGGGGTCTGACGCCCCGCCAAGACATGGTTGAATGACCTGACTTTCCCTTCAGAGATGGCGCAACACAAGAGCGGTGGTTCTGTCGGTTCGCCGAAAAAACCCCCAAGCGCAAGCATGCGCGGCGCGGCCGTCAAACTGGCCGCCAAA
>CAYUYV010000062.1:0-3876 GCA_964449455.1 uncultured Alphaproteobacteria bacterium | reverse complement strand
CGCCAAATCGGGAACGAAACACGAATATAGCCATGTCAGTGATTCGTTTGTGGTTTGGCCCTGTTTTGTTCGTTTTGTGGCGGTGTTGTCAGCGAAGGGGTAATCGGGACCAAAGGATGGCGCTGGAGGTGCCATTGCGTGGCGCATGGAGGTGTGTTAGCTGAACGCACGCTTTGGAGGGGGGTGTCAACGCACGCCGCGACATGGCGCCGAATTTTCCGGGAAAATCTTGAGAAAATTCGCGACGTCTAGGCTCTGACGTGTCTGGGTGAAGTCGTCTGCACTCTGCTAGAGACTGTCAGCCGTCCCCGACCAATCATAATTTCGTCTGTATGAAGACGCTCTTAACGGGCGTTTTTGCACAATCCGAGGGTTCGCCGTGTCTAACACTCCGTCTCTTACGGGCGGTCTTGCCGAACGCTACGCCAACGCGCTTTTCGACCTTGCTCGCGATGCGGGGGATGTCGAAGCCGTGGAGCGTGACCTGGATGGCCTTGACGGCATTCTGGAGGACAACGGCGATCTGCGCCGCCTGGTCACCAGTGCTGTTTTCTCCCGTGATGACCAGGGGCGGGCCATGACCGCCATTATGGATCGCGGCAATGCGCGGCCCCTGACACGGAATTTTGTCGGCCTTGTCGCCCGCAACCGGCGCCTGTTTGCCCTACCGGGCATGATCCAGGCCTTCAAGGATCGGGCGTCAAAGGAACGCGGCGAAGTGCGGGCTACGGTGACGAGCGCACGCCCCATGACCGATGAGCAGGCCGACGACCTTGCAAAGGCGCTCTCCCAGTCTTTGGGCAAAAGCGTTGCCCTTGACCTTCTGGTCGATGAAAGCCTGCTCGGCGGGCTCGTCGTGAAGGTCGGTAGCCGGATGATCGACTCGTCGATCCGGACCAAGCTCAACAATCTGAAGATCGTGATGAAAGAGGCTGGCTGATGGACATCCAGGCCGCGGAAATCTCCGCAATTCTCAAAGAGCAGATCAAGAACTTCGAGGCCCAGGCCGAAGTGACCGAAGTTGGCCAGGTGCTCTCGGTCGGCGATGGGATCGCCCGCGTCTATGGTCTCGACACTGTTCAGGCCGGCGAGATGGTCGAATTCCCGGGCGGGGTGAAGGGCATGGCCCTCAACCTCGAACAGGACAATGTGGGTGTCGTGATTTTCGGCACGGACAAGGACATCAAGGAAGGCGATGTCGTTAAGCGGACCGGCGCCATCGTGGATGTGCCCGTTGGCAAGGGCCTCCTGGGCCGCGTTGTCGATCCCCTCGGCAATCCCATTGACGGTCAGGGCGATATTGAAGCCACCGAGCGCCGCCTTGTGGACGTGAAAGCACCTGGCATCATTCCGCGCAAGTCCGTGCACGAACCGATGCAGACCGGTCTGAAGGCGATCGACTCCCTGATCCCGATCGGCCGGGGCCAGCGGGAGCTGATCATTGGCGACCGCCAGACCGGCAAGACCGCCATTGCCATCGACACGATCTTGAACCAGAAGGCCGCCCACCAGGGCGATGACGAAAGTCAGAAGCTTTACTGCGTTTATGTGGCGGTTGGGCAGAAGCGCTCTTCCGTGGCCCAATTCGTGAAGATCCTTCAGGACAATGGCGCCATGGACTATTGCACGGTCGTGGCCGCAACGGCCTCTGACCCGGCGCCGCTCCAGTTTTTGGCGCCCTTTGCCGGCTGCGCCATTGGCGAGTATTTCCGCGATAATGGCATGCACGCCCTCATCATCTATGACGATCTGACCAAGCAGGCCGTGGCCTATCGCCAGATGTCCCTGCTGCTGCGCCGTCCGCCGGGCCGCGAAGCCTATCCGGGTGACGTGTTCTACCTGCACTCCCGCCTGCTCGAGCGCGCCGCCAAGATGAATGACGATCACGGCAAAGGGTCGCTCACAGCGCTGCCGGTGATTGAGACGCAAGCGAATGATGTGTCCGCGTATATTCCGACCAATGTGATTTCGATCACGGATGGTCAGATCTTCCTGGAAACCGACCTGTTCTATCAGGGCATTCGTCCGGCCGTGAATGTGGGTCTTTCCGTGTCCCGCGTGGGATCCTCGGCGCAGATCAAGGCCATGAAGCAGGTTGCCGGCAAGATCAAACTGGAGCTTGCCCAGTACCGGGAAATGGCGGCCTTCGCTCAGTTTGGCTCGGACCTTGATGCCGCGACCCAGCGACTGCTGAACCGGGGTTCGCGTCTGACGGAACTCCTCAAGCAGGGTCAGTACTCCCCGCTTCCCGTCGAAGAGCAGGTGATCTCCATCTTCGCCGGCGTGCGCGGTTATCTCGACACCATTAAGGTCGATGACATTCAGCGCTTCGAGCAGGAACTGCTTGGCCATTTCCGCTCATCCCACGGCGAGCTTCTCGACACCATTCGGACGGAGAAGAAACTCTCGGACGAAACCGAAAAGCGCATCGCGGAGATCATCGAGACCTTCACCAAGACCTTTGCGTGATCCACGGTCTGACGGGAAAGGCCGGAGGGCACCATGGCCAGCTTGAAAGAACTCAAAACCCGGATCGCCAGCGTCAAGTCGACCCGGAAAATCACCAAGGCCATGCAGATGGTCGCCGCCGCGAAATTGCGCAAGGCGCAAGACGCGGCCGAAAGCGCGCGGCCCTATGGTGAGCGGATCGAGCGTGTGCTGGCCAGCCTTGCGACCAGCCTGCGCGATGATCCCATGGCGCCGCGCCTGTTGATTGGCACCGGCCAGAGTCAAACACATCTGCTCGTTGTGGCAACGGCCGATCGCGGTCTGTGCGGCGCGTTCAACTCGTCAATCGCGCGCCTTGCACGCGACCACATTGAGCGTCTGCGCAGTGAAGGCAAGACGGTCAAGATCCTCTGTGTCGGGAAGAAGGGGCGTGATTTCCTGCGCCGCAGTTATGGCAGTCTGATTGAAGACACCATCGATTTCACCGGCGTGCGCCAGGTGAATTTCGAACTCGCCTCGACCATTGCCCAACGCATTATGGGCTCGTTTGATCGCGGCGATTTCGATGTGTGCACGATCTTTTACTCAAAGTTTGAGTCCGTCATCACGCAAAAGCCCACGGCCCAGCAGTTGATCCCCGCCCAGGTCGAGGGCGAGGAGGAGACCGCCGATATGCCCGACCTGGGCGGCGCGCTCTACGACTATGAGCCGGATGAGGCTTCCATTGTGTCAGGTCTCCTGCCGCTGAATTTGAGCGCTCAGGTGTTTCGGGCCCTGTTGGAAAACGCCGCCAGCGAGCAGGGTGCGAAGATGACGGCCATGGACAACGCAACGCGCAACGCCAGCGACCTCATCGACTCGCTGACCTTGCAGTACAACCGCTCGCGTCAGGCGGCGATCACCAAGGAGCTGATCGAGATCATCTCCGGCGCCGAGGCTCTCTAAGGCGCGACGATACAGCGAGCGGCCCGGCGCGGTCCGCTTCATTAGGTTGGAGACTCAGATGGCGAACACCGTCGGTAAAATCACGCAAGTCATCGGCGCGGTCGTCGACGTTCAGTTCGACGACCATCTGCCGGCCATTCTCAACGCGCTGGAGACGCAAAACCAAGGGCATCGCCTGGTTCTCGAGGTCGCGCAGCATCTCGGCGAGAGTTCCGTGCGCGCGATCGCCATGGATAGCACCGAGGGTTTGGTGCGCGGCCAGGAGGTGACGGACACCGGGGCCTCCATCGCGGTGCCGGTCGGCGACGCGACGCTGGGCCGGATCTTGAACGTCGTCGGCGAGCCCATCGATGAGCGCGGCCCGGTCAACGCGACCGAGACCCGCACGATCCATCAGCCCGCTCCGGATTTCGTGTCGCAGTCCACGGGCTCGGAAGTGCTGGTCACCGGCATCAAGGTCATCGATCTGCTGGCCCCTTACGC
>CAYUYV010000061.1:11265-24952 GCA_964449455.1 uncultured Alphaproteobacteria bacterium | reverse complement strand
CTGGCGCCGGTGAATCTCCCGATAAGGCCGCACTGACATCGCTCGTCTCCCGTCGTTCCTGATCTGCCGTCTTTGCGGTTATGAGCCGGCGCTTACCCACGCCTGATTGGTCCATGTCACGGGCCCTGCGCCATGACAACCCAAAACTGATCGCGCCAACCCCGGAAAACGCGGCCCGCTTGCGCGGGCTCCAAGAAAGCGGCCTGATCCGGCGGACCATCTGTCAGACTAAATTGACAGTCATACTGTCAAAATTCGTAAGCCCGTGCGAGGTTTTGCACAAGAACCATCCGCCCACGGCTTTGTAGCTTCGGTTACTTCTTTTGTATGCAAGGTTATCAAGGATGGGTTCGGACAATCCGGGCGCCGATGGTCCGGACTGTCAGGTTGTAGCGCGCGGCGATAAACCTGCCTTAAGAATCAGGCTTTTACGCTGCATTTGAAATCAATCATGCGTTTCGCATGCACGCTAGTCTGCGGGCGCCGGATCGGTTTAAGGCATGCGTTCCGCATTTTTTGATGCCTTTGCTCTTGCTGCACAGCCGAATTCGAATGATATAACGACGCGGAACACAAAGCCGGAAATGTAACCTCAGGTTCTTATCTGACCTGGTCGAGGGGGCAACAGGTCATCCGGTGAGGTCTTCATGACAGGCCGTCACGGCTTTGGAAGGGGGCACCCCGACGCAAGAGCAATGCGCGGGGGCACCATCGGGACCGGTCGACGGCCTGGGGTGGACCTCCACCAAAATTTGGAGGCCCTCCGGCTTTGGACACGGATGGTCACGGGGATCGTTCGTTTTGGAAAAGGGGAGACAGGGACGATGGACTCGGCACAACAGGCGCTGAAGGTCATTCTGGCAAAACCCCGGGGCTTTTGCGCAGGCGTGGAACGCGCCATCGACATTGTCGAGCGTGCCCTTGAGAAATATGGCGCTCCCGTCTATGTGCGTCACGAAATCGTGCACAACAAGCACGTGGTTGAGACACTGAAAGAACGCGGCGCCATCTTTGTTGAAGAAGTCGACGAGATTCCCGTGGGCGGCGTCACCGTGTTCAGTGCCCATGGCGTGGCTAAGCGTGTCGAGGATGGTGCGGCCACGCGCGACCTTGATGTGATCGACGCCACCTGCCCCCTGGTGACGAAGGTGCACAAGGAAGGGCAGCGTTACGTCTCCAAGGGTTTTGAGGTTGTGCTGATCGGCCATTTGGGACATCCGGAAGTCGAAGGCACGCTGGGGCAAATTCCGGGTACGGTTCATGTCCTATCGGAAGTTGAGGAAGTCGAGGTTCTGGAGGTCGCTGATCCTGACCGGGTCGCCTATGTGACTCAGACGACCTTGAGCGTGAACGACACCCGCGACGTCATCGAAGCCTTGAAGACCAAATTCCCCAACATCGTCGGGCCCGACACCCGTGACATCTGCTATGCAACGCAGAACCGTCAGACAGCGGTTTTGGAGCTTGCCGGCCAGGTCGACCTTCTGCTGGTGGTCGGTGCACAAAACAGCTCTAATTCAAATCGTCTGCGCGAAATAGGCGAGAACATGGGCGTGCCGAGCTATCTGATCGCGGACTGGACCGTCATGGACACCGCCTGGCTGGATGGCGTGAAGACAGTCGGCATCACGGCGGGCGCCTCGGCGCCGGAAACCCTTGTCCAGGGCGTAATTGACCATTTGCGCACTCTGCGGACGGTCAGTGTCGAGACTCTTAAGGGTGTGGAAGAGAACATCCACTTCAAACTGCCGCCGGAACTGGCAGATATTCCGCAGGTGGACGGTTCGGCCGCTGCCTGGGGCAGCGAGTGACGCGCGAAAGCGCCGCCTCCAATGGGTCCAGGGCCGGAGGGCCATGGACCCTGGAGCACCAATCCGCAACACAGGTCATCACGATCCGGAACGAAGAAAGGAGGCGCAAGTGGGCGTCCCGCTGAAGCAACAGATCAAAGTCGGCACCTATATCGTCAAGCAGAAGCTCATGGGGCGGAAACACTATCCGCTCGTGCTGATGCTGGAGCCTCTCTTCCGGTGCAATCTGGCGTGCGCCGGCTGCGGCAAGATTGACTACCCCGATCCCATTCTCAACAAGCGCCTGTCGGTTGAAGACTGCCTTCAGGCTGCTGATGAATGCGGCGCGCCGATCGTGGCCATTCCGGGCGGTGAGCCGCTCCTGCACAAAGAGATTGGCGAGATCGTGAAGGGACTTGTGGAGCGCAAGAAATTCGTTTCGCTCTGCACCAATGCACTTCTTCTTGAAAAGAAGATGCATCTCTTCGAGCCCTCCGACTATCTGTTCTTCTCGGTCCATCTTGATGGTCTGAAGGAAGAGCACGACAAAGCGGTTTGTCAGGACGGGGTCTTTGACCGGGCCATCAAGGCGATCAAGGCAGCCCAGGAGAAGGGCTTCCAGGTCAATGCCAATGCGACGATCTTCGATGGCGCGGAGCCGGAGCGTGTTGCTCAGTTCCTGGATTACTGCACCGAGCTGGGCGTGGGCATCACGATCTCTCCGGGCTATGCCTATGAACGTGCACCGGATACGGAGCATTTCCTCAGCCGGCAGAAGACCAAGACCCTGTTCCGGGATATCCTGAAGCTCGGTGACAAGGGCCGGAAATGGTCCTTGAACCATTCCGCGCTCTATCTCGACTTCCTGACCGGCAATCAGACCTACAAATGCACACCTTGGGGTATGCCGACCCGAAACATTTTCGGCTGGCAGCGCCCGTGCTATCTGCTCGGTGAAGGGTATGCCAAGTCCTTCAAGGAGCTGATGGAGACGACCGATTGGGACAATTATGGCACCGGCAAATATGAAAAGTGCGCGGACTGTATGGCCCATTGCGGCTATGAGCCGACGGCGGCGGCCGATGCGGTGAACAATCCGCTCAAAGCGTTCTGGGTGGGCCTACGCGGCCCGCGGGTTGCCGGTGCGATGGCGCCGGAAATCTCCCTCGCGGATCAGCGTCCGGCCGAATTTGTTCACGACACGATTGTCGAGACCCAGCTAGCCGATATGCATGACCCGAAGAAGGGCCGGGAAGACGTGGCCGGCGCAGCGGCGTAAGGCTTTGTGGGCGGCATCACTGTCCCGCCCGAGCCGCATGAGACCAACCCAGTCCTTCGGGCGGCCTGCGGCAGCCTGAAGGACTCTCAGGGTTCGGATGGACCCGTCTTCGGCAACCGCACCACTTGCCGAGGACGGCATGGCCCGGTCCCAAGGATCGGCAATGGCGCGAATCGCGGTGCAGGCAAGACCCATCTCCGCGGCCACCGTGGCCACCGCATGGCTCTCCATATCCACGGCATCCACCGCATAGTCCTCAGCAAGCTTCTGTTTGACGGCCGGTCCATCAATCAGAACGTCACTGCCGGCAAGGCGTGCGTTCTGGAGGATAAGATGCGCTTCGCGTGCCGTTTGCCGTAAGGTCTCAAGCAGGTCAGTGGACAAGGACCAGGAGGCGCCGTCGGGAACATGGGTGACGGCCTCGCCGACCAGAAGGTCGCCGGGCCGGAAGCGATTGGTCAGCCCGCCCGACACGCCGAAACTCACCAGAGCCTTGGCGCCGCTTTCCGCCAGCCGCAGGGCTTCCTCACGGGCCCGGTCCGCATCGGCGCCTGAAATCGCGACTCGGACCGATCCGATATGGGCAATGGGGCCGATGGCGTTCGCTTCACTTTTCAGCCCGCAGACGATTCCGATAAAGCCCTTGTCCATGTTTCTTCTTTCTTGATATGGCAGATGTCAGAGTGCAGTCGGGGCGTCCCGTCGCATGCGGCATCATGGGTCAGCTTCGGGCCCGCACATGGGCGCAGGCTCGCTCGCCCGAGCGAATGGCGCTCTCGATAGTGGCCGGCAGGCCGGTATCGGTCCAATCCCCTGCGAGCGCAAGATTGGCCCAACCCGTTCCTGGCCCGGAGCGTTTTGCAATGCCAGCAGGAGATTCGTCAAAGGTCGCCTTGCGCTCCTTGATGATCCGCCCGACCTCATAGGGGGTCTCCCCCAGATCAAGTGCTTTTACCGTGTCGGCCCAGAGCCGGGGCAACAGATCCTCGGCTGGCTCGTCGGCCAGGGGCCCGGCGGCTGAGATGGTCAGACTGACGATGTCGCCGCGCAGGAAGATCCAATGGACTGGAGAATTGATCAGTCCAAGGAACGGAATGGTGTCGCCGCCCTCCACGGGGCTCGAGAGCCGGTAATGGGCATTGACGATCACGCCGCCATCCCCGGGCGGATCGAGCTCAGGCAGAACCTGGGCGGCACGGGTCGAAGGCAGGGCAAGCACCACCCACTCCTGGGGGCCGACATCCACGCGCGCATTGTGGAAGCGGAGCGCGGTGACCCGACCACTGTCCCGTTCCAGGTCCGTCAACCGATGGGCAAACCGGATTTCGGCACCGCCCCGCTCAAGATGCTCCAGGGCCGGCGCCACAAAGCTCGGACCCAGACCTTCCCGGGCAATCAGAGGACGGCAGGCTGCCTCGCCCTTGGCGAAAGTCTCTAAAAGCACAATCCGCAGCAGCCGCGCGGCGCCATTGTCCGCCGTGGTGTTGAGGGCCGCCAGCACAAGAGGCTCCCAGAAACGCTCATAGAGCGGACCATTCGTATCAAGAACATCAGCAACTGTCTTGTCCGCGCCGGCGAGGGCTACTTTCAGGCCAGTGCCATAGTCGCTGAGGCGGGTCTTGGGCACGCGGCGCGCCGGATCCAGGAGCCAATAGGGCAGGGGGCCGGGATTGGGCCGTAGGGACCAGCGCTCGCCGGTCTTCAGATCCACAAAAGGAAACACGGCCCGCGGTGGCTCGATCATGGTGTCCCGGGCGCCGATGCGCTCCAGAAAGGACACGGCGGACCGGTTGCCGCTCATAATCAGGTGATTGCCATTGTCGATCAGGGTGCCGAGCGCCTTGTCCTCAAAGGACCGGCAGCGTCCGCCCGCATGGCCGGCCGCCTCGTAGAGAGTAATGTCGAAGCCTGCGTCGAGCAGTCGAATGGCGCTGGACAGGCCTGCAAGGCCTGCCCCGATGATGTGTACACGGCTCATAGCGGGGACTTTCGGCCCGGTGGGTGGTCAAGGGGCGGGGACACGAAATACCGGGCGGCAATGGCGAGCTTGGTCCATTTGGACAGGGCCACAGGATCGCCCATCACGCGGAAGTCCCGGTCTTCGAGCCGCCGCAGGGTTTCCTCATACATGCCCATCATCAAAAGCGCCGGCCGCAGGACCCGCCAGTCAAGCAGCGCCATGGCGCTGCGGGCCTTGGCAAAGCGTTCGCGGGCGATCACGCCGATGTCCCGGCACACTTCGGGCGTTCCAGGATGGGCGACAACGGTGTCCGGATCGGTTGAGGTGATGTTTTCGGCTTCAAGATATTCCTGGGGCAGATAAAGCCGTCCGATCGCGGCATCCGTTGCCACATCGCGCAGGATATTGGTCAATTGCAGGGCGTCCGCGAGGGCAAGGGCAAAGTCATCGGAAGCCTTGCCGGCCGGCGCGCCGAAGACGGGCATGGAGAGGCGCCCAACGGCGCCGGCCACGCGCCGGCAATAGGCGAGGAGATCCTCCATGGAAGGCGCCCGTATCGGTCCGTCCACATCCATTTCCATGCCTTCGATCAGCAGAATGAACTCCTGCTTTTCAAGGCCGTATTCAGCAATGGGGCCTTGAAGGGCCACGGCTGTCTTGAAGCTTGGGCGGCCCGCATAGAGCGCGTCGATCTCGGCGCGCCAGGCATCGAGCGCCGCGTGCTTTTCCGCCGGCGTGCCCTCTTCATCGGCGATGTCGTCGATCTCCCGGCAAAAGGCGTAGATGGCGAACATGGCGTCCCGCCGCGCCTTGGGCAGAATGCGCATGCCGAGGCCGAAGGATGTGCCGGAGCGGTTCACCACGTCGCGGGCATGGGCCCGGGCCTCCTCCAGGTTGACGGGTATGGGGTGCACGGACGGTGCCGTCATGACTTGCCCTTTCGGGGTTTCCCTCTTTTGGGTGCGAAGAAGCCGGACACGGCCCCGCCAATGCCCGCCATGGCAAAGTCACCCTTGGTGAGGGCAACACGGGTGGCCAGCGGATCGCCCTTGCGCAGGCGCCGGGTCAGCCGGTGGGCCAGGGATACGATCACCGCGGACTCCATGGCCATGCGCCGGCCCGTCAGCGCGCCGGCAAGCTGGTCGGCACTGTCCAGAAGAATGTCGACTTCATCGAGCATGCGGTCCAACACCCGCCGCATGCCCGGTTCCAGGGCAGGAGCGTCAAGATCGGCGACGCTCACGCATTCGGCGGCCATCCAGTCCTGGGGAATGTAGACCCGGTGATAGTCGCGGTAATCATCCCCGCAGTCCTGCAGGTGATTGATCACCTGGAGCACCGTGCACAAGGCATCGGAATGCACATGGGCGGAACGCGGTTCCCGGTGCAGATCCAGCAGGAAACGGCCCACGGGATTGGCCGACAGCTCGCAATAGTCGAGCAACTCCTGCCAATTGGCGTAGCGCAGCTTGACGGCGTCCTGCCGGAAGGCGGCCAGCAGATCCCGGGCGTGTTTGTCCGTGACGCCGGTCTCGCGCAGGGTTTCGCGCAGGGCGAGCGGCTTTTCAAAACCGGCGCCATAGCCAGGCTCGCCGGTCAGCGCGGCCTCAAAGGCGTCCAGCCGGGCAATCTTGTCCTCGGGCGCAAGATCCGCATTGTCGGCGATGTCATCTGCGGCGCGGGCAAAATCGTAGAAACGGGCGACATGGGGCCTCAAATGGGCGGGCAGCAGGAAGGAGCCCACGGGAAAATTCTCGTCCCCCGCCCCTTTACCCGACGGGGTTTCTGGGCCCGACGGGGTTTCTGGAGAGACCGAGCCGCCAGAAGCGGCCTGACCAAAACTTGACCCGTCGGGGCTGGGCCCCGGTTCATCGGATGGCCGGCCTTCCTGTGGGATATCGGCCGGCTCTTCGCCGGACGGTGCCGATGGATCTTGCGGCATGGTCATCGCCGATGGCTCGTCTTTCGCCGACGAATGCATGGTAGTGTGTGTCATTAATAGATGGTCCCAACCCAGGCTGCGCGCGAACCCTAGCGATCGATGCGGGACGAGACAAGCAGGGTCCGGAAGGACGCGAGTCCAGGCACCGCAATGGACGTGGTGCCTCGCCGCCAAATGTCACGGCCAAGCTTTACGGTATGAGTATGGTTTTTTGGGCAGCTCTTGTTTCACTTTTATTGTGGATTGGTCTCTTCCTCGCCCGCGGCGGTTTCTGGCGGGCCGAACCCTGGCTCCCGGCGGGTGAGCCGAGGGTCATGCCGGATGCGCTCGATGCCTGGCCGGAGGTGGCCGTCATCATCCCGGCCCGGGACGAATCTGCGGTGATCGGCAAGACCGTCGCCGCCCATGCAAGGAGCGCCTATCCGGGGCGCATGAGCATTGTCCTGGTGGATGATGCGAGCAGCGACGGAACCGGGTCCATCGCCCGTGAGGCCTTCGATGCGGCCTTACCGGATGCGCTGCCGGAGGAGGCTGAGGACAGTCGCACTCTGCTCGTCATGGAGGCGCCGCCCCTTGAGCCCGGTTGGACGGGCAAGCTCGCGGCCCAGAATGCAGGCCTCAGGGCGTCTCACGATCTTGCGCCGGGGGCACGCTATGTGCTGCTGACGGACGCGGATATTCTGCATGGGCCCCATGTTCTTACCCAGCTTGTGGCGAAGGCGGCCCATGATCGCCTGGCCCTCGTCTCCGTCATGGCTCAGCTTGATGCCAGGGGCCTGTGGGGCGGGCTGCTTATTCCCGCTTTTGTCTTTTTCTTCCGGAAGCTCTATCCCTTTGCCCGCGTCAACACGCCGGACGACCCGGTGGCCGGTGCGGCTGGAGGCTGCATGCTTGTGGACCGTTTCGTTCTGGAGCGCGCCGGCGGGTTCGAGGCCATTCGCAAGGCCCTGATCGATGATTGCGCCCTGGCGCGGTTGATCAAGGGAGAACCGCCAGAACGGCCCATTTGGCTTGGCCACGGCAAGGATGTCGTCAGTCTGCGGGACAACCGGTCCATCAGTTCCATCTGGTCGATGGTGGCACGCACGGCTTATGCCCAGCTCAACTACTCGATCCCGATGCTCATCGGCACGGTGATCGGCATGGCGCTCATCTATCTTGCCGGGCCGATCGCCGTGCTGGGGTGGTCCTGGCACGGCGACGTCTTGGCCAGCCTGACCGGTGCTGCGGCCTGGGGACTGATGACTCTGGCCTATCTGCCCACGATCAGAGCCTACAAGCTGCCGGAGGTGTCGGCCATCGCGTTGCCCCTGGCGGCATTTTTCTACACAGCCATGACCATCGATTCGGCGCGGGCCCATATTCAGGGGCGGGGCGGGGCCTGGAAGGGGCGCACCTATCCCCACTGGCCCAGCCGATCCTCTCGGGGCTGAGCTGGCTTGTAGCGAACGGGTTTAGTTCGCTGGCGGAAGGTCAGGCATGGGCCTGACGATATGGCCCGACGCGCGGGCCCATTGAAGTGCATCTTTCAGCGCGTCCTCCAGGGGGCGCGGCGCAAAGCCCAGCTCTGTCTCCGCCTTGGCGCTGTCGAAATAAATGCGCCGGCCCGCAAGGCGGACACCGGTGAGCGGCGCCCGGGGCGGGCGGCGGGTCACCACATCAGCCATGAATTCCGCCATCATTCCGGCCATGAACGCCAGCGGATAGGGCGCACGCGCCGAGGGCATCCGGACACCGGTCAAGCGCCGGATATCCTTCAGCAGGTCAGACATGGTGACATTTTCGCCGCCGAGCAGATAGCGCTCCCCTGGGCGTCCCTTGTCCCGCGCCGCCAACATGCCTTGGGCCAGGTCCCGAACATCCACGAGATTGTGGACGCAGTCGAGAAAGGCCGGGATCTGACCATTGACCAGATCAACAATCATGCGCGTCGGTGCCGTCAGATTGCCGTCGCCGGGCCCGATGGGCAGGGTCGGCATGACGACCGTGACCGCGAAATCCGGCCCATTCGCGTCCAGGGCGGCGCGCTCGCCCTGGAGCTTGGAGCGTGGATAAGGGCCCAGCATTTCATCAAGGGACAGCTTGCGGTCCGCCTCATCGAGCGTAATGGGTGCGCGCCCCATATGTTTTCCGACGAGCACCGTCAGGCTGGAAACATGGACGAAGCGCCGCACACCGGCTGCCTTTGCCGCCTCAAGAACAATCCGTGTGCCCTCGAAATTGATCGAGTCAAAATCCCGCTTGTGCCGAAGCCAGAGCTGGGCATTGGCGGCTGTGTGAAAGACCGTGTCCACACCGTCCATGGCGCGGGCCACCGCGTCCCGATCCTTGATCGAACCGGGGATCGACTCAGTCCCTTCAAGGGGCCCCTTGTCTGCGGCAATGTCCAGGCTGCGCACCAGGCCGCCCTCGCGCACCAGCGCTTCGACCAGGTGGCGCCCGATGAAGCCGGCTCCGCCAGTGACCAGGGAGCGTGACTGAGCCTGACTGTCAGTGTCCATCCGTTTGTTCCCCTTGCTCTGATGCGGCATCCGGGCGGCACACCAAGAGGCCCGCCGCGCCAACGCTGCCCATCAGCACCAGACTGTCCTGCCGCGCGGCCACTGTGACCGCGGGAAAGGCCTCCCCGACCGTATCGTGGTAAACCGTCGTGGCTTTGGCTTCGGACAGGTTCACCTCGACCACTTTCGCCGGCGCCCGCTCCGTGTTGAACCAGCGTCGCCGATAGAACCCCACGCTGAGCAATGACGGATGAACCGCCGCGAGGACATGCCCGCCACCGTCGATGATCAGATTGTCCGGAGCCCCATCAAGCGCGAGTCGACCGATGGGTCGGCCGGCATTGCCGGCGATCATGCGCTCCAGGTCATAGACGAGCAATGCCTTTTCCCGTGTTGCGGCGACCAGGACCCGTCGATTTTGGCGATCGATGGCGATGCCGTTGGCAAAACCGATCCCGCCGGCCACAGGCACCGGCGCGCGGGCAAGTGTGCCACCGGGCCCAAGGGTAAGGCGCATGACGCTCGACCGTTTGAGGGCCAGAACCTGCTCCAGCGCGGCCCAGGCCCGGCAAGATCCGTGATCGCGTGTCACCAGCAAGGTCCGTGGGCCGACAATGGCCACATCATTGGCGTTGCACAGATCGTCATGAAAACTGCGGGAGATTTCGTCGAGCTGGCCGCCATTGAGGGCATAGAGCACGATCCCGCTTTGCCGCTCCAAGCCCGCCCGTCCGGGTACATATTGATGCACGACAGCCGCGAGCAAGGGGTGCCCTAAGGGATTGTCATAAAGATCAAGACCATGGGGGCGAAAATCCACCGTGCCGACAAAGGCGCCCGTGACTTCACGCACGGCGAGAGCCGGTTTGGCCTCGGCCCGGTCCAGAACCGCGGCCAGCCGGTTCAGCGGCAAGGCATAAATGCCGCCGCGCGGCAGTGTCTCTGCCCGCATCAAAGCTTGATCCGTAACCGACGCATTAGCGTTGAGGGCGTCGTCCAGGGCAAAACGATCGAAGGCGGACAGATAGGCTATGCCGGCGCGCCGGTCGATGACCAGGTCCTCAATGCCCCGAATGGGAGCCTGTCCGAACCGATCCACGAGATGGACCGTCTGACAGTCACCAAGCGCCCAGTCGGGCTCGGGTTCCGCTGAGGAACAGGCCGCCAGCAACATGGTTGCAGCCAGAGCCTGCCCAACGCCCATGCTGGCGCGCAGGCGCCGCATCGCCGTTTGAGAATCCGTGGTGTCAGAAGGAGCCCGGCCGTTTGTATCCCCATTTCTCGATGAAATCGCCGAGGTGGGCTTCAACGAGTTCCGCCATCTGGCTGCTATAGTCGAAACGGTTCTTCTCATAGGTCCGGACACTGTCCAGATAGGTCTGGAAGATGGGGCGCACTGCGTCGAAGGTTCCCAGGCCCAGCGTGTCATAGATCTGCTCCAGCGAACCCAAGGGATTGTGGTCGAGTTCCTCATAGCGCAGCTCCGTGTATAAATGGCGCGGCAGCTGGGCGAGGTCCTCCTCCATCTTGCGCATCATCCGGGCATAGACCGTCAGAATGGCCGAGTCGATGTCCACATGGTCATAGGGCTGGAGCGCAAACTGCTTCAACAATTTGATGTAAAAGTTCCGCATCGAGATGAACACCTCGTACGGATTGCGCAGGATGTGGATGAAGCGTGCATCCGGCATCATCGTATTCAGCCGGTCGACCCGGGCCGTGTACACCGGATTCTTGATCAGAAGGCGCTTGTGCCCCTGGTGCAAATAGAGCTTGCGCATGAAGTAGATGAATGTGTCCTGCCAGGCCCGCACCTGCGCTTCGGTCAGGTGATCAAAAAAGAGGCCCTCATTGAGGTAGGACTGGAAGCGCTGGGGGAAGTAGATCGCATGGTAAAATGACAGGGGGGTCATGTTGGCCAGGGCGATCTCGTCTTCCTGGGGCGAGGTCGGCAGGACCGGAATATTGTCGATATAGCGGGTTGTCGGCAGAGCCCGCTCCAGCAGCGGCCGCATCACCCGGCCAATGCCCATCAGATCCCAGGGCAGGCCCGTCGCCAGGGGCGGGACATAACCGAAATCCGCCTGGCTCATCACATTGTAGAGATGGGTCGTCCCGCTGCGCCAATGGCCGATGATGAAGACCGGCGGCTCCATGTCCTCCAGTTTCGGCAGGCGTCCGGACAGGGCCATGTATTCCATGGCGGTCATGGGGAAGCGTCCCATAGCGGCGAGCCAGATGGCCGAGGCCTCCGCCCATTTTGCCGGCGGAATGCCGCCGCTTTGGGCGAAAACGCGCCATAAAGTGCCAAGATCGGCGCCGCTGAGTGGATGCATGGGACCCTCGTGACTCACTCTTTCACAGGCGGATGCCGGACGCGGGACCCGCTGTCTTGGGGATCGTTGGTTCGCGCGGCCCGGTCAAGCACCCGCAGGACGTGGGTGCTCTGAGCCGCACTTTCGGGATAACGATCCAATCGGCGCGGATGTTGCAGCACAGTATCGCTGTGGGCAAGAGTGGGACACCCCCGGTTCCACCGCGTCAAAAACAACGCTACAAGATTGTCTAACGGGGGTCATGGCGCATTTTCAGCCGGCGCGCTGGCAGACAGGCGCAGAGCGCTCGAAGGCCCGGCGTGTCCAGGCCGTAAAATCGGGTGGGGCGCTGAGCACAGCGGAAGCTGAGCACACCGGAAGCTGAGCACACCGGAAAATGGGGTTTTCTGTGAGACGGTACGCCTTGGGGATTGTATTTGTGGCGATGGTGGTTGCTCTGGCGGGGGCACAAGCCAGCGCGGCCATGGTCAGCCGAGTGGCGCCGGGGGACCGGTTCGAAGCCACGGGCGAATTGGGATTGCATTACGCAAAACGCGGCGAGGCTCTGCTTGACGTGGCCATGCAATATGGCCTCGGCTTTGTGGAGCTGCGCGCCGCAAACCCCGAAGTTGACCCCTGGTTGATGAAGGAAGGCACGCCCATCATCCTGCCGACCCAGCATCTTCTGCCGGAGCGTGCCGAATGGGGCATTCTCGTCAATCGCGGTGATCTGCGCCTTTATTACTTCCCCAAAAAGGGCGGCCCCGTGCGCAGCTGGCCCATTTCCACGGGCCGTGAAGAATATGAGACACCGCTCGGCCTTCAGCATGTCACGGAATTGACCCGCAACCCGACCTGGATCCCGACGGCGGCCCATCGCAAGGATGACCCCACCGTGCCTCGCCGGGTGCCGCCAGGCCCGGAAAATCCCTTGGGCAAATTCCGGGTCCGCGTTGGCTGGAATGGCTATGCCATTCACGGCACCAATAAGCCCGAGGGCATCGGCCGCCGGGTGAGTCGTGGCTGCATTCGGATGTATCCGGAGCATATCGAGGAACTGTTCGAGCTGGCCAAGGTCGGCATGCCGGTCGCGATTTCCCACCAGCCGGTCAAGTTCGGCTGGATCGGCAATGAGCTCTATGTCCAGATTCATCCCAATAAGGAGGAAGTGGACCGGCTCGAGGATGGCAAGCTGATGGGCGCCCATCAGCTCAACAATCTTTCCGAACTCGCGTTCAAGGCCGCCGGCCGCCAAGTGGGGCGGGTCAATTGGCATGCGCTTTTTACGGCCGCCGATCAGCGGCGCGGTCTCCCGGTGCGCATTACCAAGTGATTGACGAGGCAGGCTGTTTTGACCGGCCTGCCTTCCTCACTCACATACCAGCCCTACGATTACTGCCCCGCCGGTCACGCTCGCGTGAGGTGGCCCTCCGAACCGAATAAATTCCGCAACGAGTTGTTTTCCATCGTCGCCACGAACGAGCGTCCCTAAAGACGTGGTCGTGGCGGCCTGAACCGCGTCCCCCGCCAACCATATTCGGCGGGCCGATGCACCTGTGCATGATGGGAGACGAACCATGGCCGTGACCAATGGCACTGTCGGAAACGACACATTTGCAATCACCAACGTCATTGACGGAGACGTTTTCAACGGAGGTGAGGGCATCGACATCCTCGATATCTCCGGCATCGTTCTCAATCCGGGCGAGCGGATCCTGGTCGACCTTGATGTCGAGAACCAGGGCAATTTCACGCCGGGCGTGCCCTCCAGCCAGAACGGCGTCGTGCGCATCCTTGATGCCGACGGCAATGTGCTGCGCGAGATCCATGTGAATGATGTCGAGGACATCATCGGCTCGGATGCCAGCGAGACCTTGTTCGGCAATAACGAGACCAATGT
>CAYUYV010000061.1:3194-11165 GCA_964449455.1 uncultured Alphaproteobacteria bacterium | reverse complement strand
CACCCTGATCGGCAGCGACGAAGCCAATATCCTGAACGGCAATGGCGGCAACGACATCATCAACGGTCAGGGCGGTCAGGACACGATCGGTCTGGGTTCTGGCGCCGACACGGTGGCCTTCGACGCGACGGCCATTGGCGAAGCCCCGGACCAGATCGACGATTTCGACATTGCCGAAGATGTCTTCCAGCTGAACGCCGGCGATTTTGGCGTGACGGGCGATCTGTCCTTTGTCAATGCTCTGGCGGCCGATCTGCCGGCTGGCGGCGCCAATGTCATTGTCCTTCAGGACTCCGATGATGACGGTGATGCAGGCACAGTGTTCAATGCCCGTTCGGCGGCCCGTCTGATCGGGGAACAGGTGACCGAGGATGGTGCTGGCTTCTTCGTCTATTTTAACTCCGCACTCGGCGTGAACCGGCTGGTGTTCTCGGAAAATCTGGCCGATGGCGAAGCGGCCTTCACGGTGCTGGCGGCGCTCAACGACCTTGTCGGCGACGATGCCATCAACGCCCTGCCGACCTTCACATCCTCGAATTTCCGCTTCGAGAACATTCAGACGGCTGGTGACGACACGGTCTTTGTGAATGCCGTTGACGGCGGCACGCTCCAGGGCGGTGACGGGGTCGACACCCTTGATGTGTCTCGCATCCTCGTGAATGAGGGTGAGCAGGTGCTCGTGGATCTCGACATCAACAACCAGGGCAATTTCACGCCGGGTGCTCCGTCCACGCAGGATGGTGAAGTTCGGGTGTTTGATGCCGACGGCAATCTGGTGCGCACCCTGGCCGTTGTGGATTTCGAGAACATCATCGGCTCGGATGCCAGCGAGACCTTGTTCGGCAATAACGAGACCAATGTGATCGAAGGCAATGGCGGCGATGACCGCATCCACCCATTCGGTGGTGTGGACACGGTCGATGGCGGTGAGGGCAGCGACACGCTGTTGCTCAATGCGGCTGGCGGCAGCGTCGTGATTGATCTGGCTAACCAGATCGCCGGCCCCAACACGCTGATCAGCGTGGAGAATGCCGATGGTGGTGCCTTCAATGACACCCTGATCGGCAGCGACGAAGCCAATATCCTGAACGGCAATGGCGGCAACGACGTCATTGACGGTCAGGGCGGCAACGACACGTTTAATGTTGGCGCCGAAGACGGTCGCGACACGATCCGGGGTGGTTCAGGCAACGACACCCTGTTTGTCAACGGCAATGATGGCGCCGGCGAACGCCTGCGTGTCGAAGCCCGCGGCAACGAGTTCCTGGTTCGGAACAATTTTGGTGACCGTGCCCAAACGACCTTCAGCCAGGTTGAAACTCTGTTCGTCAATGGTCAGGGCGGCGATGACGACCTGCGTGTTGATGGTTCCTTCAACCAGGGCGTTGACATCATCCTCGACGGTGGGGCTGGCAACGACACGCTGCGGGCCAACAATGGTGCCGTAACGCTGCTGGGCGGCGAGGGCGATGACCTTGTCACCGGCGGCAACCGGGACGACGTGGCCGATGGCGGTGCCGGCAATGACACCGTGCGCGGCGGCAATGGTCGTGACACCCTCGAAGGCGGTGCTGGCGACGACAGTATCGACGGCGGCAACGACAATGACAGCCTGTCCGGCGGTGAAGGCAACGACAACCTTCAGGGCCGGAACGGTTTCGACACGATCGATGGCGGCGACGGCAATGACTTCGTCAATGGCGGCAACGATTTCGACGATCTGTCGGGTGGTGCTGGCAACGACACCCTCATCGGCGGCAATGGTTTCGATACCCTCGATGGCGGTGAAGGGGACGATGATCTCAATGGCGGCAATGACTTCGACGTTCTGTCGGGCGGTGCCGGCAATGACACTCTGACCGGTGGCAACGGCTTTGACACTCTGAATGGTGGCGAAGGCGTTGACGTTCTGAACGGTGGCAGTGATCGCGACACCTTCGTGTTCGATGGCGATCCGTTCAACGGCGTTGATGTCAGCGCTGAGGGCCGGAGTGTCGTGAACACGCCGGACGAGATTGTTGATTTCACCATCCGTGAGGACCGCTTCGGCATCAATGCTACCGATTTTGAGATCGACAGCTTCGCTTTCGTCAGCGGTGTTGCGGCCGAAATCAATCGGGACGGAACGGTGATCGTGCTCGAAAACGGCTTCGCCAATGCCGGCGCTGCCGCCGCGGCGATTGCCGAAAACGATGCCATCACGGCCGATGAAGGGTTGTTTGTGTACTTCAACACCAATCTCGGCATCAACCGTCTCGTCTACAGCAACGACCTGAGCGACAACGGCGACATCTCCATCCTGGCCAATCTGACCGGTCAGACAGGCGATGAGGCCCTCGAAGCCCTGGAGGACTTCTCGGCAGCCAACTTCGCCTTCCTTTGAGGCGGCGGCGCGCTCACCCTATGAGACTGAACCGGGATCGCAAAAGCGGTCCCGGTTTTTTGGACCCAAAGGGGACTCACAAATGATCCGGGTGCCGCGGAAGGATGAAGAAAAGGCCGTCGCGCAATGCTTCTCCGACCCGTGATGCCGAACACAGGGCCAGCAGGGCGGCGCAGACGGGCAGCAGGAAGATGACCCGTCCGCCATAGCGGTTGGCGGGTTCGGATGCGGCGCCGCAAGCCACGGCGTTGGCCGCAATGCCGGCGAGAACCATCAGCACAAAGAGCCGGACTTCCATCGGCACGCGGCTTGCGGGTAAGATGAGCAGCACAAGGACCACCCCCAGCGACATCCCATAGACAATGCCATGGGCCCCGTGGATCCAGGTCCCCCAGGTCTGAGTGTCCGACAGGGTGGTCCGTTCGGCGGCCAAGGCGAGACCTTCATGATGGCTCCCCGCTTCGCGCCCAATGGTCAAGGCGTCGATCAGGGCGTCCCTGGTAAGCGTGAAACGCACATCATAACGCTGAAGCTGGTCGAGGCTGTTGTGCGCCATGGCGAGGATCTGGGCCTGCGGATAGGCGCGCAACACGGCCATGAAAAAGTCCCGGTCCTGCTCTCCCAGATGCAGCTTCACCGCATCGCTTGTGGGCCGGTAATGGCCCTCGGCGGGATTGTCGGAAAACAAGAAGCGGTTCGGCGTGGGGGCAGGGGGCTTGCCGGCGAAGACACAGGCGGCAATGCCGTCATCCGGGCAATGGGCATCGAGATAGGCTGCTCCCGGACCATCGACAATGGTGCGTACCGTGAGGAATGGCAGCGTGGTTGCGCGGGTGCCGGGCGTGCCCTTGTGCTCCACCGCGCCGGCATAGACCGAGAGGGCCGCGGCCGCGATCACAAAGGCCACGCCAAGCCCGCCGGGTGCGAGCCACCAGCCCCGCTCCCGCCGGATCCATGCCGCACCAAGGCCAAGGGGCACCATGGCCGCCAGCACGGCCATATGGCTCAGATGCATGGCAGCACTTGCCGCGCAGAGCAGGACGGCAAGGCCATAGGGGACAGGGCCAAGCCGCGGGCCGAAGATCCCCACCACCGCCGCGCAGAGAATCAAGATCGGTGCGAAAATATCCGGCATCGCAAAGGCGACATAGAACGGGGCAGCGCCAAAGGCGGATGCAATGAGAAAGGCGCCCGTGAGGTCCGACACCGTCGGTGCATTCCACCCGCCCCGCACGGCCTTTGCCGCAAGAGCGAGTGCAACGGCCAAAACGGCGAGATTGACAAGGATGATCGCGTCAAACGATCCCAGACTTTCCGAGAGCCGCAAAAGCAGGGCATAGTAAATGGATCGGTTCACCATCACCACGTCTGCGCAGCCGTCCCTTGAGGGAGCATTGGGATCGCTGGCACAGGCCTTGGATTGTTCCGGTCCGCGACCCCCTATGGCAGGGCTATCGGCCAGTGTGCTCTCGCCCAGTGTGCTCTCGCCCCGTGTGCTCTCGCCCCGTGTGCTCTCGCCCCAAAGGACAGCCAGGGCTTTTTCACCGGCGTCGTAATAGGCAATCGTGTCCCAAAAGAGCGTGGGGGCGTGATTGAGAGCGTAGACAAGGAGATTGAGTGCCAATCCCACCCCCAGTAGGACAAGGGGATGGCGAGTCTGAGGAAGCTGGCTGGGGGACGTGACCCACATCCGATGGTCGGCGCGCACCATAATGATTGCCCGTAGGAGGGTCCTGATCGGCATCCAGTCTAGCGGGGACCGGTGCAGCGAGACCAGGCACTGCGAGGAATGTGTTTGAAACTACAGTCTTCTGAGCATCCAGTTCAACACTGTCATGCTTATCCCAGGTTGATCTTTGCGGTCATGAGCCGCTGGATGAGCCAATGGGTGGGGTTGAGAGGAATTGGCCGTGTGGCAAGGGGAAGAAATGGAACGTGAAAGCCCGGAAACGGGGCAATGGGCAAGGCGGGACCGCATCAGCGTGATTGTGCCGGCCTATAATGCGGCGGGTTATCTGCCGGCCTGTCTGAAGGCCTTGTCGCGCTTTGCACCGGAGGGCACTGAGGTCATCGTGGTGGATGACGGCTCGACCGATGACACCGTGAAAGTGGCCCAGGACCTGGGTGCAAGGGTTGTGGCCCTGCCGCAGAATGTCGGTCGCGGGCCGGCACGCAATGCGGGCGCTGCCGCCGCATCCCATTCCATTTTGCTATTTGTGGACGCCGATGTGGTGGTGCACGCCGATACGCTCTTGCAGATCCTGGACGTCTTTGAGGGTGAGCCAGGTCTGGAGGCCCTGTTCGGAGCCTATGACACGCGCCCCGCCGATCCTGGATTTTTCAGTCAGTATCGCAATCTTCTGCACCATTATGTTCATCACGTTTCCGGACCCAGGGCTGCCCATTTCTGGACCGGGCTTGGGGCGGTGCGTCGCGCCGCGTTCCAGCGGGTCGGCGGTTTCAATGAGGGGCCCTGGGCCCGTTACATGGAAGAAATTGATTTCGGTGCCAAGCTGGTGCGCGCCGGTGTGACCATCCATGTGCGTCCGAATATTCAGTGTACCCATCTGAAGGCCTATACCCTCAGAAACATGATCAAGAGCGACTTGTTCGATCGGGCCATTCCCTGGTCGCGCTATATGATGATGGCCGGGGATGGGGCCACGAACGGCTTTGTCGTGTCCCAGCGCCAGAAGGTGACCGTGATCGCGGCAGGTCTGATGGCCATGGCGCCGCTTATCCTATGGGTCTGGCCAGCAGCCCTTGGCAGTTTTCTGGTGGGGTTTGGCTTGCTTGTCGGCGCCAATCTGGGCCTGTGGCATTTCTTCTTGCGGGAAAGAGGGGTGGTCTTTATGTTGAAGACTATCCCCTGTTACGCCCTTTACGGCTTTTGCTGTGGTCTCGGCTATGCCTGGACTCTTACGACATTTGAAGTGCCTCGCCGATTGCGAGGGCGCCGAACGGTGCACAAGAACACGCCCCAAGGGGAAACCGGTCCATCCTCCTGAAACGGTCTTGCTGGGAAAGGCGACGCGCCATGGCTGCCCAACAGTCTTCCAACCGGGTTTTCATGCTGGCCGTCGACGCGGTCAGCCTCAGTTATATTCGGGAGCATGCGGACGAGCTACCGACTCTGCGGGCCCTTCTGGCCGGTGGTGCGCTCCAGGAAACCCAGTCCACGGCCGATCTCCTCAGCGCGAGTGTCTGGCCGACATTCATGGCCGGCAGTCTGCCAGGGGAGCACGGGCATTATTTCCCTTTTCAATGGCGTGCCGAGGACATGCGGTCCTATCGCCCCATTAACCCGATCATGGTGCCGGACCTGCGTTTTGAGCCCTTCTGGTATACTTTCGCGCAGCAGGGAATCCCTTGCGTCGCCTTTGATCTGCCGGACATTCTCAAATGCAGTGAGGCGCCACTTCCTCAGGTGACGAACTGGTCGACCCAGGACTCCGGACAATGCGAGACGAGTGATCCGGGTTTTCTCAGGACCCTGCGCCGCCGCTTCGGTCACCGGCCCATCGGCAAGGAAGTGCCCGTCCCAAAGGACAAAACCCAGTCAGACGCCATAGCGCGCCATGCGCTCCAGAGCCTGGCTACAAAGATGGAGGCGATCGCCTGGTGCATGCGGGAGCGGCCCTGGCGGTTTTTCCTTGCTGGCGTCCATGATTTGCACCGGGCCGGACATAATCTGTGGCCGGTCGAAGAGGACTATGCCTCGGATGTGTCCGCCTCGGCCATGCACGAGATCTACAAGGCCTTTGACGGTCACCTTGCCGGACTGCTTGAGCAGATCGACCTGGAAACAACGAGTTTCATCCTGTTTTCCGTGCACGGTATGGGTCCCAACCGTGCGCAAGGCCATTTCCTCCAGCCCTTGCTTGATCGTCTGAACACGCTTTATTTTGCTCCCCAACAGGATGTGACGGCACGGCCCACCGAGCGCAATACCGTCCAAAGCCTCATGAAGCGGGTGCCGCCGCGTCTTCAGTATACGGCCGCCCATCTGCTGGGGGAGCATGTCCAGGATTGGGTCGTCAACCGGGCCTATACGGCGGGGCTCGACTGGTCGAAAACGGCGGCCTTCATGGTGCCGACGGCCGGTGAGCTTGCCATCCGTTTCAACATCAAAGGGCGTGAGGCCAAGGGCTGCCTGTCGCCTCAGCCGGACCAGATCGCAGCCTATGAAAGCTGGCTGTGCGATCAGCTTCGCGCCCTCACAGTGCCCAGGACCGGCAAACCCTTCATCCAGGAAATTGTGCGCTTGCGCGACCATTGGCCGGGAGCGCGCAGCCACTACCTTCCTGATCTTGTGGCCGTGTCGGGGGCTGATCGTCCTGAGACGGAGATTGCGAGCCCGCAGGTGGGCCGCATCAGCGCGTCGATCCCCACCGGGCGGGGCGGCAATCATACGGGCGAGAGTTTCTGCCTTGTGGCCGGACGCCGACCTTCGGATCTGCCGCTCGATCACCTTGTGACCATTGCCGACTATCCGCCGATCATCTCCCACCTGCTGAATGTGGCGTGATGGGGCTCAGTCACCGCTTTCTCCGTTGAGCGCACCGAAGAGCGTTGTCAGACGGTCCATGACCGGGTGGGGCAAGGGCGGCGCCAGAACCGCCTCGATATTGGCGTCCAGATGGGCCGGATTGCCTGTTCCCACCAGAACCGTATCAATGCCGGGCTCATGGCGGCAAAAGCGATAGGCCGCATTCGGAAGACTGGGGACATCATGGTCCTGCAGAAACCGAACCAGAGCAGCAGCATCGGCATGTTCGGGCGCGAGTTGACCAGCTTGCGCGAGCCGGGACAGCACGGGCTGAAGGGTTGTCTCGCTGCGCAGGGCCTGCCGCACGGCATACATGCCCATGACACCCGGTGCAGGCGAGGCAAGCCGGGCCAGCACCCGATGCCGGGCCGACGGGTTCAGAAGATTGAAGCCCACCATGATCACATCGGCTGCGTTGTCGGCCACCACCTTCGACAGAGCCCTGTGATCCCTATCGCGCGTGAATGATTCTGTCATTCCCACGGCGCGGATCTTGCCCTTGTCTTGCAAGTTGCGCAGGACCGGCAGGAGCCGCTTGGCAGCGGCCGCATATTGTCCGGGCAGCACGGAATGGAGGTGCAGGATGTCAATCCTGTCAGTGTTCAGTACACGGAGTTGATGCTCTACCGCCTGCTCGATTGTCCTGGGTGATGCCACGAGATTGAAACTGCCGGCTGCGCGGGCCGCAAGGCGCTGGGCCAGTCTCATTTTCGCAAAGGGGCCAATGGAGGGGGCAATGGCAACCTTGGTGGACACAATCACCCGCTGACGGTCGTGCCCGAGGGCTTCGGCCAGAATAGGATCCACGGCCCCAATCGTGCCGGAGGTGTCAAACAGGGTGATCCCGGCGTCAAGGGCGTGGCGGATGAGGCGGATGCTGTCCCCGCGGCTGCGCCCCGTTCCCGCGCCGAAGCGGCTGGCACCACCGCCCCCAAGGCCGATCACACTGACCGAAAGCCCGGTGCGTCCAAGCTGCGTATAGTCCATAGGCCGATCACTCCAGTCCTTTAATTGGCCAGTCCTTTAATTGGCCAGTCCT
>CAYUYV010000061.1:0-3094 GCA_964449455.1 uncultured Alphaproteobacteria bacterium | reverse complement strand
CCAGTCCTACAATTGGCCAGTCAGATCCCCAGCCTATCAGGTGCCTAGCCTATCAGATCCCCGGCCTATCAGGTGCTCGGCCGGCCGGCGGCCGCATTGTCCTTATGGGCATCAACGGCGATGTGGAACAGGTCCGGACCGGTGGCGAGCCAGAACAGCCCGCCGAAAGCCCCAACAAACAGTCGGAACAAACCAAAAGCGACTGAGAGGGCAAAGGCTTCCGGCGCCCCGACCCCGGCGAGCGCGAGCGTGAAGACGAAGGTGGCTTCCCTCACGCCCCAGTCCGCCAGGGAAATCGGCACCATGGCCAACAAAAGCGAGACCGGCACCAGGGCGAAGAAGACGGGATAGTCCACCGTGATGCCCAGGGTCCGCGCCAGGATGAACACGGTGGTGAGTCGCGCCAGATGAACCAAAGCGCCGGACAGAAGAATGATCGCAAAGCGCTTGGGGTTGGCGAGAACGGCTCCGAATGTGCGGGCAAATTCCACCAATTTGCGCGCGGGCGCCGAGGAGAGGACGGGCAGGGACAGCACCGCCGGAAACAGACGCATGAGGACGGGAAGCAGGAGCAGACCCGCAAGTCCCCCAATCCCGGCCAGGCTGACGCCGCCCAGCACGACCCGGTGCAGCGGACTGTCCGCCGTCAGCGCCCACAGGATCGGCCAGCCCAAAGCAATAACACCCAAAAGCGAGAAAAGTGCACACAAACGGTCCAGAACGACCGAGCGCACCGCGACCCCCAGGGGAACACCGAACCGGCGCATCTGGGCCGCCCGAAAGGCATCAAAGCCGATCCCCGAGGGCATGAGATTCGCGAAAAAATAGGCGATGATGATGTAATTCATGGCCACGGGAATGCGGATGCCATGGCCCAAGGCGCGCAGAATCGTTCTCCAGCGAATGCTGTCCCAGAAGGCCTGGACCGTGGTGAGGCCAAGGCCGACAAGAAGCACCAGCGGATTGGCATTCGCCAGCAATCGTCCGACGTCTCCCATATCCACCATGGTGGCAAGGGCGGTGAGGATGGCACCGGTCACGGCGAGCTTGAGCAGAAACTTTACGGGACCCGACATGGTCCTCCCCGGGGCAAGGTGTGGCTGATGCATCCCTTGTACTGCGGATGTCGGTCCGGGTGAAAGGCGCGGAGCGGCCCGGATGCACCTTGTATTCGAATGGCTCCCATGGGATCCCTTGGCGCGACCGCGCAGGGCGAAAAGATCAACCATGGATGCCCACGGCGTTGAACCGGGGAGATATGGGGCATGGCAGGGCAGGGACACGCGACAATGCCGACTCACGGTGCGCCGACTAACGGTGCGCCGACTCACGGTGCGCCAGCTCACGGTGCGCGACAGCCAAGGCTGCTCGCCCTGGGCCTTGATGGCGCGGAATATGATTTCATTCGCACCCGTGCCGACGCCTTGCCGGCCCTTGCTGGTCTGCTTGAGCGCGGCGATCTTCACCGGATCGAGGCGCCGAAGGCCTTGAGCGGCGCCGTCTGGCCGACCTTCTACAATGGTGCTCACCCGGGGGTGCATGGCGTCTACCAGCATCTTGTGTGGGACGCCGAACGCATGGGCCTGCGGCGGATCGGCCCCGACTGGTGCTACTATCAGCCCTTCTGGAAAGATCTGGAGGCGGATGGACACCGGGTGGTCGTGCTCGACGTGCCCTACAGTTTCCCGACCGCGCTTGAGCAGGGTGTGGTGATCACCGATTGGGGCACCCATGGCCAGACCTGGCCTCTGGCCGCGAGCCGTCCTGACGTGGCGAAGCTCTTGCGCCGCTTCGGCCCCAGCCCCATCGGCCGGGAGACGCCGATCCAGAAGACAGACGTCCAGCTTGCCGGGATCCGCCGCACATTGGAAAAGGGTGCGGCCCGCAAGGGGGATCTCATCTGTGAGCTGATGAAAGACCTGGACTGGGACGTTTTCGTTGCGGTGTTCGGGGAAACCCACCGGGCGGGCCATCTGTTCTTCAGCGAGCGGGACGATCCCGGCGTGCCGCCGGATGGTGCGCCCACCCAGATGCTGGAGGTCTACAGGGCCGTTGATCGCGCCATTGCGCGGGTGCTGGAGGAGGCGGGGCCGGACACGGCGGTCCTGTTGTTCTCCGTCCACGGCATGATGCAAAATCCGGCCCAGGAACATGTGGTTGCGCCCTTGATGAGCCGGCTGAATGCCCGCTTTGTCGAGGAGCATCTGGGCCTCGCACCCCCGCCGCCCCAGAGTGGAGGCGGGATCGTCGGGGCTCTGCGCCGCACCGTGCCGTCCCGCCTGCAATACACCATTGGGGCCCTCGCGCCCGATGCCGTGCGGCAATGGGTGGTGGAGCGTCAGGTGATCGGGGGGCTTGACTGGTCGCGCACGCCCGGCTTTGCACTGCGTACGGATATTCGCACGGAACTCCGGCTCAATCTCAAAGGCCGTGAGGCCAGCGGCATTCTGGAGCGCGGCTCGGACCTGCATCACCGGTATGTGGAGGTCATGCGGGAGGTCTTCACCAATCTGCACGATGCGGACAGCGGCGCGGCGCTGGTCGATGAGGTGGTGGACATTCCAGGCGAGTTTGAAGGGCCGCGGTCTGATTATTTGCCTGATTTCGCGGTCACCTGGCGTGAAGAACCGGCGGCCGCCCGCGTGACGACGCCGCTGCTGGGCACGGTGCGGGTTGACCGGCCCGGCGTGCGCGGCGGCGACCACACGGATTTCGGCTTCTGCGCCCTTGCACCCCATGAGGGGATGGCTACGGACGGTCTGCCGGAGCCCAAATCGATCCCCGATCTCGCGACCCTCATCCGCGCCTCCGCAGGCCGCCTGAAGGCGTCCCTGGCGGCTGGCTGACAGGCGGGAATCCACAACCCGGCCTTGCCCCCATGTCGCGTGACCCGGTAGTTTTGCACCGATGAACACGCAGGAGGACCGGGGATGGCGGACGTCTTCATCAGTTATTCAAGCCAGGATGTGGCCTTTGCCGAGCGGGTTCACGCCGCCCTTGAAGCGCTCGGTTGTGACGTTTGGCGGGATCGGGAGCGGCTGACCAGCCAGGACTCCCTGGGCGGCGGCATCGCGAAGGGGCTTGAAGAGGCCAA
>CAYUYV010000060.1:19759-26393 GCA_964449455.1 uncultured Alphaproteobacteria bacterium | reverse complement strand
CTAACTCGCAACCCGGCCTGCACAACACGGCGCGGCTGTGTGGGGATGAACACCGACCAGACAAGACAGCCCGACCAAAAAGTGTGTGCAGCCCCCATGCCAGAGGACACAGTCCCCCTGTCAGGGCGACAGGATTGGCGGACAAAATTCATCGGTCACCAGATTATCCGCCGGTCATGGACATGTGGCGGGCGACGGCCGCGGTTCCGGCCTCAAGGCTTTCCTCAAAGGCATGGCGTTCGGGCTTGCGGCCAATGGCGTCTTCAAGAACCTGGTCGATCAGGTCGTCCTCATCGCTTTCCCGCAAGGCCGCCCGCAAATCGGCATTCTCGCCGCGGCCAAGACACAGGTAGAGCTGGCCCGTGCAGGTCACGCGCACGCGGTTGCACCCGCCGCAAAAATTCTCCGTGAGCGGCGTAATGAGGCCGAGCCGGCCGCCGGTCTCCTCCACTCGCATATACCGGGCCGGGCCCCCGGTGCGATCGGGGATCGGCGTCAAAGTCCAGCGCGCCGCAAGGTCGTCACGCACGGCTGTCAGGGGCAGGAACTGGTCGCGCCGATCCTCCCCCGTTTCGGCCATGGGCATCACTTCGATCAGGGTGAGATCGTATCCTTCGCCATGGGCCCATTCGACCATGGCCGCAATCTCGGCCGCATTGTCCTGGGCCAGGGCCACCGTGTTGATTTTGACCTGAAGCCCGGCCGCCTTGGCCGCCTCAAGACCGGCGAGCACCTGCGCAAGGTCACCGCCGCGTGTCACCTGAGAAAAGATCTCCGGTTTCAGGCTATCCAGGGAGACATTGAGGCGGCGCACGCCGGCTGCTGCAAGCCCATCAGCAAATCGGGCCAGTTGCGTGGCATTTGTGGTCAGGGTCAGTTCCGAAAGCAGGCCCGCTTCGACGTCCTCGCCGAGCCAGCCGATCAGATCCATGATCCCCCGGCGCACCAAAGGCTCGCCGCCGGTCAGGCGAATCTTGTGTACGCCCCGCCGCATAAAGGCCCGGGCCAAGCGCGCCAACTCCTCAAGGCTCAGGACCTCCTTCTTGGGCAGAAAGGTCATGTCCTCGGCCATGCAATAGGTGCAGCGCAAGTCACACCGATCCGTCACGGACAAACGCAGATATTCGATCCGGCGTCCGAAGGGGTCGATCAGGGGGGCGGCGGCGCGTGCTGTCATCGTGCGATGTCCTCGCGGTTTTCCGGTCTTGCGGACATGGGTCTTCCAAGTGGGTCGTGCAATGGCGCGCGCCCGTGCGAGGCGCCAGGGCCCTTGCTCAATGGCCGCCCTTGCTCAAGGGCCGCCCGTGTTAATGGCCGCCAGTATTAATGGCGCCCTGTGTTAAAGGGAGCGGGCGACGCGGAAGCCGATGGTCCTGTCTCGCGTGTCAAACCCGCGACCATAGCGGCGAGCGGCGCGCAGGCTTGGGGCATTATCCGCCCAGGAGCCGCCTCGAACGATCCTGTGGGACAAGGGCGCGGTGCAATCGGTAATCCAGGCGGAGCCGTCGTCAGGCGCGCCCCGATAGTCCCCATGGGCACAGTCTTCCACCCACTCCCACACATTGCCAGCCATATCATGAAGGCCAAAGCCATTGGCGGGGAAGGAGGCGACGGGACGGGTGCGATCGTCGGTACAGACCGCGAAATTGGCGCCATTTGACGCCGCCCCATCACATTTCGGGCCCGCATCGCCCCAGGCGTAAGAGGTCACCGCACCGGCCCGGGCCGCATATTCCCATTCCGCTTCCGTCGGCAGACGATAGGCGAGGCCCGTTTTTTCGCTCAGCCAGCGGACATAATCGTTGGCGTCTTCCCAGGACACATTGATCACGGGCCGCGGCCCCCTGCCCCATCCCGCATCACCACCGGCCGCCTCAGATTGAGCACTATCGCATCCGCCATCACCCACACAGGCCAGCCACTCGTCCCAGGTGACCTCGGTGCGCCCGAGCGCGAAGGGCCTGATCCGCACCTGGTGCCGGGGGCTTTCATTGGCGGCCCGGGATGGCTCATCAGCGCCCGATCCCATGGCATATTCGCCTCCAGCCACTCGAACCATCTCCGGAGACGGAAAATCCGTCTTCGGTGTGACTGAAGGCTCCTGCATCAAGAGCCAGAGGGCAGCGAGGCTGCCCGCAACGGCCGCCGACGCGATGGCCCCGAGAAGGGAAGCAGGATCAACCGGCGGCATGGCGATCTGGGGCAGACCAGCCTCATTTTCCCCAGCGACCCAAGGCGCTGGCGCCCGCCCAACCTTGGCTGCAAGACCGATCTCAACCTGCGGCCAGGGATTGTTCCGGCGATCACCGGACCAGCCGGCAAGGACGGTGGGCTGGACGCCTTCAAAGCTCAAGGGTCCGTTCTGCCCGTCCAGCGTCACAGGCACATAAGCGTTCCGCGTGAGGGCCCGTTCGGCCTCGGCAAGGGTCCAGCGGGATTTGGCGGCCTTGGCCGACCAGATCACAAGAACACATTTGGCCGCGTCCAATTCCCGCTCGATGGTCCCGCGCCAGGCCGCGCCGGCATGGATCCGCTGATCCCACCACAGGCTGTAGCCCGCATTGCGCACCGCACGGACAATGGGGAGGACCTTGTCATGGTCCGCACGCGCATAGCTGATGAAAACGTCCGCCATGCCGGTCCCTTTACTCCTCATGCCCCGATGGATTGGGACTTAGGTGGATCAGACCTTGACCACACCTTTCTCAATCAGGCTTTTGGCCGTCAACACGATGGTTTCATCATCGGGCCGCGGCTCCCAGCCGAGCATACCGCGCGCCTTTTCATGACTCGCTGCCCGCCGTTTGCCCAATTCGAACAGCACGCCGCGCACCGCCGGATCAAAGCGGCCGAGCAAGCGAATCAGAACATCGGGAGCCTCGCGTCCCGGCACGCGCCGGGCGATTTCTGGCATGTGACTCTTCAGGATGCGCCCCATCTCAAGCAGCGAATAATAGCCCGATGCCGCGATGAACCGCTCACCCGCAGCATCCGGATGCTCCAGGGCGAGAACATGGAGTTCGGCCACATCGCGCACATCCGCGAGGGCGTAGCCAATGCGCGGCGCCATGGGGAGCTGGCCAGAGATGAGCTGGCGCACAACCTCGACCGAGCTGCCATAGTCCTTTTCAAGCACGGGCCCCAGCACGAGGCCGGGATTGATTGCAGTCAGTTCAAAGCCGCCATGCTGATCGAGAAAGGCCCAAGCCGCACGCTCCGCCAGGGTTTTCGACTTCTCATAGGACCCGATATCATCCGTATCGGGATTGGACCAGTCGGCTTCGGTAAATGGCGTGTCCCGCCCGCCCATGCCATAGGCAACAGCGGCAAGGGACGATGTCACCACCACCCGCTTCACACCGGCCTCTGACGCTGCACGCAGAACACGGATCGTCCCTTCACGCGCAGGCACGATAAGGTCATTCTCGTCTTTCGGGCGCTGGATCGGCAGGGGTGAGGCCACATGCATGACATGGGTGCAGCCTGAAACAGCCTCCGCCCAGCCGCGATCCCGGGTCAGTTCCGCCTCGACAAAGCGCAGCCCGTCGGTGGAAACTTTTTGCTCCTTGATCAGCTCGGTGACGGCTGGTGCGCGCGCAAGGTCGCGCAGCGTGCCCGTGACGTCATATCCGCGTTTGATCAGGGCCGGAATGATCCGGGTGGCAATGAAGCCCGACGCCCCTGTCACCAGGACCCGAGTGCGCTCCCCCATGCCGTCCTTCTCCCTTACTCTCGCTTTTTTGGGCCTCATCCTGTCTCAGAACCAGGCCATCCTGGAGCCTTTCGATTGAACCCTAGCGTTCTGGAGACGGTTCGGACTGCTCGGCCCCCTCCTCCAGGATTCTAAGTAATTCAAGCACATCGGGCGGCAGGTCGTCTTCCGTGATGCGGTCGGCCTTTAAGTCCTTGATGCGCAAGGCGGCGTCATAGCGCAGTTCAGACGCATCAACATGGTGACCAACGGCCCGGGGCGGGCCACTAAGGCGCAAATGGAGCGGAGCGGCATCCTCGGCGAGCGCAAACGCCACGTCCAGATCCACAAGGCGCGCCGGCACATTGACGAACCCATTGACGGTGAGGGCATGGCCGGAGGCATCACCGGCCACCCCTTCCGCGCGGGCGATCCCTTCTGAAAGCACAAACCGGCCGGACAGGCCTTCGATCCGGGTGCCATCGCCCTGGGCGGCTCGGATCACGGCCTCTTCAAAGGCATTCAAGGTCTCGATCCCTGGCCAGTCCTGCGCGAGGGCCGCCACATCCAGCGGCGCCAGGTCAAACACCGCGTCATTCACCTCCACCGTTCCGGCAAGGCTCGATACGAGATCAAAGAGGGAGAAACCACTGGTCTGGAGACGCGCCGTCCCGCTCACCTGCCCGGCGAGCCGCGGCGGGCTTGCCGCTTCGCCTTCGCTCTGCCCATCGGCGGCGCCATCGGCGCTCTCGAATGCGGCGGTGACAGACATATCCCGGGCCTCGGCCGTTAGCGCCACTGCGGCAGCGCCGTCCTTGGTTCTCGCGATGGACGCGGCGGCGTCAAGCACACCGTCCCCGATGGAGGCCCGGATGCCGTTCGCGTCCAGACGGCCCGGGCGCAATGACAGGGGCAAGGCTACGTCCTGCAGCCGGTGATCGCCGATTGTGAGAATGCCGATGGACAGGGTGACATCGCCGCGCGGCCCGCTGAGCCAGGACAGATCAAGGGGGGCCACGGGCCAGCTCACTTCCCCTTCCCATTCCCCTTTCTCTTCCCCTTCCCCTGAGGGGTGCTGATCGAGGCCGAACAGGCGCGCCGGATGATCAATCCGAACGCTGTCAAGGGTCAGGTCTCCCGTCAGGGCCAGGGCCTGCGTGCTCGCGCCTGACCTTACGTCGGTCTCTTCTAAAGCGCCTGCCGGACGGGACACGGTCACATCACCGCCAATGACCGCATCGCCCACCCGCCCGGCGAGGTCATTGAACGCGATCGAGCGGCCGGTGCCGGACAGGAGCGCCGTGAACGAGATGGGCCCAAGGGCCTCGGCCCCTTCAAGGGGCGGCGTGCTGATGCTCAGGCGGCCGTCAAGACGGGCCGGATCCGCACCCAATGTGAGGTCCGCCGTGGCACTGCCCGAAAGTCCCGCGAGATCCACATTCAGTTCCGCCGTCCCCGTCCCTTCGCCCAGCAGAATGCGCGCCTTTAACCGTCCCGCATTATCGACGTCCGCCGTCTCATCCGTTTCTAAACCATCGCCGCCCTCAGTGTCATCCGAAGTCGGACCATTGGCCGCTCCCGCTCCATCTGGCTGGGCAGGCAGCGGCAGCCCGAGCAGCGTCGCGACGGCACGCCCGTCATCGGCCTTGAGATCGAAAACCACCTCACCGCCCGTCGGCCAGTCGCTCACCCAGCCCGGCGCCAGACGCAGATTGGCCCGGCCCGACACACCCATTTCGCCGAGCAAGCCGTTCACGCCGCCCGTCAGCCGCCGGTCTTCAAGGCGTCCGCCAAGCTGCAGGCCGACCGGCGCCCCCGTCCCCCCGGCCACGCCCTGAAGGACCGCCGTCTGCCGGCTGGGGCTGATGTCCAGGGATTTCAGAAGATCCGTGAGCGTGACCGCCGAGAGATGGAGATCGAGAACACCCCGGGGCGCCAAAGCCCTCTCATCGGGGCTGTCCTGGGGCGCGGGCACAAACAGGCGCGCCGTTCCGGTGAGGCCCGTACCGTGGGGGTCAGCGACATCGATCCGGGTCAAGGCCAGCGAGATGTCCCCTTTGCGCCGCTCCAGCGCGCCATTGAGCCCCATCCGGGTCACTGCCCGCTCGCCAATCCGCAACGCCTGACCGTCGATGGAAAAGGTGATCATCAGGGGGCGAATGAGTGCATCGTCGCCAGTGTTGGTGAGGGGATTGGCCTTTGTCAGGGGCTCCAGCACGCCGGCCAGGATGGCAAGGTCCAGCCCCTGGGCCGCCGCCTCAATGTCGCCCCGGATTTCCCCGTCACCGAAGCGGACGGCTCCATCGCCTTCGATCACCGCTTCGCCAAGCGCAAGCCGTCCAGCCTCCAGGGCAATCCGTTCACGGCTCACCTGAAGCCGTGCCCCGGCCTGAAGAGCGCCGAGCGTTCCTGGAGCAATGCGTTCCACAGGCAAGCCGAGCCAGTCGAGAAACGGCCGCGGATAGTCCGCCTTCAGCACAATATCGGCGCGCAAGGCACCCGGCTCAGCCCCATCGAACCCATCAAGCGCAACCAATGTGGCATGGGCCCCCCCCGGCAAGGCACCCTCAAGGGACGTGATAGCGGCCCGGCCATGCGCCAACTGCGCCGACAGTCCGGCATTTTTGAAAACCGCTTCCTGCCACAGCAGGCTAGCAATGCTGAAGGCGAGATCCACATCCAAGCCGGCCCAGAGGCCATCGACATGGCGGGGGCGCAGGGCGAGGACCAGATCCTCCGGCTCGATGGCACGGCCCGACGGAATGGCGGACCAAGCCTCACCCAGGGCTTCTTCCACGACCACTGTGGGGGTGGACAGTTCAAGCCGCAGCCGAGGCGAGGCGGCGGCTGGCGGTGCCTCCTGGGCCGCCGGTCCCGACACCTGGCTTGATCCTGAAACCTGGCCAGATCCTAAAAATTGGCCAGACCCTAAAAATTGGCCAG
>CAYUYV010000060.1:10974-19659 GCA_964449455.1 uncultured Alphaproteobacteria bacterium | reverse complement strand
GATCCTTGATCACGGACAGATCCTTGATCACGGACAGATCCTTGATCACGGACAGATCCTGGGACGAGCGGCGTGACCGCACCGGTGAAGCTCATGGGCGTGCCGGCAACCTGCCCCTGGATATCCCAGGAACGGCCAACGCCCGTGCCTTCCCAGGAGGCATCCTCGATTTCGGCGAGCACAGACCCGTCCGCCGTGACAAGCCGGGCATCCGCCACCGCGACATCCGGCCCCAGTGCCGGGCCGCGGCGCAGGACATTCAGCAATCGGCCCCAGTCGGTGGTGGACGCGATGGCCGGCCCCTCGACCGTCACCCCGTCAAGGCTGAGCCCTTCGATCCTGGCGGCCGAGGAGATCCAGAAGCCCCAGTCCATGTCGATGACAACGCGGTCAGCCTTGACCGAGACCGGTCCTGCAAGGCCCGCATCAGGAAAGGTCAGAGCGGTTTCAAGTCCACCAACGGTGATGGCGGGCTTTGGGAGCAGTTGCACCTGTATGGAGCCGCCAATCGTCACAGGCCCGCCCACCAGGTCCGCTGCGGCGACCTCGATTCGCCCGCGCAAATGGGACCAGTCCTTGAATGGCGGAACCACAAGACCGGCAAAAAGCAGGACAGTGGCCAACACCGCCAATATGGTCAGGATCCGCCCCACGGCACACTCCTTCGTTCACCGCCCCTGGTCACCCGGCGGACCGCTGTGCGAGAAGGGCATCGGCCTCTTTCGCCGCGCCCTCATCCTCAGGCGTTTCGTTGA
Source organism: uncultured Alphaproteobacteria bacterium (assembly GCA_964449455.1). Lineage (GTDB taxonomy): Bacteria > Pseudomonadota > Alphaproteobacteria > JAJFIK01 > JAJFIK01 > CAYUYV01. The sequence continues at coordinate 18,904 of CAYUYV010000060.1, read as the reverse complement.
ATCCCGTCCCCCGGCGCGACCATCATAGCGCGCCAGGGCGTTTGGAACACGCGGTGTTCACGAAGACTATGGGGCTCGGCGATCCCAGCCACCGTCAAGGAGAATTCATGGGAACGGTCATCAATCTGCGGCAGGAACGCAAACGCAAAGCGCGCGCCGAAGCCCAGGAACGCGCGGCGGAAAACCGGGCGCGCCATGGGCGCACCAAGGCCGAACGCTTGCGGGACAAGACCGCCTGCGCCTCGGAAGAGGCCGCGCATGGTCAGCGCCGACTCGACCCGTCAGACCCTGCCGAAGGAGACCCCGCATGATGCGCCGCGTCCTGCCCAGTGTTGCCGGTCTGCCCAGTCTCCCCGGTCTGCCCAGTCTCCCCGCTCTGCCCAGTCTCGCCGCTTTACTCTGGGCGCTGTTTGCGGCCCTGCCGCACGCCCAGGCCGCCTGCACCGATCCGCCGGCGCCGGGGGTCGACTTTCGCCGGTGCTATCTGGAGGACCGCTCCCTCGCCGGGGTCGACCTGACCGGTGCGGATCTGCGCCAGGCTCGCTTCAGCCGCGCCATTCTGTCTGGCGCAACTCTGGCAAAGGCTCAGGCGCGGCGTGCCAAATTCATCGCCGCCGAGGCAAGCCAGGCGAATTTCGCTGGGGCCAATCTCCAGGACACGGACTTTACCAAAGCGATCCTCGACGGGGCCAATCTGAAGGGGGCTGATTTTCAGAGGGCCCGCCTGTTCCGCGCCAGCCTGCGCCAGGCGGATCTGACCGGAGCCATTCTAAAAAACACGGATATTCTTGAAGCGGATCTTTCCGGAGCCACCTGGATGGATGGGAGCCGGATCTGTGCGGAAGGCTCGATTGGACTATGTCGCTGACGCCGCCACCCCTTGCGGACCACTCGGAAGGGGGCCAACGCCGGGAACGGGGCCGCTGGCGCCGTGCCATGGCCTGGCGCATCTGGCGCCTGACCCGGCGACGCCAGATCACGGTGTCCGTCGCCGCCGTTTTTATCGGCTTTGCCGTGGGTCTTGCGGCCCTGGTCTTCCGTCTCGCGATTTTAGAGATCCAGTTCTTGTTTTTCGGCACGCGATCTGAGGATCTCGTGGGCACCATGGGACAACTGCCCTGGTGGCAGATCCTGCTTGGACCGACTGCTGGCGGCCTTCTCGTTGGTGTCGTGCTCCAGCGTCTAGGTAAGGAGCGGCCCCAGGGCATTCCGGAGGTTATTGATGCCCGAGCCCGGGGGGGCGGGCGCATGCATGTGGGGCCGGCACTAATCGATGCGGGGCTGTCGGCAGCCTCGTTGGGGGCGGGCGCCAGCGCCGGGCGGGAAGCGCCCATTGTCCATCTCGGCGGCGCAATTGCTTCGCTGTACGCGCGTGGGCTCCATTTGCCGGCGCGCTATGCAAGGACCCTTCTGGCCTGCGGGGCGGCGGCGGCGGTCTCTGCATCGTTCAATGCGCCGATTGCTGGCGCTCTTTTCGCCTTTGAAGTCATTCTGGGAAGCTATGCCCTGCGCACCATGGCGCCCGTGGCCCTGGCCAGCGTGACGGGCACCCTGGTGACCCGGACCCTGCTTGGCGAAGATCCGGCCTTTCAAGTGCCGGAGCCGGAACTTGTCTCCTATCTTGAAATGCCGATGTTCGTGGCCCTCGGTCTCCTGTCCGGCCTGCTCGCCATCCTGTTCATCCAGAGCTTGAAGCTGGCTGACGCTTTGGGGCGCCAAGTGCCGATGCCCCTGTTTTTGAGGCCCGTCGTGGGCGGACTTCTGATTGGACTGCTTGCCTTGGAGACGCCGGAAATTCTGGGGGTAGGCTATGGGGCGATCGACGCGGCGCTGCGCGGGGCCTATGCCCTGCCGGCCCTTGGCCTGCTCATCGGCATGAAGATCCTCGCGACGGCCATCACTTTCGCCTCGCGTTTTGGCGGCGGGGTCTTCACACCGTCGATTTATGTGGGCGCCATGGCCGGCGGCGGCTTCGGCTACACATTAGGATTTATCTTCCCGGACCAGGTCACCGGGTTCAGCTTCTACGCCATGGTTGGCATGGGGGCGGTCGCCGCGGCCGTGCTGGGCGCCCCTCTCTCCACCACGCTCATCGCCTTTGAGATGACCGGCGGCTATGCCCTCACCATTGCGCTTTTGATCTCGGCCTCCATCGCAACCCTGTTGACCCAGACCCTGCTCGGCCACAGCTTCTTCCAGTGGAAGCTGGTCCAACGAGGCCTCGACCTTACCGGCGGCAGCTATACGGCCGTTCTCAACACGATTAAGGTGCGAGATTTCATGATCCGCGCCCCTGGCCCGGACCCCAGAATCGATCCCACCCTGGCCGCAACGACCCCCGAGGCCTCCCTGGAAGACGTGCTGACTTTGCTCGAAGGGGGCACACTCGATGTTGTACCGGTCCTCGATCCCGACCGGCCCGGCCATATCCTGGGCTATGTGACCTATACGGCGGCGCTCAGGACCTACAAGAACGCCCTCGTGCGGACCAATATCGAGGAGCACCAGTAAGATCACCTGTTTCAAGTCCGCCCCAGCGCTTTGGCGCGCGTACCCTCCGCCCGGGGCCGGCCCGACCGACGTGACCCGCAATGGCCTCAGCCTTCAATGACCCTTTCGACCTCGACGACGATCCCCAGGACGCCCAGGCGCTCCAGGACGACGGCGCGCCCGAGGCCACGCCCCCGGCCGCACCGGCGCGGGACCTGCTCGACGGGCTCAATCCGGAGCAGTGCGCAGCCGTTGAGGCCCTTGACGGCCCAGTGCTGGTGCTCGCCGGCGCCGGCACCGGCAAAACCCGTGTGCTGACCACACGCATCGCCCATATCCTGACCACGGGACGCGCCTATCCCAGCCAGATTCTGGCCGTCACCTTCACCAACAAGGCGGCCCGGGAGATGAAATCCCGGATCGAAAGCCTGATGGGCCGCGTGGTGGAGGGCATGCCCTGGCTCGGCACCTTCCATTCGATCAGCGCCCAGATCCTGCGCCGCCATGCGGAGGCCGCCGGGCTGACCTCCGCCTTTACCATTCTCGATACGGATGACCAGATCCGGGTCCTGAAACAGATCATCGAGGCGGCACGCATCGACGAAAAGCGCTGGCCGGCGCGCCAGCTTGCCTTTCTGCTGGACCGTTGGAAGAACAAGAGCTGGCTCCCCGACCATGTGCCCACGGAAGAAGCCAAGCGCTTTGCCAATGGCAAGGCCATTGACCTTTACCGCGTCTATCAGGAGCGGCTGAAGACCCTGAACGCCGTGGATTTTGGAGACCTTCTGCTTCAGGTGACAACGCTGTTCCAGACCCATCCAGACATTCTCGCCGGGTTCCAGGATCGCTTCCGCTATATTTTGGTGGATGAATATCAGGACACGAATGTCGCCCAGTATCTCTGGCTGCGTCTGCTGGCGCAAGGGCGGCAGAATATATGCTGCGTGGGCGATGATGACCAGTCCATCTATGGCTGGCGCGGCGCCGAGGTGGACAATATCCTCCGCTTCGAGACGGATTTTCCCGATGCCACGGTCATCCGCCTGGAACGCAATTACCGCTCAACAAGCCATATTCTGGGCGCCGCTTCAGGCCTGATCGGCGCCAACAAGGCCCGCCTTGGCAAAACCTTGTGGACGGAGGGCCAAGCCGGAGACCCAGTCTCGATACGCGGCGTCTTCGACCATATGGAGGAGGCCCGCACGGTCTCCGACACGATCGAAACACTGCACAAGGATGGTCACGCCTTCAAAGAGATGGCGGTTCTCGTCCGCGCTTCCTCACAGATGCGCAATTTCGAGGACCGATTTTTCAATATCGGCCTGCCCTACAAGGTGATTGGCGGCCCGCGCTTTTACGAACGCCAGGAAATCCGGGACGCCAACGCCTATTTCCGCCTGATCGTGAACCCCTCGGACAGCCTCGCTTTCGAGCGTATCTTCAACAAGCCGTCCCGCAAGCTTGGCGACAAGGTCCAGCAGGCGTTCGCATCCCTCGCGCGGGAGGCAGACATTTCCTATCTCGAAGCCAGCCGCCGGCTCGTGGACCAGGGCGCCCTGCGCGGCCAGCAGGCCAAGGCCATGGACGGCTTCCTGCGCCAGATTGAGCTGTGGACCAGTCTGAAGGCGACCAAGACGCACACGGATCTTGCCGGCCAGATTCTGGATGAAAGCGGCTATATGGAGATGCTGCAGAACGACAAGTCGCCCCAGGCGCCGGGTCGCATCGACAACCTGAAAGACCTTGTCAGCGGTATGGCCGAGTTCGACACCTTTGAAGGTTATCTGGAACATGTGTCCCTGGTGATGGACCGGGAAGATACGGCGACGGATGATGCCGTCACGATCATGACTCTCCATGCCGCCAAGGGCCTTGAATTCGACACCGTGTTTCTGCCCGGCTGGGAGGAAGGTATGTTCCCCAACCAGCGCTCCATGGATGAAAGCGGAGAGAAAGGCCTCGAAGAAGAACGCCGCCTCGCCTATGTGGGTCTGACCCGGGCGCGCAAGCGCAGCTTTGTCTCCTACACCACCATGCGCGAGATCTACGGCCGGACCCAGCCGTGCATCCCCTCCCGCTTCATCAGCGAACTGCCGGATGACCATGTGACGGCCGACCATGCCGAGCGGCTCTATGACGGCGGCGGCTTCGGAGCGGGCTTCAGCGGCATGGGCCAAGGCGCCCGCTTTGACAGCACCTATGACACGCCGGGCTGGCAAAGGGCGCGGCAGGCCCTGTCAAAGCCAGGAGGGCCCAAGGCTCGTGCGCCCCTGACCATTGATCATACACCGGAGCTTCTGGCGACCAATGATCCCGACGCGGAGGCCTTCAAGGTCGGCGAGCGGATCTTCCATCAGAAATTCGGCTATGGTCCCATAACGGCCGTTGAAGGCAACAAACTCACGGTGAACTTCGAAAAGGCCGGTGAGAAAAGGGTGATCGCCAGTTTCGTGGAAAGGGCCGGCTGACGGGGCCGGACCTTCAGGGGTAGTCTGATTGGGGAGAGGTGATGATGTGGCGGATCATTTTCGAGGGCGTCCGTCTGGCGGCCGAACGGGTTGCCGCGCAGCTCGACCGGACCAGGGTGCCTGAGGCCCAGGCCATTTCCTTGTTTGAGACCACAGTTCCAGGCTGCTGGCGCCTGGAGGCAATCTATGAAGACGAAATCGAGGCCCATGCCGCGCTCGACCTGCTTGACGACCAAGAGCGTCTTCAAGCGGCAGCCTCGCCGGTTCCCGAAGAGGACTGGGTGGCCAAATCCCTTGATGGCCTGCCCCCGGTGCGCGCCGGACGGTTCGTGGTCCATGGTCAGCACCATGCCGGTGCCGCCAATGCAGGGGACATCGCCCTGCAAATTGAGGCCGGCATGGCCTTTGGCACGGGGCACCATGGCACCACGTTGGGCTGTCTTGAGATGCTGGACCGATTGGGCCGGACACGGCATTTTTCGAACGGCCTCGATGTGGGCTGCGGCACAGGGATTCTGGCCCTCGCCGCCGCGCGCCGCTTCCGCATGCCCATGGTGGCAAGCGACATGGACGCGGATGCCACGGCCATGACCCGGGAGAATGCCCAGATCAATGGCTGTGCGCCCTTCATCACGGTCCTGACGGCGCCGGGAACCCGGCATCCGAACATTATCGCCCGCCGGCCCTATGACCTGGTCATGGCGAATATCCTGATGGGGCCGCTGCTGCGCTTGTCGGGAGATCTGGTGGCGGCCACCGCGCCCGGCGGGCTGCTCATGCTGTCCGGCCTCCTGGTCACCCAAGAAAACCGGGTTCTCGCCGCCTATCGAAGCTGGGGCCTGCACCTCCATGACCGTCTGCACCGGGACGGATGGAGCACTCTGGCCCTCCAGAAACCTCTGTGAGGTGTCCAGCCAATCAAAATTGACGTCATTGCGGGTCGGGCGGCGCAATCCAGAACCACACGCTTGGTGCACATGGCCCTCGATTGCTCCGAGGCCCCGCTTCTTGCAATGACGCGTTCAGTGAGTTGACGATTCGAACGGGTTCACGGATTGAAGGAATGACAGGATGAGACAGAGCTTTGTGGAGAAAGCCGATCCGTCGAACGGCGCTCCCCGGGTTGCGGCCCTGCGGGATTATCTTGCGAAACAGGGCGTGGATGGCTATCTCGTTCCGCGTGCTGATGAACACCAGGGGGAGTATGTCCCGCCCCACGCCGAGCGGCTGGCCTGGATCAGCGGCTTCACAGGCTCTGCCGGCCTTGCCATCATCCTCAAGGATCGCGCCGCGGTGTTCGCGGATGGGCGCTATACGGTCCAGGTGCGCGAACAGGTGGACGGGGCTGTGTTCGAGATCGTCTCCACGGTGACGACCCGCGCGGAGGACTGGATCGCAGGAAACCTGACCAAGGGCACAAGGCTCGCCTTCGATCCCTGGCTGCTCACCCCCAATCAGGTGGACAACTACACCAAGGCCTGCGAGCAGGCGGGCGCCCGCCTTGTGCCCCTCGAAGGCAATGCCATTGATGCGATCTGGGCGGACCAACCATCCCGGCCAACAGCCCTCGCAGCGCCCCAACCAGTGGATCTTGCCGGCAAGGACAGTGCGGCCAAACGCCAGGAAATCGGCGCGGAGCTGAGCAAAGCGGGTGTCGATGCGGCCATTCTGACCCTGCCCGACAGCATTGCCTGGCTTCTCAACATCCGGGGCGGGGATGTGGCGCATAATCCGGTCGCCCTTGCTCATGCCATTCTGCATAAGGACGGCCATGCAGATCTCTTCATTGATGAGCGCAAAGTGGACGATGGCTTGCGCGCAGCCCTTGGCAATGGCGTGACCGTCCGCACGGAAAGTGATCTCGGGTCCGCCCTTGACGCCCTGGGCCAGGAGGGCAAGCGGGTGCGATTTGATCCGGCCTGGGCCTCGGCCTGGGTTGCAACGCGGCTCACCAAGGCGGGCGCGACTGTGTCCACGGGCACGGACCCTTGCATGCTGCCCAAAGCCTGCAAGAACGCAGCGGAGATTGAGGGCGCCCGGGCCGCCCATCGTCGGGACGGTGTGGCCATCACCCGCTTCCTGGCCTGGCTGGCGGCCGAAGCACCCAAGGGCGGGCTCGACGAGATTGCCGCCGTGACCAAGCTGGAAGCGATCCGGGAGGAGACCGGGGCGCTGAAGGATATCAGCTTTGAGACAATATCAGGCGCAGGCGCCCATGCGGCCATGCCCCATTACCGGGTCACCGAACGCACCAATCGGCCCCTTGAATCCGGCACGCTCTATCTTGTGGATTCCGGCGGTCAGTACCAGGACGGCACCACGGATATCACACGAACCATTGCCGTCGGCACGCCTACGGAGGAAATGCGCGACCGGTTCACCCGGGTTCTGAAAGGCATGATCGCGGTGACCCTGGCCCGCTTCCCTGAAGGCACCCGGGGCGTGCAGCTCGACACCCTGGCGCGCATGGCGCTGTGGGAGGCCGGTTTCGACTATGACCATGGCACCGGCCACGGCGTCGGTGCCTATTTGAGCGTGCACGAAGGCCCCCAGTCCTTGTCCAAAGTCCTGAAAGATGTGCCGCTCAAGCCCGGCATGATCCTGTCCAATGAGCCGGGCTACTACAAACAGGGTGCCTTCGGCATTCGCATTGAGAACCTGATTGTCGTGACGGAGGCGAGCGTGCCGGACGGCGGGGAGCGTCCCATGCACGCCTTTGAGACCCTCACCCTTGCTCCCATCGACCGCACCCTGATCGACGTGGCCTTGCTGACGGCGCGAGAGCGGGACTGGCTTAATGCCTATCACACCCGCGTGCGGGACGTGGTGGGACCGGCGCTGGATGCCCAAACGCGTGCCTGGCTGGAAGACGTGACCCAGCCGCTGTGAGGCATGCGCCGCGGGGCGGGGAGCGGCACGATGCGCCTGTTCAGCCCGGATGGCTTTTTGCTCGCGATATCTTTTTGCTCGCG
>CAYUYV010000060.1:9517-10874 GCA_964449455.1 uncultured Alphaproteobacteria bacterium | reverse complement strand
CTTTTTGCTCGCGATATCTTTTTGCTCGCGCCATTAAGTCAGGCGGAGCTTGTGCCAAGGCCCAAGCCTCAGGCGGATTGAGTCCAAAAAGCGCTGCACCGAAACTGCAAACGACAACCGGCCGGCACACAGTGGCGCCGGCCGATATGAGGTCTTGTCACTCCGCAGTGAACCACGGAGAGCGGTCCGGCTGCTCGAAAGTCTTCGGCTGGACGCCGTCGAGCATCAGATTGGCAAAGACGGGGCCGTTCTCGGTCATGGTCACCCACATGACATGGTCGAATTCGCCATAGGACAGGCCGCGCAGACGGCTGCCGCCGCCGGTGGTCGCGAGCGTGATATGCTCGTGGGTGTGCGGACCATCGCTGAAATCGGCATAGTCATAGGAGTGGCGGTGACCGGCGAAGGCTGTGTAGTCCCGTGTGCCCATCATGTCCTGGAGGCGCTGCCAGTCGGCCGGCACTTCAAGATTGGTCGGGTAAGGACCATCGACCGGATAGTCATCCAGGATGAATTCACGGGTCTCCGGGTCACGGGGCGGATAGACCCAGCTCTGACGCCAGAAGGGTTTGTGGATGAACACGAAGGTCCAGCGCACATCAGGGTTCGCCGTCAGCACCTTTTCGGCATAGGCAAACTGGGCCTCGCGGGACGCTTTGAACGCGTCGGTCTTGACCCATTCGTCATGGCCCGGACCACCGGTGCGGTCATTGCTGGCGCCCTTGATGTCCGAGATATCGAGATATTCGGAGTTCAGCACCAGGAACAGAACGTCCTTATACTTGAAATGATAGAAGCTGGCGCCAAAACGGGCTTTCCAGATGCCTTCCATCTCGCTGTTCATCATGTCGTGGTTGCCGGGCACATAGAAGAATGGGGCATCGAGCGCCTCGACCATGCCGTCGAATTCTTCCCACTCGGCGGTGATCTTGGCTTCGTCCTTTGTATAGCCCTGGATGAGGTCACCGACGCTCATCACGAAGGACGGCTGAACCAGGTTCACTTTGTCGACGCCCACGGGGAAGATGCCGGGGCGACGGCCGCCGGTGCGGTCGGTCATGACGGCGAATTGGAAGCGCTCCGGGCTGTCCAGGGGCGCAAGGCCGGTCCAGGGCGTGGCTTCGCCATGGTGGGTGGCCGCATCGGGAACGGAAATCACGGTGGACGGACTGGTGTCCTTCACCGGCATGGCACAGGCCGCAAGGACCGCGAAGATCGCAGAAGCAAACAACAAACGCATGGGATCAACCCTCCCCTAATGACTTGCTGAGGGTTATACTAAGATCATAGTTTTGTGACAGTTGTGCAGGTTCGGCTGAAGACGCCTCGAAGCGGGCCTTCTCCGGCATAGTTGCCC
>CAYUYV010000060.1:6487-9417 GCA_964449455.1 uncultured Alphaproteobacteria bacterium | reverse complement strand
TGGTCAATCTGGGCAGTGGTCAATCTGGGCAGTGGTCAAGCGGGGGACATGCCTGTGGATCAGGCCGAGACTGACCCTACGCAGGAGCGAAACATGAACTGGTCCGTCTTCACGCAAGGCTCATCCCTCCAGATCCAGATTCACTGGGTTGCGGCCATTGCGGCATTTTTCCTTGGACTGATGATCCTGACCTTGACCAAAGGCACCAAAGCCCACAAGACTCTGGGCTGGACCTATGTCGTGGCCATGGCCATCGTCACGCTGACGGCGGTGTTCATCCGCGACGTGCCCCAGGACGCCAGCGCGCCGGAGTTTTTCGGCTTCTCCCCGATCCACCTGCTTATTCCGGTCACGATTTTCGGCATTGTCGGCGGCCTTCGGGCCATTCGGCGGGGCGATCGCCACTCCCACGCCCGCAGCATGGTGATCACCTTTTTCGCCGCTCTGGTGGTCGCCGGGCTCTTCACCTTCGTGCCGGGACGGCGCATGCACCAGCTCTTTTTCGCCGATCCCGGCCCTTCGGACAGTTCGACAAACAACTGACCCTGGGGGCCCAGCAACGCCGCTCACTTGACCTCAGTCCTGGACGCGGAGCGCCGATCGCGGTCAGCATGAATGAACTGGCTGAGCGATTCGCGAAAGGAGCCCCATGGCCCGCTCAAATGACAGTTATGTCTGCCGCGACTGCGGGACGGTCTATGCCAAATGGCAGGGCAAATGCGAAGCGTGCGGCGCCTGGAACACCATTGAACAGGATGTGGGCCTTGGCGCGGCGCCGGGCGAGTCCGCGCCCAAACAAAGCCTCTCGGCCGCGAAAGGGCGTGGACGGACCATTGATCTTGTGTCCCTTGATGGGGAAGGCACCGACCCGCCGCGCATGGTCACGGGGCTTACTGAGTTCGACCGGGTCGCGGGCGGCGGCATTGTTCCGGGCTCGGCCCTTCTGGTGGGCGGCGATCCGGGCATCGGAAAATCGACCCTGCTGCTCCAGCTTGCGGGCCGCATCGCCAAGACGGGCCTTCCCGTTGTCTATGTCTCGGGCGAGGAAGCGACTGCCCAGGTGCGCCTGCGCGCCAGCCGGCTGGGCCTCGCGGAAGCGCCGGTCCAGCTCGCCGCCGCGACCAATCTGCGAGACATTCTGACAACCCTGGAGAAAAGCCCGCCGGCCCTGGTGATCGTCGATTCCATCCAGACCATGTGGTCGGACACGATGGACAGTGCGCCGGGCACGGTCTCTCAGGTGCGCGCCGCGGCCCACGACCTTGTGCGCTTTGCCAAGCGCACGGACACGGCCGTGATCCTGGTCGGCCATGTGACCAAGGACGGACAGATCGCGGGCCCCCGGGTTGTGGAGCATATGGTCGACACGGTGCTCTATTTTGAGGGCGAGCGAGGGCACCATTTCCGGATCCTCCGCGCCGTGAAGAACCGCTTCGGGGCCACCGAAGAAATCGGCGTGTTCGAGATGACCGGCGCCGGCCTCCAGGAGGTCGCGAACCCCTCGGCTGTGTTTCTGGACGCACGGGAGGCCGGGGTCAGCGGTTCGGCAGTCTTCGCCGGGGTTGAAGGCACGCGGCCCGTTCTCGTGGAAATCCAGGCCCTGGTCGCCCAAACGAGCCTGGGCACGCCCCGGCGCACGGTCGTCGGCTGGGATACGGGGCGCCTTGCCATGGTGATTGCGGTCCTCGACACCCGTTGCGGCCTCGGGCTCGGTGCCCAGGACATCTACCTGAATGTGGCCGGGGGCATCCGTATTCTGGAGCCGGCGGCGGATCTTGCCGTCGCAGCGGCGCTCATTTCCTCGGCGACGGGCATCGCCCTGCCCGCCGACGCGGTGTTTTTTGGGGAAGTCAGCCTGTCCGGCGCCGTGCGGCCGGTCACCCAGCGCGAAGCGCGCCTGAAGGAATCGCGAAAGCTCGGCTTTCGCAGTGCCTTTGGACCCAGCCCCAGAACGGACAAACGGTCCGGTGTTAAGGATTTGGAAAGCATGGTCACCACACCTGTCACGGCGCTGGGCGATTTGGTCGACGCCATCCGGGATGGGGCCGGGATTGCTGACGGACGCGTGGCCGCCCCACGGGTTCAGGCGGGTTAACCATGCTCAGGCGGGTTGACCACAGCGTATTTGATCGGTCCAGTTGACGGCGCCTGGCGCAAAAGGATTATAGCGGGTTATGAGCGATTCACCGCTGACCGTCACAGATGCTGTCATTCTGGCCCTGGTGCTTGCCTCGGCCTTCCTTGCTCTCTTGCGCGGCTGTGTCCGGGAGTCATTGGCGGTGGCCGCCTGGGTCCTCTCCGCCTTCATCACCTATTCGATCTATTACGCCGGCGGTGCAACGCTGACTCAGCTCATCAGCGGCAATTGGTTTATTCACACGATTGTGGTTCTGAGCATCTTCGCGGGTCTCGTGTCCCTGTTCACTATCGCGAACCACAAGATCCTGGAACGCATCGGCAATGGCGACAAAGTGCCCACCTGGGACCAGATCGCCGGTTTTTGTTTTGGGTTTCTAAGGGGCCTTGCCCTGGTGGCCATACTGTTTCAGGTCCATGTATTGGTGTTCGGTGTCAAAGACACACCACAGTGGTTCCGAGATGCGCGCCTTTATCCCATTGTCTCCGGCTCGGCAAATCTCTTGAAAGTCGTGCTACCTGGACCGATAACTAGCGTATCGGCGGCGTCCACGGAGCGGAAGGCGCCTGCCCGCCCTGTGAAAGCGCCCCGGACCGGTGAGAAAACCGATCAGCGCGAGGACGGGGCCGGATACTCAAAGGATGAGCGCACCGCAATAGACCGGCTCGTCCGCAACAAGCTGGACAAGCAGTGATGCAAGTCAAAGGTGGTGGACGGACCGTTGCCGGCGGCAGCGGTCACGATGATGCGTTGTCGGACCACACGTTTTCGGACCAGATGGTGTCGGACCAGA
>CAYUYV010000060.1:0-6387 GCA_964449455.1 uncultured Alphaproteobacteria bacterium | reverse complement strand
TCGGACCAGATGGTGTCGGACCAGACGGTGTCGGACCACACTGGGAACGATGATGATGGCAAGCCCGATGCCTTCCGCGACGAATGCGGCGTGGTGGGTGTTGTGGGCCGGCAAGATGCATCGGTGCTGTGTGCCCTCGGTCTGCATGCCCTTCAGCATCGGGGCCAGGAATCGGCCGGGATCGTGTCCTTCGATGGCGAACGGTTCAATGTGGAGCGCCATCTGGGCCTTGTCGGCGAGAATTTCAGCCAGGACGCGCAGACACTGGACAATCTGCCAGGCCCCATGGCCATCGGCCATGTCCGTTACGCCACCACGGGCGGTGGCACAGTGCTGCGCAATGTCCAACCTCTTTATGCGGATTTGCGCACCGGCGGTATTGCGGTTGCCCATAACGGCAATCTGACCAATTCGACGACCCTGCGCAGCACGCTGGTCTCCCGGGGCTCCATCTTTCAGTCCACGTCGGATACGGAAACGATCCTGCATCTGATTGCCACCTCCTTCGCGACCCATCTGACGGATCGTCTGGCGGATGCCTTGAGCAAAGTGGAAGGCGCCTATTCTCTCGTCTGCCTCAGCGACGATCAGTTGATCGGCATTCGCGACCCACGCGGTGTGCGCCCCCTGATGATCGGCCGGCTGGGTGAGGCCTGGATCCTCACGTCGGAGACCTGCGCCCTCGACATCATGGGCGCAAGCTATGTCCGGTCGGTGGAACCCGGCGAGATGGTGGTTCTGAAACCGGGCGCGGAGCTCGAAAGCCGCTTTCCCTTCGCGTCCCGGCCCAGCCGGTTCTGTGTCTTTGAATATGTTTACTTCTCGCGGCCCGACAGTGTCATCGACGGCAAGGGCGTTTATGAGGCGCGCAAGAATATTGGCCGGGAACTGGCCATGGAAGCGCCTGTCGAAGCGGACATTATCTCACCCGTCCCGGACTCCGGCGTTCCGGCCGCGGTCGGTTATGCCCAAGGCGCCGATTTACCCTTTGAATTCGGGATCATCCGGAACCACTATGTGGGCCGTACCTTTATTCTGCCGACGGATCGCTCCCGGCAGCAGGGGGTACGGATGAAGCTGAATGCCAATCCGTCCGTTTTGCGGGGCAAGCGCGTCATTCTGGTTGATGACAGCATCGTGCGGGGCACGACATCCCTGAAGATCGTTCAGATGGTCCGGGACGCAGGCGCCCGGGAAGTCCATATGCGCATTGCAAGTCCGCCGACCGTCGGCGCATGTTACTATGGTGTCGATACGCCGGAAACGGACAAATTGCTGGCCCATAAGATGAGCCTTGATGAGATGCGCGAGCACATCAATGTGGACAGCCTCGCCTTCCTATCCATTGATGGCCTCTACCGTGCCATGGGCTATGCCAAGCGCGACAATGACGCCCCGCAATATTGCGATGCCTGTTTCACCCGGGACTATCCCATCCCCCTCGTGGACCGGGACGATGGCGCCGACACGGGCAAAATGAGTTTCCTGCATAATTGAGCCCATGAACGAGAGGCGGCGTAAGATGCGCTCCGGCACGCCAATCGGCCCGTCCGCAAGTCAGTCGTGATATGGCGCATTCGGATGGATCGCCAGCGCAGGCCCCAGGAACATGAAAGACATGGATAACCGGCCATGACCACAGATACGTCTTCCGCACCGAAACGACTGACAGGCCGCCTTGCCCTCGTCACCGGCGCCACACGGGGCATTGGCCGCGCAGTGGCCCTGGCCTATGCCCAGGAAGGCGCAGATTTGATCCTGTTGGGACGCACCTCCGGCGCCCTGGAGGAGCTGGACGATGCGGTGAAGGCGCTCGGTGTCAGCGCGACCCTGGTGCCCCTCGACATCAAGGATTTCGACGCCCTCGATCGGCTTGGCGAGTCCATCCATGGGCGGTGGGGCAAGCTCGATATTCTTGTGGGTAACGCGGGCGTCCTGGGCCCTTTGACCCCGGTTGGGCATATCACACCAAAGGACTGGCAGGGCCTGCTGGACGTCAATGTGACAGCGAATTGGCGCTTGATCCGGTCCCTCGGCCCGCTGCTGCGGCTCTCCGATGCCGGCCGGGCCATTTTCGTCTCCTCGACCGTCGCTCGGGCACCTCGGGCCTATTGGGGCGGCTATGCCATGTCCAAGGCCGCTCTTGAGGCTATTGTCCTGTCCTACGCCGCCGAATGTCAGAACACGTCGGTCCGGGTCAATCTGGTTCATCCGGGTGCGGTGCGCACGGCCATGCGGGCCAAGGCCGTGCCGGGCGAGGATCCGCAGACCCTGCCCCGCCCGGAGGCGCTCGGCCCACTGTTCGTGTCCCTCGCGGAGCCGGCCTGTCAGCGCCATGGGGATGTGGTGCGCTTTGAACCTGCCGAGCCGGCGCCTCTCTCAGGTCCCGAAATTCAACCGTAAGCCTGGCGCAGGCCAGTCCGCCGCCATCAGGCGGCCCGTCGCTGAGCAGGTCACATAGGCGGTGCGCAGATCGGGACCGCCGAAACAGATATTGGTGGTCATGATATCGTCCGTGGGCACATGGTCAATCCATGTGCCATCTGCCGCGATGCGCGTGATGCCGGCATTGATGATGGTGGCGACACAGACGGTCCCATCCGCCTCCACAGCCAGCGAGTCAAAGAACTGGTAGCCTCCGGGATGGGCGAGCGGCGTGCCCCGGAAAAAGCCGCGTCCGCGCACGATCTCGCCGGGGCCCCCCACGGGATAGGCCCACAAGGTTGCCGGAATCGTGTCGGCGAAGTAGAGCATGCCGCCATCCGGACTGAGGCCCACACCGTTAGGACTCTCCACCGGAAAAATCACTTCACGGATCATGGAGCCGTCGGGCCTTGCATAGAACACAGCGCCCCGGTCCCGCACCCGGCCATAGCTTTTGCCCAGATCGGTAAAGTAAAATCCGCCGGAGGTGTCGAAGACGATGTCATTGGGGCCGTTCAGGCGATTGCCATCACAGCTTTCATAGAGCCGCGTTGCGGCGCCGGTCTCCAGATCCACGCGTTCAATCCGGCCGGTCTCATAGTCCTCGGCCCGCTCTCCTGGCACGGTCAGTCCGTTCACGTCATGCCAGCGGAAACCACCATTGTTGCACACATAAAGGGCCCCATCCGGACCGATGGCCGCGCCATTGGGTCCGCCGCCCAGATCGGCGACTATGCTGGATGTCCCATCACGCCCAATACGGGTGATGGTACCGCGCTTGATTTCCACAAGGACGATGCTGCCATCGGCCAGTGCCACAGGTCCTTCGGGAAATTCAAGGCCGCGGGCCACTTCACGCCAGGCGACATGGGTTGTCGTCATACGAGGCGCAGGACCCTCCGGTATGGTTGTCATTGGCGTATCTCCTCGCGCAATTTTTCTCACCGGATCTTAACGTCGTTATCGGATCCTAAAGATCCCCCAGACTGACGGAAAGTGCTGAGCCGTGAGCGCCTTTGCAAGCGAGGCGACCCTGTCCGATTTGTCGGTCATGGTCGTCGATGATGACAAAGACATGTTGCGACTGATGCGCACCATGCTGCACCGGATCGGGATGCAGAAGGTGGCGCTGTTCGCCGATCCGGAGGAGGCGCTTCAGACGTCCCCCGCGAAAGCGCCCGACGTCGTGATCTGCGACTGGGAGTTGAAGGTCATGGATGGCGGCACCTTCGTCGAAAAGTTTCGGGAAACGCCCACGGGGCGCGCGGACCCGGCGATCTTTTTCCTAACCGGTCGGCCCCTGACCGAGCGGGTCGAAACGGCCCGGCGCCTGGGCGTTCAGGGTTTTCTTGCCAAGCCCATCTCTCCGAAAGTGCTCCAGGCCCGGCTCTTGAAGATCAGCCAGCAGGCACGACCGTCCGGCGCCCCCGATACGGATCACGCGGCGGCGCCTCCACCGGGGGCCACGCCCGAAGCGCCGGCTGAGTCCCCATCCGAGGGTCCAGCCGACGGCGATGCCAATGAAGATGCCAACGAAGATGATGTAATCGAGATCTGACGCCCGCCGGGGAGCGCGCCAGGGCAGTCAGGGCCTGCGCCGGGTCAAGGTCACAAGTTCGGCCCCATGGCTCGCTTTAGGGTCGTCCGGGAACGGTGTTGCCTGCCCTTGCGCCCAGTCCGACGGGTCGAGGGGCGGGAACCACGTATCCCCCTCCATGGCGCCATCAATCCGCGTGAGCGATATCTCATCCGCAAACGGAAGGCTTGCCGCATAGATTTCGCCGCCGCCAATGATGGCAATCTCCTCCACACCGCTTTCTCGGGCGGCATCCACAGCCCGCGCCAGGGCATCTTCCACTGTGGCCACGACGACAGCCCCCTCGGCCGACCAGCTCTTTTGCCGGGTGACCACAATGGAGGTGCGGCCCGGCAGGGGGCGGCCAATGCTTTCAAAGGTCTTTCGGCCCATGATCATGGGCTTGCCCATGGTCACCGCCTTGAAATGTTTCTGGTCCGCGGGAATGCGCCAGGGCATGGCCCCACCCTGCCCTATGACCCGGTTTTGAGCCATTGCAACGACCAAGATCACACGGCAACCGTCATATCCCATGGCTCACTCTCACGCGGCAATCGGCGCAGGAATGGCCGGATGCGGATCATAGCCCTCAACTGTGATGTCGCCATAGGTGAAGGCGAACAGATCTGTCACATTCGGATTGAGGCGCAGGGTCGGCAGCGGCCGTGGCTCCCGGGTCAGGATCAGCCGGGCCTGCTCCATATGGTTCGCATAAAGATGGGCGTCTGCGAGGGTATGCACGAACTCGCCAACACCAAGGCCCGTCACCTGGGCCACCATATGCGTGAGCAGGGAATAAGACGCGATATTGAAGGGCACGCCGAGGAAGACGTCGGCGCTGCGCTGGTAAAGCTGACAGGATAACCGTCCGTCATCCACATAAAATTGGAATAGGCAGTGGCAGGGCGGCAGGGCCATATCCGGAATGTCGGCCGGGTTCCAGGCGCTGACCACGAGCCGGCGAGATGTTGGATTGGTCCGGATTTCGTTCACGACCCAGGCGATCTGATCGATCGTGCCCCCTTTGGGATCTGGCCAGGAACGCCACTGATGGCCGTAAATCGGGCCAAGCTCGCCATGCGCGTCGGCCCATTCGTCCCAGATGGTGACCCCGTCCTGCTGCAGACTGCGCACATTGGTTTCTCCACGGAGGAACCAGAGCAGCTCAAGGAAGATGGCCTTGGTGAACAGCTTCTTGGTGGTGAGCAGGGGAAACCCGTCACGCAGGTCAAAGCGCATTTGG
This sequence comes from uncultured Alphaproteobacteria bacterium, assembly GCA_964449455.1. GTDB lineage: Bacteria > Pseudomonadota > Alphaproteobacteria > JAJFIK01 > JAJFIK01 > CAYUYV01. Next base: position 1,144 of record CAYUYV010000060.1, on the reverse strand, counting down.
TGACCGAACACACCGCGCACGCCTGTGCCGGTCCGGTCCCCCCGGTCGCTTCCCGTTTCCAGAATGCGCACGATCAGGTCGTGGAATTGCTGCATGGTGGACCTCCCTTCACCGCCAAGCCGTTCACCCAGCAAAGCACCTTTGCGTGATTCGCGGGCTCGGTCCTCGCGCCATGGCTTGTAAGCCGAGGCCCATCGGCCCACCTGCCTGCCATGCGCTCGTGAGTGCACAGCCTGGAGGCCATCCCATGATTGATCTTTACACCTGGACGACACCCAACGGCTACAAGGCGTCCTGCACCCTGGAGGAGCTTGGCCTTGCCTATGAGACCCATCCGGTGGACATCGGCACCAATGTCCAGAAGGACCCCTGGTATCTCGCCATCAACCCGAATGGCCGCATCCCCGCCATCCTGGACCGGGAGGAGGACAATTTCGCGATCTTTGAGTCCGGCGCGATCATGATCTATCTGGCCGAAAAGGCCGGCGCCCTGCTGCCCACCGATGCCAAGGGCCGATCCCTGGTGCTGCAATGGCTGATGTTCCAAATGGGCGGCGTCGGTCCCATGCAGGGGCAGGCCCATGTGTTCTATCGGTACTTCCCCGAAAAGATCCAACCGGTCATTGACCGGTACCAGAACGAGACCAAGCGTCTCTATACGGTTCTCGACACCCGGCTGAAGGACCACGAATTCCTGGCCGGGGATTACTCCATTGCCGACATCGCCAACTGGTCCTGGGCGCGCAGCCATAACTGGGCCGGCGTCTCGATTGACGAACTGCCCCATCTTCAGCGCTGGCTGGCGGTTATCGAGAACCGCCCGGCGATCCAGCGCGGCCTCGCGGTTCCCCACAAGCGCGATGAGGGCGAAGGCGGCGCCAAAGAGACCGTCACAATGGCCCAGAACATGCTTCAGACCTGATATCCCAACCCCCGATAGGGCCCGGCCGGCGGCGTGGATCCGTGATCCGCCCGCCGGTCCGGGCTCCTTTTTTGGTTGAGCCGCTGTTTTTCAGGGCTCCAGGGCTTTTTCGCGCGTTCGGACCGCTTTGCCTTTTTTCTTCACGAACCGGGGCTTATATTCAAAGGGCTGGTCGCTCCAGCTATGGGGATAAACGAGCGTGTAATAAGCGGATCGGACCCG
>CAYUYV010000059.1:11073-26702 GCA_964449455.1 uncultured Alphaproteobacteria bacterium | reverse complement strand
CCATCAGCCAGTCGCTGATCCACTTGCACTTCACCGGATCCTTCACCATCACCGGTACGATGTGGCTGGGGTTCGGCATGTAAGGGATGCCGACCGCTTCAAGGCCCGCACGAACTTGGGCCACTTTGGCCTGGTGTGCTTGGCGCTCGGCCTGGCTTTCCTTCAGGTGGCGAATGCTGGCCAGGGCGCCGGCCGCGATCGCCGGGGGCAGAGCCGTGGTGAAGATGAAGCCGGAGGCAAAGCTGCGGACGAAGTCGCACATCGCTGCGGAACCGGCGATATAGCCGCCCATCACGCCGAAGGCCTTACCAAGCGTGCCCTCAATGATGGTGAGGCGATCGGACAGGCCCTCGCGCTCACAGATGCCGCCGCCGCGCGGACCGTAAAGACCCACGGCATGGACTTCATCGATATAGGACATGGCATTGTGAGCGTCGCACACATCGCACAGTTCTTTGATCGGGGCGATATCACCATCCATCGAATAGACGGACTCAAAGGCCACGAGCTTAGCCCGGTCCGGGCCGATTTCAGCCAGCTTGCGATCCAGGTCTTCCGGGTCGTTATGGGCGAAGATCTGGCGCTCCGCCTTGCTGTGGCGGATGCCCTCAATCATGGACGCGTGATTGGCCGAGTCCGACAGCACGACGCAGCCGGGCAGTTTCGAGGCCAGGGTGCTCAAGGATGCCCAGTTGGACACATAGCCTGAGGTGAATAGGAGCGCGGCTTCCTTCCCGTGGAGGTCGGCAAGCTCCTGCTCCAGGAGCACGTGATAGTGATTGGTGCCGGAAATATTCCGGGTGCCGCCAGCGCCGGCGCCGCAGCGGTCCAGCGCCTCATGCATGGCCTCAAGCACCTTGGGATTCTGGCCCATGCCCAAATAGTCGTTGGAACACCAGACAGTCACTTCGGACTTGTCCGGGCAACCGTGGTTCGTCGCGCGCGGGAAGCAGCCGACCTTGCGCTCGAGATCCGCAAAAACGCGGTATCGCCCTTCGTCTCGAAGGCCGTCGAGCGAGTCGCGGAAAAAGGTCTCGAAATCCATTGGTGCCTCCCTTCGTGGCTGGCCGATCCGGATCCTGTGTCGTGACGCACGAGAGCCGTCCGGCCGCTCTTGTGCGGGATGGGTCTTACCGCGACCCTCCCATTTTACTCTTGGACGGTGAAGGAAACCCAGTCTTCCGAGACTCTTTCACCATGGATGATGTCACGCGTGACGATGGGACGCCGCCACCTGCATGAACGGTCGCTGGAACAAGCTCCGGCACTGGCGCCAGCGCAGCGCCCAGATAGTGAAGCGGGCACCGCCCCTTCTCCCGGCGGTTTTCAGCGCCGGATTTAAGATCTCCCGTTCTGAAGTCTCCGGACCTGTGGTCCAAAGCCTCAATATCGAAATCCTGACTTTGCGCCCGTTCGCCGCTTTCCAACTGGGCTGTCAGCACATGCTCAGGCGGCTGGGCCCAGCTCCACAGGGCCGCTTCACGCATGGGCATCACCAGGAACCAATGCTCCAGAACGCCGAGCGCCATCAGGCAGGTGATGAGGCTCAGCCCCACCTGTTCCGCCGCCGACAGGCCTGGGGCCAGGGCCGCGGCGCCCACCAGCACTGTGGCTGTGGTCGCCGCCGTCACCGAAGGCGGGAAAAAGGCGTTCATGGGCCTATTCCGGAAATAGGTCTTCAGGAAATTCATGTGATGCGGCAGAAAATCTTCCGTGATGTTGGGAACACCAAAAAAGATGTTCAGTTTCGCGCTCATGCGCATGGCCCACAGCACCACATAGGTCCATAGGCCTGTTTGATTTGGGTCATCCCATGTCGCGGCCGCGATGCCGAGGCCCGTCAGGACAAGGGCGATTTCATGGTGCAACAGCACCTGGGTCGCATAGGAGAAACGGGCAAGGCCCGTACACCCCTCGGGGCAGGGGGCTTTGCGCGGCCCCGTGACATATCCCATCAGGAAAGTCATTTCGTGCCAGCCCCAAATGACAAGGGCGCACAGGAAGCCGAGATAAGCCCCTCGAACCGTTGTGTCTTCCCCGGTGACCGCAAGGCCGAATACGGCAATGGCGGTCACGCAGGTCATTCCGAGCACGCTCCAGGGATAGGTCGACCGCGGTAGACTGTTCATCAGCAGGATGACACCTGTGCTCACCCACCAGACGAAGATTGCTGCAAGGGCCGGAAGACCGTGCTCGGAAAAGGTCAAGGTCGCTCTCCTTACCAGGCCGGAGCCAGACGGATCTGGGCGGGCAGGGTGTTTTTGCGGGTCGGCAAGAAGAAGAGGCCGGCAAATGCGAGGCCCGCCTTGCCGCTGAACCAGACCCGTTTCAGGCCGCCCATGACACCGCCTTCCTTCTTGGCCGCATCAATGCCGTTGGAGGCGGCGCGCAGCTTCTCCATGCCGGTCCGGAATTTTGGATTGTCGATGTCGAGCTCAAGCGGAAAGACCTGCCGGGAGATCTCGTTGCAGATCTGAAAGACCTTGTAGTCGTACTCGGTGGGATCGACACCGAGCGCCTTGTGGAACTCCGGACGGGCATGGTCGCGGATATACATCGTTCCGTAGACGGCCAACAGGAAGAACCGGATCCACAGCTTATTGGTGCCTTTGAGCAGGTGCGGATTGGCCCGCATCAAGAGGGCGAAGGCCTCGCCGTGGCGGAACTCGTCATTGCACCAATCTTCGAACCACTTGAAGATCGGGTGGAAGCGCCGTTCCGGATTGCGCTCCAGATGACGGTAGATCGTGATGTAGCGCGAATAGCCGATCTTCTCCGACAGATAGACCGCATAGAAGATGAATTTCGGGCTGAAATAGGTGTACTGCTTGGTCTGGGTCAGGAAGCCAAGATCCACACCGATCTCGAAATCCTTCAGCACACTATTGATGAAGCCCGCATGGCGGCTCTCGTCACGGGTCATCAGGCGGAAGAGTTCCTTGATGTCCGGATTGTCGATGCGCTTCTTGATCTCGCTGTACAGCACGCAGCCGGAGAACTCGGCCGTCAGAGAACTGACCAGGAAGTCGACGAACTCCCGGCGCAGGCCATCGGGGAGGCTGGCCAGCATATTGTCGAACTCGTCCGTGCGCTTGAAGTGGTCGCCATTGGGGTCGCTCTGCATCTCGGCGATCAGGGCATCCCATTCGGCGCGCACCGGGCTCACATCGAGCCGGTCCATGGCCTTGAAATCGGTGGTGTAGAACCGCGGGCTGAGGATCGTGTCTTCCTGGGCCATGCGGGTGGTGTCATTCAGTGACTTGTCGCGCTGGCTGGCTTGCAATTGCGCTTCTTCCGCCAGGTCGCTCAATTCAACGGCTGTCATAGTGTCCTCCTGGGCGTAAAGCTGACTTCGTAAAGCTCGGTCAGTTCAAAATAGGCGGCGACCCGGGTTCTCAAACGGTCAACCCAATTGGCCCGGATCACGGTTGCATGGGCGCGGACCGTCAGGCGCTCGCCGAATGGGATCGTTTCCGGTGCACCCTGAACAAGAACCTCATCCCCGATCCCGATCTCAACGCCATTGTCGAGTTCCACATGGGCATGAAGGCTTGCGAAGGTGTGTTCGACATCCACGGTGCAGGGCACACTGATGGCCTTGCGATGTCCGATCCTGGTCTCAATCATTTCAGGTCCTCCCCATTGGCGTGAAGGAGACGGGCAAAAGCCTCGTAATTGGTCGGTCCGAAAGACCGCAGCACGACCTGTTCGCCCGTGGACGGATCACCGAGAACAAGATGGCCGTCTTCGAGCATGGCCAGCCGATAGGGCGTTTCCGATGTGACATCGGCCCGCTTGCGCTGGCGCCCCAGACCGCGGAGCACGCCGCGAATGAAACCATTGCTGCCCGGTAGCAGCACCGCCACAAGAGTGTCCGTGGAGGCATCGGTCACCACAACGGCGCCGTCCTCCCGGTCCACGAACCGCAATTGCCGCTCCTCCACGGCTGCAGGCATCTGTGGCGGGCCCCAGCGGGCGCTGTCCATGCGTCCGCTGATGGCCAGAATGAACGCCAACCCGATCAGGGCGGCTGCGCCGATAAGCGGCCAACGGGGCATTTGTTCGCCTTCAAAGGGATTGCTCATCGTTTAAGTCCTCCTCCTTCGTTCCCCTTACTCGGCTGCAGCGACGGGCTGGGGCGAAAGCCCAAGTCCGTGTGGAGCCGATCCCCGATCCTTGCGTTTTGCCGGCGCATCCGAAGATGTAACGACTTCGTCAGCATGCGACGCCACATCGCCCTGTTCAGCCCGCTCCTCCGCGGCCCGTTTCAAGGCGTCCGATAGAATGCCGGCTGCATAGGCTGCTTCAGGCACCGAGCGCAGCATGGGCTCGGGCTGGCCGAACTTCCAGGGCCGCACATGGGGCCACAGCAGCAGATACCCAATCCGATTGGGTGCGGTCAGGCGGAGCGGAATGTTGCCCGTGCCATTGTCGTAGGTCTTCAGGCCTGCACCATCAATGCACCGGTAGGGCAGGTTGAAGGCCTTCTCCACCGCCACGCCGAACCGCATGACAACGCGCTTGGTCGTGACCGTGTAGACCGTACTGCGTGCCATGGCCCAGGCCATCACGGCCAGAACGGCAACGCACAGAAGGGCCGGGGCGGCAAGCCAGGCCGCATGGACAATGGCAGCACCGGTCTCCATGCCGTCATAGAGATCGGAAATCAGCCGCCAGACCATCATGACCCCGAAATAGGCCAGGACCTTGTTGGTGTGAAAGGCACGCCGGGCAAAAGTCGTCCAGCGCGGGCTCCCCTGCCAGAGGATGGATTCACCCTCTGGCAGGTGTCCGGGGAGACCCCGGACAGGTTCGCCATCATATTCAGCGATGGGGTTCACAGCAGGGGCTCCCCACGCTTGGAATGGGCATAGAGATAGCCGCCGCCATAATAGGCCATGACCTTCTCTTCCTCGAGGCGAGTCACCACGTCGGGGCTGGCCGTACCCGGAACATCCTTGAACTGCTCCGAATTGATGGAGCCGACCATCACCGAGTACTTGCCCCGGTTCCGGCGCAGGCGGACCATCGTCATGGGCAGGAGCACCTTGCGGCTCATCGCGACAGAGGCGCCGACCGGAGCCTGCTCGCCATCTTCCGTCTGGGCCGGAGCGGGGGTCGTCGCAGCAGCACCCGTCGGCACATCGACTTCGAGATAGCGGATCAGGGACTCAGCCCGGTCCACCCAGATGTCCGACACGGTCCCGGCATAACGCTTATCCATGGCCCAGACATCACAGCCGCGCAGATCCGTGTCGCCCGGAACAACGGAGAAGTCCGACGCAATCCGCATGGGCACAACCTTGTTGTGACCATCATGGGTGACGTCGGGAACATCTTCACGCGGCGTCCAGGAGGCGGGGCCCACACCATCCACCAACGGATTGCCGGTGGGGTAGTAGGGGTTGCCGAATTCCCTCGGGTTGACGCTGCGCAGCGCCACCTGACGGTCCTCCCCTTGCGGGTTCGGAGCGACATGCGTCGTGCCATCGGCCATGCGATAGACCTTCGGCGTCGGCAGGAAGATCCAGGACATGGCCTTTTCCTTGCCGGTCTTCTCGTCGATCAGGGGGAAGCCTTCGCGGCGGCTTTCCCGCTGAATGAAGAACACAAGGCCGAAGAAGAAGGCGAAGAAGGCGTAGGTCGCCAACTCCGCGGCATCGACTTGCCCGAATACGTAACCAGGTTCCATTAGCTCTCTCCTCCAGGTCAGGCTCAGCCAGGCAACTCCGCCAGGCCGAATTTCGAAGACTGCTGCTGACCCTGCCCGCTTTGGACACGGACGAGGGGACCGATCACTGCGAGGGTCGTGAACAGAAGCAAGATCTCCAGGTGGTACACGAAGCTGTATCCGGCGGCCGCGCCGGAAAGGGCCGGTCCCAGGGTGCCCTGGGCGGCAAGACTGGAAACGATGTCCCGAAGCGCGCCGCCCGAAGCGATGGCGAGCCCCGTGGCCGTCGCTTGCACGGCGCCCCAGGCGCCAAGGGCAAGACCGCCTTGGATGAGGGCGTCACCGCCGGCTTGCCGGCTGCGCTCGGCCAGGTTCATCGCGGCCGTCAGCGTGCCGATGATGAAAAGGCCAGAGCCGAAGCCGATCAGGACGGTTCCCGTGCGGAACAAATGGGCTGAGCCCAGGGGATCGGCGAAGATGACCCCGCTCAGACCCGCAATGCCGGCCAGCAAACCGAACGCGCCCAACCGGTTCGGATCACCGCCCACCGACAGGCGCCAAGCGGCCAGTGCAAAACCCAGCAATGTGCCGGCTGCGAACATGGCCGTCAGAGTCGTGGTCGCGCTCACGCTTAAAGACAGGATTTCCCCGCCATAGGGCTCGAGCAGCACGTCCTGCATGCTGAAGGCGACAGTGCCAAGGCCGGTCACAAGCAAAAGACGCCCGGCCTGGCCGCCCCGGCGCAGATTGGCCCAGGCCTGCAGGAAGGTCGGCCGCGGACCCTTGCGTGTCGTAATATGCGGATTGCGCCCTTCCTGTTTCCAGATCGCGATGGTGTTGAGCGCGAGGGCCACAACGGCAGAGCCTTGAATGACCTGGACCAGCTTGATCTGGCTGAAGTCAGACAGCAGAACGCCATAAATCAGAGCACTGATCACCATGCCGATCAGCAGCATGACATAGAGCAGTGCGATGACCCGAGGCCGATCCTCGGGCCGCGCCAGATCGGTGGCGAGCGCCAGGCCCGCGGTCTGGGTCGTGTGCACACCCGCGCCCAGCACCAAAAACGCCAGGGCTGCGCCGAGTTGGCCGAAAATGGGCGCCGTATGGGTGTCACCGGACAGGATCAGCAGCATGAAAGGCATGATGGCGAGGCCGCCAAATTGCAGCATCGTGCCCATGAGCAGATAGGGCACCCGGCGCCAGCCGATCGCGGAGCGGTGGTTGTCGGAGGTGTGGCCCACCAGGGCCCGGAAGGGCGCGAAAACGATGGGCAGGGAGATCATCAGGGCCACGAGCCAGGTGGGCACGCCGAGTTCGACGATCATCACCCGGTTCAGCGTGCCCGTCAGCAGCACGATCGCCATGCCCACCGTGATTTGGAACAGACCAAGACGCAAAAGCCGTGCGAGGGGAAGATCCTCACTCGCAGCGTCGGCAAAGGGCATCACCTTGGTGCCCATGCCCATCCACATTTGAACCCAGCTGTTCCCCTTTTCGCTCATGGCTGGCGCGTCTCCTGCCGACGCACAAGCTCAAGGGCCTGGCTTGTGTAAAAGCCGCTTTTGATGCGCAAGGTCCGCCCGATCGTCCAGTCCGCAAAGCGCTCATCGGTGCGAATGGCGCGGCACAGGGCGTTCTGGCCCAAAGGCACAATGGCCGGCGCCCGGTCGCTGCGGGGGAACAGCAGGCCCACGGTGTGCATGGTCATCAAGAGCGGCGTGCGTGGTGCAAAGGTCACGACCATGGAGTTGGTCGTGCGGGCCGCCAGGGTTGCAAGCATGCGCAGCACATCGTCCATCCTGTAATGGATGAGAGAATCCATGGCGACCACATGGTCGAATTGGCCATGGGCGGGGTCCAGCATGTCCCCAACAAGGAAGTCGATACTGCCAAGGCCCGGTGCGCTCTGATCGAGGTCAAGTGCAGCCCGTTCTTGGGCAACAGCGACGAGGCTCTCGGCAATATCGATGGCGGTGACCGACCCGCCCCGGCGGGCGGCCTCAATGGAGAGGGCGCCCGTGCCGCAACCCGCATCCAGGAGGCGTTTTCCGGTCAGATCCTCAGGCAGCCAGGCAAGCAGAGTGGCTCGCATCCGGTCGCGCCCGGCACGCACGGTGGCGCGAATGCCGCTGACCGGCGCGTCGGAGGTCAATCTGGACCAGGCCTCCGAGGCAGTGTGGTCGAAATAGGTGCGCAGCTCGCTGCGCCGGTCCTGATAGGTCGCGCTCTGCATCAATCAAATCCCAGAAAGTCGAAGATGTCCCGGTCCTTCATGGGCGTCGGCGTCAAAGGCTCGGTGCCGGCCCAGAGTGTTGCGGCGAGGTGCAGATATTCTTCCTTCACCGCTTCCAGCTCCGGGGAGTCTTCCATTTCAAAGAGGACGGACTTTTTGAGCCGGCTGCGCCGGATGACGTCGAGATCCGGGAAATGGGCAAGGCGCTGGAGGCCGATGGCGTCGTTGAACCGATCCACTTCATCCGTGCCGGCGCTGCGATTGCAGATCACGCCCGCCATGCGCACATCGTAGTTTTTGGACTTGGCTTTGATGGCCGCCACGATCCGGTTCATGGCGAAGATGGAGTCAAAGTCATTGGCGGTGACGATGAGGGCGCGTTCCGCATGCTGAAGGGGCGCGGCAAACCCGCCGCAGACCACATCGCCCAGCACATCGAAAATCACCACATCGGTGTCTTCAAGCAGGTGATGCTCCTTCAGCAGCTTCACGGTCTGGCCGACCACATAGCCGCCGCACCCTGTGCCCGCCGGCGGGCCGCCCGCCTCGACACACATGACACCATTGAAGCCCTCATAGACATAGTCCTCGGGGCGCAGTTCCTCCGAGTGGAAATCGACGGATTCCAGAACATCAATGACCGTGGGCACAAGCTTCTTGGTCAGGGTAAAGGTCGAGTCATGCTTCGGGTCACAGCCGATCTGAAGCACGCGCTTGCCCAGCTTCGAGAAGGCCGCTGACAGATTTGACGATGTCGTGCTCTTGCCGATACCGCCTTTTCCGTAGACGGCGAACACCTTGGCCGTGTCGATGGACATTCTGGGATCCATCTTGACCTGGACGCTGCCTTCGCCGTCCTCACGGCCTTTACCGGCAGCGGCCTTTAAGCGCTCTGGCATGTTTCGCGGAAGATCCAATACAGTCATGTTTCCTCTCCTCCTCTTCCTTTGCCGGACCTTTAAGCGGCTGCCACGGTTGTGGTGCCCACGCCTTCGAGCCGGTCTTCAAGCTCATCGCCCGCTTCCCGCAGCGCTTCCAAGGTCGCTTCATCCGGGGTCCAATATTGACGCTCGGATGCCTCGATCAGCCGGTTCGCGAGTTTTGCTGAGGCTTTGGGATTGAGCTCAGCCAGGCGCTGGCGCATGGCGTCATCCAGAACGAAAGTCTGGGTCAGGCGTTGATAAACCCAAGGGGCCACCTGTCCGGTCGTTGCCGACCAGCCAAGGGTGTTGGTCACCTGGGCCTCGATCTGACGCACACCCTCATAGCCATGGTTCAGCATGGCCTCATACCAGCGCGGGTTCAGGGTGCGGGTGCGGGTTTCCAGGGCCACCTGTTCATTCAGGGTACGCACCTTGCCCTCGCCCTTGGTCTGGTCGCCGATATAGACCGGCGCCGCCTTACCCTGGGCCCGCTGCACCGCACGTCCGATGCCGCCCAGCGTGTCGAAATAGTGGTCGATGGTGGTCACACCCAGTTCGACCGATTCCAGGTTCTGATAGGCAAGGTCCACATCGCCAAGCACGCTTTCCAGCAGCTCTGTGCGCTGCACCGGTTCGCCGGAGCGTCCGTAAGCGAAGGATTTGCGGTGGGTGTAGGCGTCGGCGAGCTCGTTTTCGTCTTCCCAGGCGCCGCTGTCGATAAGCAGGTTCACATTCGCGCCATAGACCCCTTCGGCATTTGAGAACACACGCAAGGATGCGGTTTCCAGGTCGCAGCCATGGGCTTCCTGATAGGCAAGGGCGTGTTTGCGCACGAAGTTGCGGGCCGGATCCTCCTGCGCGCCAGCGGCCAGGAAGGTCGCCTCGGCCAGCAGGCGGGTCTGCAGCGGCAGCAGATCCCGGAAGATCCCCGACAGGGTCATCATCACATCGATCCGTGGACGGCCCAGCTCCTCCAGCGGGATCAACGCCGCGCCGCACAGACGGCCATAAGCATCAAAGCGGGGCTTCGCGCCCAGCAGGGCCAGGGCCTGGGCAAGGGGCCCACCCTCGCTTTTCAGGTTGTCCGTGCCCCAAAGCACGATGGCAACCGTTTCCGGCAGTCCATTACCATCCGCCAGGTGACGGTCCAGGAGACGCTGGGCCTGTCGGGCGCCATCGGCCATGGCAAAGGCGCTGGGGATCCGGAAAGGGTCAAAACCGTGCAGGTTGCGGCCCGTGGGCAGAATGTCCGGCGTGCGCAGGAGATCGCCGCCCGGGGCAGGGCGCACGAAACGGCCGTCAAGGGCCGAGACAATCGCCGCTGTCTCATGGTCCTGGGCCAAGAGGCCATTGACGCGCGCGAGATCCTTGAACAGGGCCACAGAATCATCCGTGTGCGGCAGGCCAGAGGCTTTCAGGGCGGCCTCGGGCCGGGCGCCGTCCACCAGGCTCTCAATGGCGCCCCGATCCGGCGAGACACTGTGGGACGCCTCGGCCACGCTGAGCAGCATGTCGACCCGTGCCTCACGAACTGGCGGGCGCCCCACCACATGGAGGCCGTGGGGGATTAGGGTCTGCTCCAGATCCATCAGCGCATCATTGAGCGCCGCGATTTCCTGGTCCGCCGAGCCATTCCAGGCCGGTTCCGGCGTGGTGAGATCAAGCTCCGCGGCCTGATGTTGAATGAGCTCCGCGAGATCATGGGCTTCCTGAAGGCTTTCAGGAGGCAATGAGCGCCAGCGCTCAATGGAGGCCTTGAGGTCGAGGAGCCCGCGATAAAGGCCCGCTTGCCCGACAGGAGGCGTCAGATAGCTGATCAAGGTCGCGGCGGAGCGGCGCTTTGCGACCGTGCCTTCGGACGGATTATTGGCCGCATAGAGATAGAAATTCGGCAGGTCACCGATCAACCGGTCCGGCCAGCAGGTGCTGCTCATGCCGGTCTGTTTGCCGGGCATGAACTCCAGCGCGCCATGGGTGCCGAAATGAAGCACGGCATGGGCGCCGAAATCCTCGCGCAAATAGCGGTAGAAGGCGCTGAAGGCATGGGTTGGCGTGAAGCTCTTCTCAAAGAGCAACCGCATGGGGTCGCCTTCATACCCGAAAGCGGGCTGCACACCGACAAACACGCTGCCGAACTGGGCACCGAGCACGAAGATGGAGCGCCCGTCGCTCAGCGCGCGGCCCGGTGCGGGCCCCCACTGGCCTTCGATTTCGGTGAGATGCTTTTCGCGGCGCACATGGTCATCCGCCGGGATCTGGGCGTGGACATTGGCATCCATGCCGTAGCGGGACGCATTGCCTTCCAGAATGGCCGCACGCAGAGCGTCCACATCTTCGGGCACCTCCACGTCATAGCCATGGGCAGCCAGGGCCTTGAGCGTGTTGTGCAGGGATTCATAGACGGCCATGTTCATGGCCGTACCGACGGCGCCTGCATTGGGAGGGAAGTTAAATATCACAATGGCGAGCTTGCGGTCCTTGGTCGGGCAAGCGCGCAGGGCCACCATTTTGTGCACTCGGTCGGCCAGCAATTCGGCCCGCTCCGTACAGCAGCGCATTTCCCGCACCGTCTGTTGCGAGCCTTCGGGGGCTTTCGCCACAGGGCAGCGGCGCTCGCAGCAGGTGAGATGGCCGCTGGCGGCACCGGCGTCGCTGGCCCGGCCGCCAAACACCATGGGCGCACGGGCGCCGTCGAGTTCCGGGATCGCCACCATGATGGTGCTTTCCACGGGCATCAGGCCCCGGTCCGAATGGCCCCATTGTTCCAGGGACTGAAATTCCAGGGGCTGAGCGGCGATATAGGGCACATCAAGCCCGGCCAGCAGATCCTCGGCCGCCTTGGCGTCGTTATAGGCCGGGCCGCCGACGAGCGAGAAGCCGGTCAGGGACACAAGCGCGTCCACAGTGGCCTTGCCGTCCTTCATATAGAACTTCTCGACCGCCGGCCGGGCATCAAGGCCACTTGCAAAGGCCGGGACCACTTCAAGACCCTTGTTCTCCAGGGCGTCGATCACGCCGTCATAGTGGCCCGTGTCTTTGCCGAGCACATAGGAGCGCATGACGAGGACACCCACCCGCCCGACCGTTTTCTTCTTGGGTTTGGGCAGTTGGTCCACACTGTCGGCAACCCGGGCTTTCAGGCGCGGGTGGTAGACGCCCACATCCGGGTAGTCCACGGGCTCCTCAGTCTTGCCCAGCGCCGCTTGCAATCCGGCGCGCGGGCCATCCGCATACCGCCCGACCAGAAAGCGCACCATATTGGCGATATTCTTATCGGAGCCGGCCAGCCAGTATTGCAGGCTGAGGAAATAGGCGCGCACATCCTGGGCCGTACCCGGAATGAATTTCAGAATCCGGGGCAGGCGGCGCAACATGGCCATCTGCTTGGCCCCGGAGCTTTGGGTCTTGCTTTTGCCGGAGCCGCCGCGCAGACGCTTCAGAAGGGCCATGGCCCCACTCTGGGGCTTGTTCATCTGGAACTTGCCCATGCGGGTCAGGCGGACGATTTCGCCGGCGGACAGGCACGCCACCATGGCATCACAATGGGGCTGGCGGGCCTCAAGGGCCGGCAGCACGGCCTGAATGTGATCCTCAATAAACAGCATGCAGGCCACGATGATGTCGCCATGGGCAATGTCATCAAGGCAGCGGGCGAGGGCATCGGGATCCGCCGCCCATTCCGAAGCCGGATGAAGGGCAATCGTCAAACCCGGGATCTCTTTGCGCAAGGTCGCCTGCGCGCGTTCGACCGCGCCGGACAGGTGATTGTCCAGTGTAACAATGACGACCCGTACGTCCGTCCCTTCAACGTCCGAAATGGGCTTTAGCATCGTACAATGTCTCCACAGTGATCGTAGCAATGCCGGTTTCCCGGGCAAATCGTTCTGTATTCCGCCGTGCCTTGCCGCGCACAAAGAATGGAATTTTGCGAAGCTCTGCTTCCGCATCCGCCTGCCAGACCGGAGCGTCCCTCGTTCCCACCGCGCTGGCGCTTGCCTCGGCTTGAGGCGCTGCCTCAGGGGCGGTGGGGGCCGGTCTTTCGAGGGCCGGAGCCTCCGCATCAGGAGCATTGTGGCCAGGCGCTGCCGGAGCCGCATGGCCATGGCCCAAATGGGACGGGCCCGCCTCATCGTTGAATTCGAAATCCTCGCGGAACATGCCGAGCAAGTGCTCTTCAAGGCCCATCACCAGAGGGTGGACCCAGGTGTCGAAGAGTACATTCGCGCCTTCAAAACCCATGACCGGGGAGTAGCGCGCGGGAAAATCCTGGACATGGACGGGGGCGGAAATGACGGCGCAGGGAATGCCCAACCGCTTGGCGATATGGCGTTCCATCTGGGTGCCGAGCACGAGTTCCGGCTGCAGTTCGGCGATGCGGGCCTCGACCTCCAGATAGTCGTCCGTGATGAGCGGATCGACACCATAGGTCTCGGCGGCAGTGCGCAGGTCCCGGGCGAATTCGCGGTTGTAGCAGCCCATGCCGACGACTTCGAAGCCGATCTCTTCCTTGGCCACCCGGGCCGCGGCGATGACATGGGTCGCATCGCCGAACAGGAACACCCGCTTGCCCGTGAAATAAGTGGAGTCCACCGACCGGGACCACCAGGGCAGGCGGCAATCTGCGTCTTGAAGGACCGCGGACGGATCAATGCCCGTGAGTGCGGCGATCTCGTTGACGAAATCCCGGGTGGCATTGACACCCATGGGCACGGTCTTCACGCAAGGCTGCTTGTAGGTGCGCTCCAGCCAGCTGGCGGCCGTCAGCCCGATCTCCGGATAGAGCACGACATTGAAATCCGCCTGCGGAATGCGCGCGATATCTTCCGGGGTCGCATCAAGCGGGGCTGTGACATTGACATCAACGCCCAGACGATCGAGCAGGCGCGTGATTTCCCGCACATCATCCCGGTGGCGGAAGCCCAGAGCCGTGGGGCCAAGCAGGTTGCAGCGGGGTCGCGCTCCAGCCGATCCGGAGGAGGGGGGGGAGGATGGCTGATGCGCGTCCCCCGCTGCGCCTGAAAGCGCCCGGACCATGTGATAGAAGGTCTCGGAGGCGCCCCAGTTCTCTTTTCGTTGATAGGCTGGCAGTTCCAGTGGGACCACCGGCACCGGCAGGTCAAGGGCCTTGGCGAGCCCGCCCGGATCGTCCTGAATCAGTTCAGCTGTGCACGACGCACCCACCAGCATGGTGCGCGGCTGGAAGCGCTCATAAGCGTCCTTCGCGGCCGTCTTGAAGATTTCCGCCGTGTCCGAACCCAGATCCCGGGCCTGGAAGGTGGTGTAGGTGACGGGCGGGCGCTTGTTGCGCCGTTCAATCATCGTAAACAGAAGATCTGCATACGTGTCGCCCTGGGGGGCGTGAAGCACGTAGTGCACGCCTTCCATGGCTGTCGCCACCCGCATGGCCCCCACATGGGGCGGACCTTCATATGTCCACATCGCGAGCTGCATGGGATTACACCTTCAAACGGTTGCGGCGGTTGAGGGGACGGGCGAACAGCTCGGCAAGGTCGCCGGCTTGGTCGAAACCATGGACAGGGGTGAACACCAGTTCGATCGACCATTTGGTCGTGATGCCCTCCGCCTCCAGAGGATTGGCAAGACCGAGGCCGCACACGGCGATATCGGGACGGGCCTCCCGCGCCCGGTCAAGCTGGCGCTCCACATGCTGGCCTTCGCTCAAGTTGGCCGTCTCGGGCAGGGCGTCGAGTTCGGCGGCAAGATGCCGGCGGTGCAGATAGGGCGTGCCCACCTCAAGAAGCTCCATGCCAAGCTCGCGTGAGAGGAAACGGGCAAGCGGCAGTTCAAGCTGGGAATCTGGGAAGAAGAAAATGCGTTTGCCTTCCAGGGCATCCCGGTAACGGGCCAGGCCCTTGGCCGCCCGATCCCGCCCCGGCGCGACGACTTTTTCAAAATGGTCCGGCGCGATGCCCCACAGGTCAGCCGCCGCTTTGAGCCAGGCTGTCGTGCCTTCCGCGCCAAAGGGGAACAGGGCCGGCAGATGCTGGGCGCCGCGCTCCTCAAGAGCGCGCCCTGTGTCCCCGAGAAAGGGCTGGGCAAGCATGTAAACCGTGTTTGGACCAACAGGTGGCAAGGCGCCTGACTCCCGGGGCGGCAAGAAATGGACTGGCGCGATGCCAAGGGCTGCGAACAGCCGGCGGAACTGGTCCTCCACCACATCCGGCAGGCATCCCACGACGAGCAGCGAGCGCTCCGCAGTGTCCGGCGCCGAAGGCATTTCAGGGACCATGGAGGCAAGGCAGGCATCCTCACCCTGGGTGAAGGTCGTCTCAATGCCGCTGCCCGAATAATTCAGGATGCGCACATCCGGGGCGAAGGTCTTCGACAGGCGCTGGGCTGCCCGGGCGAGGTCAAGCTTGATCACCTCAGACGGGCAGGAGCCCACCAGGAACAAGAGCTTGATGTCCGGGCGCCGCTCCAACAGGCGGGTCACCACCTGGTCCAATTCCTCATTGGCATCGGCAAGGCCTGCAAGATCCTTCTCTTCCATGATCGCAGTGGCAAAGCGCGGCTCGGCGAAGATCATCACGCCAGCGGCCGATTGCATCAGATGGGCGCAGGTCCGCGAGCCGACAATCAGGAAAAACGCGTCCTGGATCTTGCGGTGCAGCCAGACAATGCCCGTCAGCCCACAGAAGACCTCATGCTGTCCCCGTTCCTTGAGGACGGGGCGCTCGGTGCAGCCGGAAGCCGAAGCAGTGTCGCGCTCTCGCAGGGCAATCTCAGTCATTGGGCGGCTCCAAAGGCTTCTTGGCCGGTTGCCCGGTTGGATGGGGCC
>CAYUYV010000059.1:0-10973 GCA_964449455.1 uncultured Alphaproteobacteria bacterium | reverse complement strand
GGTTGGATGGGGCCAGGTTGGATGGGGCCTGACGGGCCGACATGCCGGCGGCCGCTCCCTCAAGGCGGGCAGCCCTCAGTTTAAGGATGAACTGCCCCGCATTGATGACATAGGTGACATAGGCCGCCAGTGCGAGGGCCATTTGGCCGTCCGCGCCAAGCCATCCAAAGGCGACCGCCGCGAGATAGGCCGTATGCAGAGCCAGCACCAGCATGCTGAAGACGTCTTCCCAGAAGAAGGCAGGCACGAAGAGCCATTTTCCGAAGACGACTTTTTCCCAGATCGAGCCGGTGATCATGATTGTATAAAGAACAAGCGTCTTGATCACGACAGAGAGCGTGGCGACCCAGTACCCCTCGCCCGTCATGAGATAGCGGATCACCAGAGCAAGGCTGACCAGAAAGACGAGGAACTGGGCCGGTGCCAGAATGCCCTGAACGAGGGTCCAGACCGTCGCATCGCGCCGAGCGCGTTCTTCCGGGGTGTAGAGAGGCATGCTGGCGGTGCGGTGTGTTGCTTCCGCTCCACCGGTGCCCGGCGCAGCTGCTGACCATCCCGCTACGGAGGTCTCTGCCTGTGTTGTGATCCGTGTGTCGTTCGCGCTCATCCGCTCGGGCCTCGCCGGCATCTTGATTCTTGTCCCGTCGTACCCCGAAAATCCGTGTGCCGGTCTTTCAGGGCCCGGAGCCGACAACCCCTGTGGTTGGAAAGGCGGGAGGCAATCCCGCCTCTGGGCTGTAGCTCATGGTGAAAAGGGTAGAGGTGGCCCCCAAATCTGTCAAGCGTGCTTTACGTCAAGTTTGCTTGACACAGGGCGACAAAAGGTGTCTAGTGAGCTGGACGGAACGCACGCGCCGGGAAAAGCTTTGCCAAATCCGCGCGAAGCTGGTGTGCTGACAACCCGCAAGGATTTCCGCGCGTCGTTCCCGGTGGCGGTTCCTGGTTGCGTTGGATTTCTGTCAGCCTTTGTTGACAGAAGGAGCCGTTCCAGAAGCGCCATTGAGTTTGGGTCACGAAGGGTTTGTTGGTGCGTCCCTGAGCTGACCCGCGGGAAGACCGGAGGAGATCTGGCCAAATCGGCCTGGCCGACACAGGTCAGTGCCTGGCGAAGGAGGAGCGCCGTGGCCGATCCGCATGGTTACCCCGATGAGGGGGCCGCCGCCCCGCCGCCGCAAGGCGGGGAGGAGGCTTCCCAGACACCGTCCAACGGTCCTGTAGAAGAGGCCCGGTCCGGTGGATTGAGCGATATCGGGACGCCCAGACAGGACCGTCCCCCATATGAGACTGGCCATGCGGCCCCGCGCGGCATGGCTCCGGAGGGCGCGGCGAGCGAGTCCTTACCTGGTGACGAGCGTCCCGCGGTTACTGACAGGTCGCAAGAGATGCAAAATGGCCAGAGCACCGCAGAAGCGAGCAGAGTTTCCGGGACCGCCCACTGGCTGTCGACGACAATTGAGAGCGAGATCATTCCGCGATTGCTTATGGTGCATAGAGCAACAGCAACAACAGAACAGCCGATGACATCCGCCGCGACTGCCATAGGCGGAGAGGACGTTGCGCGACTGGAGACATTGCTGCTGACGGGCGATGACGGGTTGGCGCGCGATTTCGTCATGAACCTGCGCGCCAAAGGGGTTGGTCTTGAGACGATCTATATGGAGCTTCTTGCGCCAGCGGCCCGCTATCTCGGAGAAGGCTGGGATGACGACCGCCTGGATTTCGCCCATGTGACCTTTGGGCTGGCCCGGCTCCACCGTCTGCTCCACGAACTGCGCAGCGACAGTGTGATGCCCGACTTTCAAGAAGGGGATGGCATCCGCCGGATTCTGATCGCACCTGCGCCCCAGGAGCAGCACACTTTAGGAGTGCTTATCTTGTGTGATTTCTTCCGCAATGATGGATGGCGCGTTGACGAGGAACTGGGGCCGACCCGTGAAGACCTTGCGGCCATGGTGGAACAGACCCATTTCGACGCGCTTGGGCTGTCGATCAGTTGCGATCGCTGGCTTGAGGATGCCAGGGAGACCGTTCGGAGCGTCCGCCGGGCGTCCTGTAATCCGAATCTCCGCATAATCCTTGGCGGCAATGCGTTTGTCGAAGATCCCGATCTTGCACGGCGTCTCGGCGCTGATGTGGTCGCCCTCAATGGGCGCGATGCCGTGGCGAAAATGAATGAACTCGTGCGCGTTACCGTCAAACACTAAAGACGGTTCGATCACTCAAGTCCGTAGGCGGTCAAACGATGAACATGGCCTTGTCTGAACAAGCCTACCGGGACTTGGAGGCTTTGAAAGATACGATCGGTCATTTGGATTCCGATGTGGTGGCCCAATTGATCGCCGCGACAGCGGACGTTGCGCTTGTCTTGGACAAGGACGGTGTGATTCGTGCGGCCGCCTTCAGCGATGCGGATATGGTGCCCCAGGGCGGCGGTGCCTGGGTGGGGCAGCCCTGGAACGAGACCGTGACCATTGAAAGCCGGCCCAAGATCGCGGCACTTCTGAAAAGTGCAGCGTCAGAGCCGCCCTTCAAATGGCGCCAGGTGAATCATCCCAGCCATGGCGGCCCGGACATCCCCGTTCGTTATTTCGCGCTCAATGTCGATGAGGATGGCCGCGTGGTCGCCATCGGGCGGGATCTGCGCTCGGTTGCCGTGCTCCAGCAGCGGCTGCTGGAATCCCAGCAGTCCATGGAGCGCGAATATGCCCGGCTGCGCCAGGCGGAAACCCGGTATCGCCTCTTGTTCCAGGTGGCCTCCGAGCCCGTGATGATCGTCAATGCGGTCAATCACAAGGTTGTCGAGGTTAATCCGGCCGCCGCCGCTCTGCTTGTCAAACCCGAAGCGCAGATTGTTGGCCGCTCCTTCCCGGACATGTTCACGCCGGAAAGCCGCGAAGTGATTCGCGTGCTGATGGTTGGCGGGCGGGCCGAGGATCTGCGGGTCCAGCTTGCAGACGGCAAAGGTGAATGCCTCCTGTCTGCCTCGGTCTTCCGCCAGGACCGCTCAACCTTCCTCTTGGCCCGGGTCTCGCCCCTGGAGGGCGATGGGGCGGTACGCCTGTCCGAAGGCGGCTCCCAGTGTCTCAAAGTCATTGAGCATCTGCCCGAAGGCTTTGTGGTCGCCGACCGGGATCTGCGGATCCTGACCGCAAACCCAGCTTTCCTGGAGATGACGCATCTGGCATCCGAGGAGCATGCCCGCGGCGAGCCGCTTCAGCGCTTCATCGGCCGGTCTGAAGTGGACCTCAATGTGCTGGTCTCCAATCTGCGCCAATACGGGTTCGTGCGGCAGTTCAACTCCGTTCTGCGCTCCGCCTTTGGCTCTGCGGAAGATGCGGACATATCGGCCGTCAGCGTGCCTGATGGGGAACAGCCCTGTTTCGGTTTTACCATCCGGCCCATTGCGGGGCGGCCCGCATCGGCCGACACGGGCAGTCCCCTGCCGAGCTCCGTGGAGCATTTGACCAAGCTGGTTGGCCGGGTGTCGCTCAAAGAAATTGTCCGTGACACCACGGATTTGATTGAGCGGTTGTGTATCGAGGCCGCCCTGAAGCTAACTCAGGACAACCGCGCTTCGGCCGCAGAAATGCTTGGCCTGTCGCGCCAAAGCCTTTACGCCAAGCTGCGCCGCCACGGTCTCGTCGATTGATCGTGCCGGCAGCGCGCGGTTCCAGCGGTGCAAGGCCGCATATCTTTCCCATCATCCCTTCTGCACTGACCCCGATTTTGGATGCGGGTCGAAAAGGACGCAGGCCAGAGCCGGTAAAATCGCGGCCCTTGAGTGTCAAGATGAGTTGACACTCAACTCCGTCAGGCTCTATCGTTGGGTCTATGATGGATCAGACAGTCACCCTCGCGACCCCCCGTCGCCCGTCCCCCTCGGCGGTTCTGGAGCTGCTCAAACCGATCACATGGTTTGCGCCCATGTGGGCCTATGCCTGCGGGCTCGTGTCGTCAGGTGTGCCCCTGACAAGCCGTATTCCGGAAATCATTGTGGGAATCATCCTGTCGGGCCCGCTTTTATGTGGCACCAGCCAGGCCATCAATGACTGGTATGACCGGCATGTGGACGCCATCAACGAGCCGAATCGTCCGATCCCATCCGGCCGTGTGCCCGGGCGCTGGGGATACTATATCGCCCTCACGGGCAGCGTTTTGGCTCTGGCCGTCGCGGCGGCGCTGGGTCCATGGGTCTTCTGGGCCGCCCTTGGGGGCATGGCGCTCGCTTGGATGTACAGTGCGCCCCCATTCCGCTTGAAGGGCAATGGCTGGTGGGGCAATGCCTCCGTCGCGGTGTCCTATGAAGGGCTGGCCTGGATCGCCGGTGCCGCTGTCATGAGCGCGGCAATGCCCGATTGGCGGATCTTCGCCCTGGCCGCTCTCTACAGTGCCGGCTGTCACGGCATCATGACCCTCAACGATTTCAAAGCCGTGGACGGCGACATCAAGATGGGCGTGCGCTCCCTCCCGGTTCAACTGGGTGTGGGCCGTGCAGCCCGCCTGGCCTGTTTGGTGATGACCGTGCCCCAGCTTGTGGTCATTGGTCTGCTGATGAGCTGGGACCGCCCCGTTCACGCATTAATCGTGGGTGTGCTGACCCTGGCCCAGATGGGGTTGATGGTCCGCCTGCTGCGCGATCCACGCAAACACGCCCCCTGGTACAATGCGACCGGTACGACACTTTATGTCCTCGGCATGATGGTCAGCGCCTTTGCCGTGCGCACGCTTGTCATGGGGCCATCGTAACGACCAGTGGAGAAGGGGACGGCCCATGGGCCTGAGCTGGTTTGGAATCATCCGCGTCGGGCTCGTGCAGACGGCGCTCGGGGCCATCATTGTCCTGACCACATCGACCTTGAATCGGGTCATGGTGGTTGAGCTTGCCCTGCCGGCCATGCTGCCGGGAGCCTTGGTGGCTTTCCATTACGCGGTCCAGATGCTGCGCCCTCGATGGGGCCATGGCTCCGATGGCGGACGTGACCGCACGCCTTGGATTGTTGGCGGTATTGTCGTGCTTGCACTGGGCGGCATCCTGGCCGCGCTCGCCACGGCCCTTATGGCCCAGTCCACCCTTTGGGGCGTCTTACTGGCGACCTTTGCCTTCCTTTTGATTGGCATCGGTGTCGGTGCGGCAGGCACCAATCTGCTTGTGTTCCTGGCGACAAGTGTGGCGCCGGGCCGGCGCGCCGCGGCCGCTTCCATCGTCTGGATGATGATGATTGCCGGTTTTGTGGTCACGGCGATCTTCGCTGGCCAGTTTCTCGATCCCTTCACCATGACCCGGCTCGTTGAAGTGACCACCAGTGTCGGCGTCATCGCCATCGCCGTGACGCTGCTCGCCTTGTGGCGCCTGGAGCGTGGTCTCAAGTCTCGCGCCGAACCGGTGCCGGTGGACGCGCAAAAGCCGAACACACCTTTCTTTGAGGCCTTGCGGGAAGTCTGGTCCGAGCCAAAGGCCCGTCAGTTCACAGTTTTCGTGTTCATCTCCATGCTCGCCTACAGCGCCCAGGACCTGATCCTGGAACCCTTTGCCGGTCTCGTGTTCGCCATGACGCCGGGCGAAAGCACCAAGCTGGCGGGCGTCCAGAATGGCGGTGTCCTGCTCGGCATGATTCTCGTTGCCATTGCCGGAAGTGGTTTCAGCCGCCGGCCCATCGGCTCCTTGAAGCTTTGGACCGTGGGCGGATGTATCGGCTCGGGCCTTGTGCTCGCTGGTCTTGCCGTGTCGGGTCATGTGGGCACTGACTGGCCGCTCAGGGCCACGGTCTTTGCTTTGGGTCTGATGAATGGTGCCTTCGCTGTCGCCGCCATCGGTTCCATGATGATGCTGGCCAATGAGGGGCACGGGTCGCGCGAGGGCGTGCGCATGGGCCTGTGGGGCGCTGCTCAGGGCATTGCCTTCGGCCTTGGCGGCTTCATTGGCACGGCTGCCGTCGATGTGGTGCGCGCGGCTTTGGGCTCACCGCTGATGGCCTATAGCACGGTGTTCGCGGCCGAAGGCGTCCTCTTTGTCGTGGCCGCAGTCCTCGCCATGCGGATCGATGGTGCCCTAAGCCCACAACGCGAGGAAAGGCGGGCCGGATTGCCTGCAAACGCACACGGATCATTCACACCGGCAGCCGCGGAAGGTTATATGTCCGGACTTGGAGGAGCATAGGATCCCATGGGAAAGCCTGAAAACACCCTCAGCCCCGATACCTTTGACGCCGTCATTGTTGGCGGCGGCCCGGCCGGTGCGACGGCTGCCGATGATCTGGCTACGAAGGGCTATAAGGTGATGCTTCTGGATCGGGCCGGCCGCATCAAGCCCTGCGGCGGTGCGATCCCGCCCCGGCTGATCCGCGATTTCGAGATTCCCGACAGCCTGCTATGTGCCCATGCCCGCTCGGCGCGGATGATTTCGCCCTCCAACAATCAGGTCAACATGCCCATTGAAGGCGGCTATGTCGGCATGGTGAACCGGGAGGAATTCGACGAGTGGCTGCGCGAGCGCGCCGCGTCCCACGGGGCAGAGCGTCGCACGGGCACTTTCGAGACTTTGGAGCGGGACACGGATGGCACGGCCCTCGTGCGCTATCGCCCGGAAGGCGCGGCCAAGGGCGAGACCTGCGAGCAGGTGCGGGCCCGGATCGTGATCGGTGCCGACGGTGCGCGCTCCGGCGTCGCCCGCCAGGCTATTCCTGGCGCGGACCGAATTCCTTGCGTCTTTGCCTATCACGAGATCATCAAGTCTCCGGAGGCCGGCAGCGATCTTGATTTCGAGCCGACCCGCTGCGACATCTATTATCAGGGTCATCTGTCTCCGGATTTTTATGCCTGGGTCTTCCCCCACGGCAAAACCATGAGCGTGGGCGTCGGCTCAGCCCAGAAGGGCTTTTCCCTGCGCGGCGCTGTTGAGCGGCTGCGCGAGACCGTAGGCTTTGACGGCCTCGAAACGGTGCGTACGGAAGGCGCGCCCATCCCGCTCAAGCCCTTGAAGAAATGGGACAATGGCCGTGATGTGCTCGTCGTCGGCGATGCGGCGGGCATTGTGGCACCGGCATCCGGTGAAGGGATTTACTACGCCATGGCTGGCGGGCGCCTCGCAGCTGAAGCCGTGGGCAAATGTCTGGCAACCGGTGATGCCAGGGCGCTGGGGCTCGCACGTAAGCTGTTCATGAAAGAGCACGGACGGGTGTTCTGGATCCTCGGCATCATGCAGCATTTCTGGTACCGCAACGACAAGCGGCGCGAGCGCTTCGTGACGATCTGTCAGGACCCGGATGTCCAGAAGCTGACCTGGGACGCCTATATGAACAAGCAGCTTGTTCGCGCGAAGCCGGCGGCGCATGTCAAGATTTTCTTCAAGGATCTCGCCCATTTGTTGGGCCTGTCCTCGGCCCGGGACAAGAAGCCAGACCCGGTGGCCTGATCCTGACCCTGGTGCGGACTCGCCCGGGCGTTCAATAGCTCCCCGGAGTCTCTTAAAGGACCCCATCCCTTTAAAGGAATGGAGTCCTTTAAAGGAATGGGGTCCACCAAAGGAATGGTGCTCAATCCAGAGGTGTTTCCTGCCTCTGGATTGCGCCGCTTCGCCTGCAATGACGGGTTTGACAGTCATTTGTAATGACGCATGGTATGAGCCATGGCTGAACTGTTCCAGACTGGCCGGATCATTGATCTGATCCTGGTGCTGATTGCGGCAGAGGTTCTGGGCCTCGTTCTGGTCCGCCGCTGGCTGGGGACCGGGCCCCAGGTCATGGACCTGATGCCCACGATCATCTCCGGGGCGTGCCTGATGCTGGCGGTCCGCACGGCCTTGACGGGGGCGCCCTGGACCTGGACTGCGGGCTGCCTTCTGGCGGCCCTCCTATCCCATTGTGTGGACCTGGCCCGGCGTGTGGACCTGGCCCGGCGCTGGTGATCCCGCTCCCCGTTATCAGGGGCGGGCGAGGCGAGGTCTCCTTTCCTGGCGCGGCCCATGCACATTCTTTCTGTGTGCAGGCAGACAACCGACTCCCGCCGCTGCGCGCCGCGCATTGATGGTTTTGGATGTCTGGCCCAGACTCGTCGGGCCTGAGGGCGGCAAGCCGATGGGTCCGTGGGGGCAGGCCGATGGAGAAGACCTGCCCCCGGACCGCCCCGATATGCTGGAGACGGCAGCCCGAGGAAGGGCACACCACTAGAGCATAGGTCTCGGTGGGCGGGAGCGGGCTATGCTGCCGCGGGCCACCCTGTCGCGTGGCTTAACCTTGTCGTGTGTTCACCTTGCTCAAGGCATGGGACCAAATGGGGCGCCGAACGCAGGGGGCATGGTAGAGTGGGTGACATCATGGGGCCGTTCCTGCCATGCCGTGCACTGTGCCGAGTGTCGGCGCTGATCCTCCTGCTCTGTGCCGCCTTGTGGCTGCTCGGCAGACCGCTGGCGGCAAGCCAAACGGTCACGGTTGCAGTCGCCAGCAATTTCTTGTCGCCCCTTGAGGCGTTGGCCGAGCGCTTCACCGGGCAAACCGGATACACGGTGCGGATTTCATCCGGGTCCACGGGCAAACTCTTCGCCCAGATCCTGCGCGGCGCTCCTTATGACGTGTTTTTGTCGGCCGATGAAGCCCGTCCCGCCCGCCTGGAGGCCGAAGGGCAGGGGGTGCGCGGATCCCGATTCCCTTACGCCTTTGGCCGCCTAGTCCTGTGGCGTCCGCAACACCCTGTGAAAGAGGTGGCGGGTCCAAAGATGGTGTATCAGGTTCGCAGCCTTGCGATGGCCAATCCGGCCCTTGCGCCTTATGGCCGCGCGGCCCGCCAAACATATGAGCGTCTCGGATTTCAGGGCGCGCTCTCGGCACGTATCGTCTTTGGAGAGAATGTCGGCCAGACATTTGCCCTCATTGCCTCGGGCAATGCAGAAGCGGGTTTCGTGGCGCTCTCCCAGATCCAATCCGTGGGGGCCGGGGGCGGGTTGTGGATCGTGCCGACGGACCTGCATGATCCGATCCGTCAGGATGCGGTTCTTCTGGCCCGCGGCGCAGAGGCGGTCCCGGCCCGGGCCTTTCTGGACTTCCTGCGTGCCGACGCGGCCCGCGCGCTCATTGCGGAGGCCGGCTATGGCGTGCCCGGTCCGGCCCCATGACCGGTCCCATACTCCTCACCATCCAGCTGGCGATGGTGACAACGATCCTTCTGCTGATCATTGGGACACCGCTTGCCTGGTGGCTCGCAGGGCGGCGCTCCGTCCTCAAGACCGCGGTTGAGGCGTTGACGGCCCTGCCGCTCGTTCTGCCGCCCACCGTGCTTGGATTTTACATGTTGATCCTGCTCAGCCCCGACACGCCCATAGGGGCCTTCTGGGTGCGGATGACCGGGGAAACGCTGACCTTTTCCTTCTCTGGCCTTGTGGTGGCTTCGGTCCTTTACTCACTGCCCTTCATGGTCCAACCCCTACAGCGGGCATTCGAGGCCGTGGGACGTGAGCCCATGGAGGCGGCCGCCAGCCTCGGCGCATCGCCATGGGATGCCTTTTTCACGGTTGCCGTCCCCCTTTCGGTGCGGGGTTTCATCACGGCCAGTGCGCTGAGTTTTGCCCATACCGTGGGCGAGTTCGGCGTCGTTTTGATGGTCGGCGGCAATATTCCGGGGGAAACCAAGGTGGTTTCCATCGCGATCTATGAATATGTCGAGACGCTTCAATATGCCCAGGCACACCAGCTGTCCGTGATCCTGTTGGTGTTTTCCTTCCTCCTTCTCCTGGGTGTTTATGGCCTTGACCGGCGGATTACGGCCCATGACCGCTGAAGTCTTGCAGCTGACGATCGAGTTCGCGCGGCCCGATTTTCACCTGACCCTTGATGAGCAAATCCCCTTGTCCGGGGTCACGGCCCTGTTCGGTCCGAGTGGCAGCGGCAAGACCACAGTGCTACGGACCATCGCGGGATTTGAAAAACCGCTTCGTGGGCGGATTGGCATTCTTGGTGCTGGGGGGACGCAGGATCTGTGGTTCGACCACGAAACAGGGGCGGCGCCGCGCATGAACCGGCCGCCCCATCGGCGCCCTGTCGGCTTCTTGTTCCAGGATGCCCGATTGTTCGCACACCGCACGGTCCTTGGTAATCTTCACTATGCCGATGACCGGCGCCGCGCCTGCGGACCGCCGGATATGGCCGAGGTCGTCGAGATTTTCGATCTCCAGGACCTCCTGGATCGTCCGGTAAGCGCTCTTTCTGGGGGGGAGCGTCAGCGGGTCGCCCTGGCCCGCACGCTGCTCACCCGTCCGCGCCTGTTGCTGCTCGATGAGCCCTTGTCCGCCCTCGACACAGCCCGGCGGCTGACCATTCTGCCCTATCTCGAAACCCTGGCGGGGCGGTTCGGTCTGCCGGTGCTCTATGTCAGCCATGCCCTGGACGAAGTGGCGCGGCTTGCCGACCGGATGGTTGTGTTGCGGGCCGGAGCGGTGGTTGCCCGGGGAGCGACGGCGGATGTGATGGGGCGCCTGGACCTTGATGACCTCAGCCGTCACAAGGACGCTGGCGCGGTTCTGCACGGCACCGTGCGTGGTCACGAGCCGCGTCTTCACCTGACTGAAGTGATCGTCCGTGGGCACCTGTTTGTCGTACCGCTGCTGTCCGCGCTTCGGCCAGGGGATGGGGTTCGCCTTCGGGTCCGGGCGCGGGATGTGGGCATTGCCCTTGAGCGCCCTTCCGGTTTGAGCATCCGCAATATCGTGCCCGTGGTCGTCACTCGGGTGGCGATGCCCGCCGATGGTCCAGATGCGGATCTTTCCCTTGATCTGGGCGGCGCGCCCTTGCGCGCCCGCATCACCCGGGCCTCGGTCGAGGATCTGGGGCTCCAGCCTGGAAAACGGGTTTATGCCCTTATAAAGAGTATTGGGCTCGACCCTACCCTTGTTCACTTTTAACCATTGGTTAATGCGGCGTGTCTCACCGTGATGTCAGTTGAAAGTCAAAGCGGCAGCCGTTTTGTGCCCCGCCCCAAAAAAAGCC